>NZ_JAMXAX010000030.1 GCF_023913775.1 Acidovorax facilis
CACCACCGCCCAGCACCGTGGTGCTGCCCGGCGACATCGGCCCGCTGCCGCCACCGATGTCACAGCCCAAAAGTCGCTGGATTCCCGTGCGCTGGGCCGAGCTGCCGGGCTTTGCCGACGATGCGTTGCACGAGGCCTGGAACGCCTGGATCAAGAGCTGCGAACGCCCCCAGCCCCCCTTCACCGCGCTGTGCAGCGAAGTGCGCCAGCTGAGCATTGCCACCGCCGACGAGCAACGCGCCTGGCTCATCGCCCGCCTGCAGCCCTACCGCGTTGAAGCAACCGACGGCAATCCCGAAGGCCTGCTCACCGCGTACTACGAGCCGATGATGGAGGCAACCCGCCAGCCAGGCAATGGGTTTACCGTGCCCATTTACCGCGTACCGACCAGCCTTGGGGCCCGCAAGCCCTGGTACACGCGCCAGCAGATCGAGACCCTGCCGGAAGCGCAGGCCGCCCTGCAAGGCCGCGCCATTGCCTGGCTGCGCGACCCGGTGGAATCGATGGTGCTGCACATCCAAGGCTCGGGCCGCCTGCGCATCGCCGAGGCAGACGGCACGGTGTCGCTGGTCCGCGTGGCTTACGCGGGCACCAACGACCAGCCCTACCATAGCATCGGCCGCTGGCTGCTCGACCAGGGCTACACCCGCGACGCCACCTGGCCCGGCATCCGAGCCTGGCTGGCCGCCAACCCCCAGCGCACCAACGAGCTGATGTGGACCAACCCACGCTACGTGTTCTTCCGCGAGGAGCCCCTGAACCCGCTGGACGCAGGCTTCGGCCCGCGCGGCGCCCAGGGCGTGCCGCTCACGCCCGGCCGATCGATTGCCGTCGACCGCCAGAGCATCCCGTACGGCACGCCCGTCTGGCTGGCCTCCAGCGGCCCGCAGGTACAGCTCAACCGCATGGTGCTGGCGCAGGACACGGGCAGCGCCATCCTGGGCGCGGTGCGTGCAGACTTCTTCACAGGCTGGGGCCCGGAAGCGGGCGACATCGCCGGGCGCCTGAAGCAGAACCTGCGGCTGTGGGCGTTGTGGCCCCGATGATTGTTGGATGATTTTGGCCGCCAGCGCTTATTCAGCAAGCGCTAATTGCTATTAAATTGATAGCAAACTCTCAACCCCTCTGCGAACCTACGCCCAGTGGTTGGCCGCCGGGTTCACGGGCACGGCGCCCTTGCCGCTTCGGTTTCCACCCGCTGGGCCGCAGCCGCCGCCGCGAACGCCATGGCCGGGGGCACGGTCACAGTGCGCAGTTGATCGCCCGTGATGTGGTACTCGTACTCGCGCGTCGAGCCCACCATCTCCGTCCTGAAAGTGCTGCCCGCCATGGTGGCCGCATACACCTGGGGGCGGACGACCTGGTAACGGTACTTGGTAGTGGCCGTCCCGCTGGCGGTCTTGCAGGTCGATTCGAACTGATCCTCTTTGAACTGCAGGGTGCAGCGGCCGGAGGTGTCTTCGGCCTTTTCGCCATCGGGGGTGGTCAACACGATTTTGGCGGCGCGCCAGCAGCCAAGCAGGGCTGGGTCGGGGGCAGCGTGGACGCAGGGGACGATACACAGGAAAGAAAGCAGCAGGCGGAAGCGCGCGAGGAGTTTCATAGGTTCATCTCACCCCATACAGAACAAGAACCAAGACCGACGCTGCGGCAAATGCGGCCCACGAGATCACGGTATATCTCGCGCCGATCTGGCCGTGCTTGGCCAACGACCAGATCTTCGTGATGTCATACGGGATACCGCGCGCGGCGCAATAGATAGCGGGGGCGAGAACCCCGTTCCCCAGCACGATCAAATACGCGAGTGGAAGCAGCGGATGCACTTGGTAGAGCATCTGAAAAATGAAGGTCATGGGCCGGGATTTTCAACCGAGTCGCACTGGCCGGGAGCGTTCAGCCCGAGGGGCGGGGTGATACGAGCCACAATGCTACAAAATTTATAGCTTATAGCACTTACACCACAGGCGCTAGCGACCAAAAACATCTCAAATCGCACGAAAACCCAGCCCAGGGTGCCAACGCCCACCTTGTCCCCCTCGGCGGCGCATCCCCCATAAAGCCCCAGCGTACGGCCCCGCTGCGCCACGTCAAACCGCCATCACCCGATCAAAGCGCAGCAGGTGTTCCGTCCAGGCTCCGTCCCGGATGCGTTCCACAAACCGCGCGGACTGGCTGATGCATGCAGCAATCGCCAGCCCCCCGTGCCCCGGAGGAGGATGGTGAAACCGATGGGGTTTTTGTGACGCGTTGTAAGAGGCACTCGCGGAGCGAAGGAACGCCGCCCCCGCATCGACGCGCGTGCGGAGGTTGCAAACCCTCCTGTGAATGGCCATACCTGCGGGCCAAGTGCATTTACAGATGACTACAAAGTCAACGGCACCAATACCAGATTGGCCCTTGAGAATCTGCGCTCGTCTTCGGCAGGTAGTGGCTCTCTGGGCGACCAAAGGCCTATCGCCGCGGTAACCCTTCAGCCGGCCAAGCAGTGCGCGAAGCGCACGGATGGCACAAAGCCGCCGCTTTTGACAGCGGCGTGAAGGTACGTACGGACCAAAACGCTGCACAGTCCAACGCCCTGCGTGCAGGCCAACACATGGCGTGCAAGGGCGCGGAACCTGCCAGGCCATGTGTCGGCATGGCAAGGGCAGATGTTCTGTTCTGGAGCCGAAGACAGGGAGGAAGGTCTGTGCCTTGGCGCAGATCGTGTTTGTTGTTCACAAAGAGAGGATCGCACCATGCGACAAGGTATTTTGAAGAGTGTTTTGGGAATGAGCTTGGGCCTGGCGATGGCCACGGGTGTGCATGCAGAGCTGCTCAACATCAGCACGATTGCGGTGCAATCGCAGAACACGCTGACAGCGGCGTGCACGATTGTGGGCGCAGGTGGGAAAACGTTGCCGGACGGCAGCAAAGTGTTCGTCGTCCTAGCAGAAGGCATGGCTGCCGATTCCAACCCCACGCTGGTGATCCGATTCAGCGACAACTCCACCGGGAGTAACGACGACTGGAATTCCACATCTATCGACGCTAGCGGCAAACCCATCCGGACGAATACTGCAGGATGGCTGGGCCGCAACCCAGGGCGCGAAAGTGATGCTGGCACAGTGGTCGCGGCGATTCCAGGCGAATGGTTTTGTGTGACTTCGCGTGAAGTTTCCGGCGGCGATGCGCTTCGTCCGGTGGCGATCTCCGTGACCGACGTCACGGCAAAGGCGGCGAGCGCGAAGTCTGCAGCCGTGGGCGCAGATGCGGGCTTGCGTTCCGATATCTGGGCCGGTTCGCCCGACTGATCCAACAGCCGCTCATTGGCTTCGGGGCGTTGCACGCTCCTATTGAAAGGGAACACCATCGTGTGTTCCCTTTTTTTCGGGCTACCGCATTGTCTGCACCAGCGGCATGCGCGGGTGATTTATAGCTACCCGGGGAGGCCCCTCATTGCTCCACCGCCCAGCGCGTCACCCGGGGCGGCGCATCGCCCACATGAAACGCCAGCTTGCGGTCGCGCAGCGCCACGTCCGAGGCCGTCACGCGGTCAAAGCGGCGCAGGTGCTCCGTCCACGACTCGTCCTCGATGCGCTCCACATAGCGCGCGGGCTGGCTGATGTCGTGCAGCAGTTGCCAGCCCAGGGCGCCCTGGCGCAAGCGGCTGCGGCGGCTTTCCTGCATCACGGCGCGGAATTCGACGGCACGGGCCGGGTCGACGAAGTATTCGATGGTGACCACCAGGTGCCCCGATCCGGGCGGTGTGTCGGCCACGGGCGCCTTGAAGGCGCGCGAGGGGCTCAGGTCCTCCTCCATGCTGCGGTCGGCCACCAGGCGCTGCACCAGCAGCATGGCCACCACGCCGGTGGCGGCGGCAATGCCCAGGCTCACATGCACATCGGTAACCGTGGCCACCTGGCCCCACACGGCGGCGCCCAGCGCGGTGGAGCCCATGATGGACATCTGGTAGATGGACATGCCGCGCGCGCGCACCCAGTTGGGCAGCGCGAGCTGGGCCGACACCGACAGCGAGTTGGCCGTGGTGATCCACGCCATGCCCGCCACGAACATCGCGGGCACGGCCACGTACACATTGGGCGCCACGGCCATCACGCCCGTGGCGGCGGCCTGCAGCGCCGTGCCGCGTATCACCAGCACATCGCGCGCCATGGCCTGGCGCAGGCGCGGCAAGAACATGGCCGCCGTGATGGCGCCCGCGCCCATGCTGGCCAGCAGCAGCGTGAAGGTGCCCGCGCCGCCGCCTTCGAGCCCTTTGGCCAGCAGCGGCAGCAGGGCCAGCAGCGCGGTGGCGTGCAGAAAGAAGATGGAGATGCGCCACAGCACGGCCCGCATGCGCGGCGACTGGCGCACGAACTGCAGGCCCACGCGCATGGCGCTGGTCAGACGCTCGCGGCCCAGCGGGCTAGGCGTATGCACCCGCTTCCAGCGCATGATGACCAGGCCCGAGAGGATGGACAGCACAGCATTGAGCACAAACACCCAGGCACTACCGGCGCTGGCGATGATGGCGCCCGCCAGCAGCGGGCCGATGATGCGCGAGGCGTTCATGGCCACGCCGTTGAGCGCCAGCGCGGCGGGCAGCTGCGGGCGGCTGACCAGCTCGGGCACGATGGCCGCAAACACCGGCCAGCGCATGGCCAGGCCAATGCCGTTGGCAAAGGTGAGCGCCAGCAGCAGCGGCGCCGTCATGCCCCCGGCCAGGATGGCCACGCACAGCACCAGCGCCACGGCCGCCACCCAGAACTGCGTGGCGATGAAGTAGCGGCGCCGGTCCAGGATGTCGGCCAGCGCGCCGCTGGGCAGGCCGAGCAGGAATACCGGCAGCGTGGAAGCGGTCTGCACCAGCGCCACCAGCACGGGCGAGGTGGTGAGCGTGGTCATGAGCCAGGCGGCCGCCACGTCGTTCATCCACATGCAGGTGTTGGCCGCCACCCAGGTGAGCCACAGCATGCGGAACACGGGCACCGACAAGGGCGCAAACGGTGAGAGCGAAGCCACCTGGTTCAGCGCCGCGCTGTCCCCCAACTGGGCGGCGACGGACTCTTCGGTGCCATGCGCCAGATCCGCACGCGCGGCACGGTCTGCAGCCGCATCGCTTTGCGGCGGGGCGCCCGGGCTCAGGTCCGAGGCATCAGGGGAGGGCGAGGGCGCAACGCTGCGCGTGCTTTCGTGGGACGGCAATGGCGGCATGTCTGCGCATTGTGCGACGGTTGGCGTGGCTGTGGTGGCTCAGCGCCAAATAGCCCACTGCGGGCCTGCGCCAAACTTCGCGCCTTTTCACGTCTCGTCACGCCGCATCGGTCGGCGCAGCAGGGGCCTGGTGGCCCGCCTGTTTGGTTTGCCGCAGCAACAGCCAGGCCATGAGCCCAAGTGCCGCCACGCCCGCCAGCAGCACGCCCGACAACACGGCGCTGCGCGTGGAGATGCCGCCGCTGGTCGCCGCAGCGGGCACCAGCGCGCCGTCTGCGGGCTTGCCGCCGGTGATGTCGGCCCGGGCTACATCGGCCAGCGCCACGGGCAGGGTGTTCTCCTGCGCGGGCTGGTAGCCCGGCACCAGGCTGGCCAGGGGCAGGAAGGCGCTGGCCGCCGCCGTGGCCCCGGGCAGCCCGGCCGCCAGCGTGAAGGGCCCCTGCCCGCTGGCCAGGAACACCAGCTGCGCAGGCTCGAACTGCAGCGCCAAAGCGGGCGCGGCAGCAAAACCGGGGGTCTTGGGGTCGGCTTCGATCTTGATCTCGCGCACCGAGGCGCCGCCCAGCTCCACGGGCCCGCTGGCCTGTTCCTTGCCGCCGGTGGCCATCTTGTAGACCACGGCACTGGCCAGTGGCGACCAGGGCTGCTCGCGGTGGTTGCGGCCCAGCACGCGCACGGGAATCAGCACATTGCTGCCGGGCGGCGTGATGGCGAGCGCGGCGACCGGTGTGGCAAACGGCAGCGCAAACACCAGCTCGCGCGGGTTGGACAGGGCGGGCGTGGCCATGCTGGCGCTGACGCGCTCGCGCGGGCCCGTGCTGCGCGAGGTGGCCAGCGTGGCGCCGCGCAGGGTCACGGCGGCGTCGCCCCAGGTCACGCGCAGGTAGTGGCCCTTCAGGTCGGCGCGCTGCAGGTCGATCTGCTCGTTGCCCAGGCGGCCTGGTGCCGTGGGCGCCGCTGCCGCGTCGGCACGGTAGAGCACGGTCTCGGCCAGTGGCTGCCAATGTTTGAGGTCCTTGCTGGCCTGCACCCGGAACGTCACGGGCTGACCCGCTGGCAGATCCACGTCCAGGGCCATGCGGGCCACGGGCAACTGCACATTGCGCGCGTCGAGCAACGCGCCAAGCACGGCTTGCGGAGTGGCAGGGCCTGCCGTGGTGGTCGTGGCGGCAGTGTCGATCTGCACCACACGCTGGCCCTGGCGCTCCTCGATGCGCAGCGACAGGCCTTCCAGCCCCGCGGTACCCGTGCTGGCGGCGCCCAGGATGGGATAGGCGGGCAAGCTCACCGACTCCTCGGGCGCGCTGGCCGCCACCACACCGGCCAGCGCCATGGGCACGGGCTGGCCCGCGCCGCTGAAGAGGCGCACATCGGCATAGCCCGGGCTTTGCAGGCGCACCAGCGCCTCGGCAGGCAGCATCACACGCTGCAGCGGCGCATCGGCCGCGAGCGTCACGGGAATGCGGATGGCGTAGGCCGCAGGGCTGTTGGCATCCGCCGCAGCCTGGGCCACACCGGCGCACAGGGACAGGGCAGCAGCGGCCAGCACCAGAGGCAGGTTCAGGGCGACAGGCTTTTTCATGGCAGTGCTTCTGGTTGCGATGGCGCCAGCGGTGGCGCGGCAGGCTCCGCAGGGGCGGCCGCCTTGGGTGGCGACTTCGGAGGTAGAGGCGCAAAGTAGCCCACCACCAGCATCAGCACACCCACGGCGATGAAGGCAATGATGCGTTCGGCACCACCCGCGTTGGACAAATCGATCACCAGCAGCTTGACCACCACCACGCCCAGCAGGCCCGCGCCCACCAGCCACAGCGGCCGCTGCGCGCGGCGGTGCGCCAGCACCATCATGCTGAGCGCCAGCAGCGTCCACAGGATGGCGTAGCCCGTCTGCACCACAAAGCTGTTGAACAGCGCCGACGCATCCCAGCGCACGCCAAAGAAGTGGTGGGCCACGCGCAGCCACACGGTGTTGATCACGATGAAGGCGAGCAGCGCCAAGGCCACCAGCGCATGGCGCCCGGTGACCCCGCCCGAGCGGGCCGGGGGCGGCAGTGCTGCGAGCAGCACCCGCCGCCAGAACACCAGGCTGCCCAGCGCGAGCGCAAGCGTGAGGTCGGTGGGGTTGAGCAAAGGGATGTAAGGCAGCGGCGCGGTGTGGCCGGACGAATGCACGGCGGCCAGCAGCGCGCCCCCGAACACCAGCACCGCAAGGGGCAGGGCCGCCAACCAGTAGTAAGCCTCGGCATGGGGGTTCAGCGGCCAGGGCAGCGCCGCGCGTGCCGCTGGCTGGTTGCCACGGCCCGCCCACAGCGCGAGCAGCATCAGCACCGCAATCGCGCTGACCAGCAGGACCACACCGGCCCACGAGGTTCGCCACAGCTCGGCCTTGCCGATGCCGGACCAGAGGCAGTCGGCCAGCAGCAACGTCACCAACCAGGCCGTGGCGGCGTGGAACCAGCCGAAGCGCGGCGCGCTTTGGGCGGACGGACCCCCAGCGTCCGCCGCCTGCAAGCGATCGGTCTGCCACAGCATCCACCCATGCAGCGCCAGCACGATGGGCCACACGGCCCAGGCGGGCGTGGTCAACACGCGGTGGCCGTCCACCACCTGCGCCACCCACCCCAGCGCCAGCACGCCGATGGTGGCGCGCGCAGGCCAGGTGGCCACGGCCCAGTGTGTGCGCAGGCCCAGCAGCATCGACAGAGCTGCACTGAGCACCACGGCCAGCATGCCCAGCAGTTCGGCAACGCGGTCCGAGAACACCGGGACGGGCCACTGATTCGCCTCGGTGGCGGGCACGCTGCGCGTGATCTCCAGCCACCAGGCCAGGCACCAGAAGACAAAGCCGTAGAGGTAGGCCGGGTTGGGCAACAGCACCTCCACCCTGGCATAGCCCTGGGCCCAGGCCGAACCGCTGTGGGGCAGCGGCTGGCGCAGCCACCAGGCCAGCAGCAGCGCGGGCAACGCAATCAGCATCGCGCCCAGGAAGGCCGGGTTGGCCAGCGGCAGGGGCGAGACCTGCAGGCCCCCGCTGTCCACGCCACCCATGAACGCCAGCATGGCCACGACCTGCAGCACCAGGCCAAAGGCACGCGGCATCCAGCGCGCCTGGCGCATGCCGACCCAGAAGGCGCCCGCGCCTTCGAGCGCCCACACTGCCGAGGTCCACTGCGCATCCAGCGCCAGCGGCACGGCCAGCGTGGCAAAACCCACGCCGATGGCGATAAAACACTCGGTGAGCAGGCGCCAGCTGGCTTGCGCGCGGCGCGCCAGCATGGTCGCGGTCAGCAGGTAGACCGCCGCAAAGGCCAGCGCCGAGAAGGCCGCGCCCAGCTCAAACGGCTGCACCAGCCCGGCCTGCAGCCCAAAGCCCACCAGCGGCGTGCCGAAGACCAGCATGCTGTCCACCGTCTTGCCCAATTTCGTGGGCGTGTTGCGCGCATAGAGGATGGCCGTGGCGAGGTAGATCAGCACAAAACCCGCGAGGAAGGGCTGCGTGCTGGCGTAGTGATCGGGTACATATTTGAGCGCCCCCCAGGCCGTGGCCACGCCAAAGGTGGCGACAAAACCCACCACGTTGAGCACGCGCCAGGAGCGCTTGTGGGCGATGAAGAGAATCGCCAGGTTGAGCAGGGTGTAGTAGCTGAACAGGCCCACGTGGCTGCCCTGGCCTGTGGACAGCAGGATGGGCGCAGCGAAGCCGCCGGCGAACGCCGCCACCGCGAGCGCGCGCGAATCCTGCAGCAGCGCCAGCGCACAGCTGGCCGCGCAGACCGCGATCATCAGCCCGAAGGCCCAGAGCGGCGGCAGCAGCCCATAGAGCCGGAAAGCCGCAAACACGGTGAGGTGCATAACCGCCACGCCGCCGCCCTGCAGGGCCAGCGCAAAACCGGGCTTGTCGGTGCGCTTGCGGAACCCCACCCCCAGCAGCGCAATGCCTACCGCGGCAACCGCCGCCAGGCGGAATTCAACAGGCAGCAGCCCGGCCGAGGCGGCGTAGCGTGCGAGGAAAGACAGGCCGATGAAAAGGATCACCAGGCCCACACGCACGATGGTGTTGCCGCCCAGGAGCCAGCTCTTGGCCGCGAGCACGGCCAGCTCGAGGGGGTGCGTGTGGCACAGGCCGTTGCGGCACGGGCGCTGCCGCCACAGGCTGGTCTTCGGCAACCGCCGCCGCCTGCGGTGCCCGCGTGGGCTGGGCAGTGGCCTTGGTGGCGTGCGCCTGCAGCTCGGTGCGGATGGCAGAGCGGATCGCCCAGCGCAGCGACAGCCCGGCGAAAAAGCCCAGAATGCCGCCCACAAACGGCCCGAAGTCGCCGTAGCCGCCGAACCACGAGCCCAGCACCGCGCCCCAGAAAATGCCCCAGATGATCATGCCGCCCTCGCCCTCTTTTTTGGGCTCCGGTCGACAGGCCATGGGGCTGTGCGCGAAAGGAGCCGTCGTATTGGTAGACCCACCGGCAACCGCTCGCGCCCCCAGCTCGCGGACACACACCCAGGTCAGAGACACAAAGTGCGGGGCCTTGCAGGCGGGTGACGGAGAGGGTGCGTGCGGCAGCTTGGCAGCCCCGCTGTGGTTCCGCAGGCTTATACAGCACACCCTGCGCAGGAACCACGCCCTAACGCCTTGTTACCTTGCAGGGCGCCCAGCCACATCGAGCCCCTCGCCCCGGGGCGGGGGCTTGTGCTGCCCGGATTTGAGGCAAAAACCAGGCCTCTCCGCCCGTCCATTAAGCCCTGTCAGCTATTAATTCAACAGCAATCACCCTTTGGCCCGCGCCAGGTGCGTGAGCGGCAGCGCCCCGCTGGCCTTCACCTCGCCCAGCGAGAAGCTGGTGTGCATGTCTTTCACATTGGGCAGGTTCAGCAGCACATCGCGCGCAAACTGCGAAAAGCTGTCCAGGTCACGCGCCACCACCTGCAGCTCGAAGGTGCCGGTGCCGCTGATGTAGTGACACGACACGACCTCGGGGATCTGGCGGATGGCCTCTTCCATCTTGCGCGTGAGGTTGCCCGTGCTGCGGTCGGCATCGAGCCGCACAAAGGCCAGCACCCCCAGGCCAATCTTGTGCCGGTCGATCTCGGCGCGGTAGCCCTTGATGAAGCCTTGCTCTTCCAGCGCCCGCACGCGGCGCCAGCAGGGCGCGGCCGACAGGCCCACGCGCTGGGCCAGCTCGGCGTTCGTCAGGCGGGCGTCAGCCTGCAGTTCGTTGAGGATGGCGATATCGAATTTGTCGAGAGTGTTCACAAAATGACTGCAATGAGAAAGATCCTTTCTCAGAATAGCCTAAACACGGCACAGAACGCAAAGACATATCAGCGGCGCAGACATACACTTCTCTCCACACTGGAGTCGCGGCCCTAAACGGGCGGATGGACTCTGCCCCCCACCGGCCCACAAGGCGCGGACCCCACAAAAAAGCCATTGGAGACATAGCCATGAATGCCCCACTCCCAGAATCCGTCCGCAAGGCGCTGGAAACCGTCACGCTTGACGACAAGTATTCCCTGGACCACGGCCGGGCCTTCATGAGCGGGGTGCAGGCCCTGGTGCGCCTGCCCATGCTGCAGCGCCAGCGCGATGCGGTGGCGGGGCTGAATACGGCGGGTTTCATCAGCGGCTACCGGGGCTCCCCGCTGGGCACGTATGACCAGGCGCTGTGGGCGGCCAAGAAGCACCTGGCGGCCAACAACATCGTCTTCCAGCCCGGTGTGAACGAAGAACTGGGCGCCACGGCCGTGTGGGGCACGCAGCAGCTGGACCTGTACCCGCAGAGCAAGAAGTTCGACGGCGTCTTCGGCATCTGGTACGGCAAGGGCCCGGGCGTGGACCGCTGCTCGGACGTGTTCAAGCATGCCAACATGGCCGGCACCGCCAAGCATGGCGGCGTGATCGCCATTGCGGGCGACGACCACATCAGCAAGAGCAGCACGGCCGCGCACCAGAGCGACCACATCTTCAAGGCCTGCGGCACGCCGGTGTTTTTCCCGAGCAGCGTGCAGGAAATCCTGGACATGGGCCTGCACGCCTTTGCCATGAGCCGTTTCTCGGGCGTGTGGTCGGGCATGAAGACCATCCAGGAGGTGGTGGAGTCTTCGAGCAGCATCAACATCGACCCGGACCGCGTGAAGATCGTGATGCCCGAGGACTTCGTGATGCCGCCCGGCGGCCTGCACATCCGCTGGCCCGACGCACCGCTGGAGCAGGAAGCGCGTCTCATGGACTACAAGTGGTACGCGGCCCTGGCGTACATCCGCGCCAACAAGCTCAACTACAACGTCATCGAAGGCAAGAACGACCGCTTCGGCATCATCGCCAGCGGCAAGGCCTACAACGACACGCGCCAGGCGCTGGTGGACCTGGGCCTCGATGACGACACCTGCCGCCAGCTGGGCATCCGCGTGCACAAGGTCAACGTGGTGTGGCCGCTCGAAGCGACCATCACGCGCGACTTTGCGCAGGGCCTGCAGGAGATCCTGGTGGTGGAAGAAAAACGCCAGGTCATCGAATACCAGCTAAAAGAAGAACTGTACAACTGGCGCGCCGACGTGCGCCCCAATGTGCTGGGCAAGTTCGACGAGCCCGAGGGCGATGCGACGGGCGGCGAATGGTCCATGCCCAACCCCAGTCAGAACTGGCTGCTGCGCGCCAAGGCCGACCTGACCCCCGCCATCATCGCCAAGGCGATTGCCAAGCGCCTGAAGAAGCTGGGCGTGTCGAGCGACATCATCGCGCGCATGGATTCGCGCATTGCCGTCATCGAGGCCAGCGAGCGCGCGATGACGGAGCTGAAGGTGGACACGGGCGAACGCGCCCCGTGGTTCTGCAGCGGCTGCCCGCACAACACCAGCACCCGCGTGCCCGAGGGCTCGCGCGCCGTGGCCGGCATTGGCTGCCACTACATGGCCAACTGGATGCCCGACCGCAACACCAGCACCTTCACGCAGATGGGCGGCGAGGGCGTGACCTGGGTGGGCCAGGCGCCGTTCACCACCGACCAGCATGTGTTCGCCAACCTGGGCGACGGTACCTACTTCCACAGCGGGCTGCTGGCCATCCGCCAGAGCATTGCGGCCGGCACCAGCATCACCTATAAGGTGCTCTACAACGACGCCGTGGCCATGACCGGCGGCCAGCAGGTGGGCGAGCGGCCTGAAGGCCACTCGGTGCTGCAGATCATGAACAGCCTGAAGTCCGAGGGCGTGGTCAAGCTCATCATCGTGACTGACGAGCCGCAGAAGTACGACGGCGTACCGTTGGCCGAGGGCGTGACGGTGCACCACCGCGACGAGCTCGACACGCTGCAGCGCCAGTTCCGCGAGATCAAGGGCTGCACGGTCATCATCTACGACCAGACCTGCGCGACGGAGAAGCGCCGCCGCAGGAAGCGCGGCACGCTGGCCACGCCCGACAAGACCGTGGTCATCAACGAGCTGGTGTGCGAGGGCTGTGGCGACTGCTCGACCAAGTCCAACTGCCTCTCCGTCGAGCCCGTGGAGACCGAATTTGGCCGCAAGCGCCGCATCAACCAGAGCACCTGCAACAAGGACTACTCGTGCGTGAACGGCTTCTGCCCCAGTTTCGTCACGGTGGAGGGCGGCAAGCTCAAGAAGCCCAAGAAGGAAAAGAAAGGCGACCTGTCGGCGCTGCCGTCCATTCCTGAACCCGTGCTGCCGGTGGCGGAAGCGGCCTGGGGCATCGTGGTCGGCGGCGTGGGCGGCACGGGCGTGATCACCATCGGCTCGCTGCTGGGCATGGCGGCGCACCTGGATGGCAAGGGCGTCATCACGCAGGACGCTGGCGGCCTGGCGCAAAAGGGTGGCGCCACCTGGAGCCACATCCAGATCGCCAACCGCCCCGAAGCCATCTACACCACCAAGGTCGATACGGCCAAGGCGGACCTGGTGATTGGCTGCGATTCCATCGTGGCGGCCCACAAGTACACGCTGGCAGTGATGCAGCCCGGCCGTACCTTTGTCGCGCTCAACACGCACGGCACGCCCACGGCGGCGTTTGTGACCAACCCGGACTGGCAGTTCCCCGGCGCCAATTGCGACAGCGCGATTGCCGCGGCGGTCGGCGCAGGCGGTGTGGGCAGCTTCGATGCTGAGCAGGTGGCCACCCAGCTGCTGGGCGACAGCATCTACACCAACCCACTGATGCTGGGCTACGCCTGGCAAAAGGGCCGCGTGCCGCTCACGCTGGCATCGCTGATGCGCGCCATGGAACTCAACGGCGTGCAGGTGGACAACAACAAGGCTGCGTTTGAATGGGGCCGCCGCTGCGCGCACGATCTGGCGTCGGTGCAGGCGCTGTTCCAGGCTGCTCAGGTGATCCAGTTTGTGAAGAAGCCCTCGCTGACCGAGATGATCGCCAAGCGTGTCGAATTCCTCACTGGCTACCAGAACGCGGCCTACGCGGCCGAGTACCACGCGTTTGTCGAGAAGGTGAAGGCGACCGAATCGCGGCTGGACGTCGGCACCCGCCTGAGCGAAGCCGTGGCCCGCTACCTGTTCAAGCTCATGGCGTACAAGGACGAGTACGAAGTGGCGCGCCTGCACACCGACCAGGCTTTCACGGACAAGATCGCCAACATGTTCGAAGGCGACTACAAGCTGGTGCACCACCTGGCACCACCCATGACGGCCAAGAAGAACGACAAGGGCGAACTCGTCAAGCAGCCCTTCGGCCCCTGGATGCGCAGCGCTTTTGGCCTGCTGGCCAAGATGAAGGGTCTGCGCGGCACGGCGCTGGACGTGTTCGGCAAGACCGAGGAGCGCCGCATGGAGCGCGCGCTGATCGTGGAATACCGCGCCTGCATCGACGAACTGCTGGCCACGCTGAATGCGGACAACCTGGCCCTGGCCGTGGAGATCGCCCGCATCCCCGAAGAGATCCGGGGCTATGGCCACGTGAAGGAGCGCCACCTGAAAGCGGCACGCCCCAAATGGGACGGCCTGATGGCCCAGTGGCGCAGCGGCAAGGCGACCGAGCCCCGGCGCCAGGCGGCCTGACACACGGCCCGCAGCGGCCGTTTGGGGCGGAGAGCCCGCGCCGGCGCGGGCTTTTTGCTATTAATTGATGAGCTATAAATGTATAACCATCAAGCGCTAGCAGCCATTTTTACCCAAATAACTGTTAATCCATCCCCAGCACCGCCTGGCGCGGCAAACACCCGCTGCCGCCTTGGGTCTTCCTCCTGGGGACACAGGCGGGGCGCCGCATACAATGCCCTGTTCTGCCCTGACAGGCGCTATGGCGCTTGCCTCTGGCGGGTTGTGTGAATTTTGAACATCCGTTGTGGAGTCCAGTCCGTGTTTATTTCTTCCGCTTTTGCCCAAACCGCACCCGCAGCAGCCGCTGGCGGCGGCGACATGATGTCCACGCTCACGGGCATGCTGCCCCTGGTGCTGATGTTTGTGGTGCTGTACTTCGTCATGATCCGCCCCCAGATGAAGCGCCAGAAGGAACACCGCGCCATGATCGAAGCCATTGCCAAGGGCGATGAAGTGGCCACCGCAGGCGGCATCGTCGGCAAGGTCACGCGCCTGTCCGAAGGTTTCCTGCACATAGAGATCGCCAGCGGCGTGGAAGTGCAGCTGCAGCGCAGCGCCGTGGTTCAGGTGCTGCCCAAGGGCTCGGTAAAGTAATCAATGAACATCCCCCTGAGCGGCTGCGCCGCTTCCCCCTGTTCTCGCGCTGCGCGCGGGAACAGGGGGACGATGCCCGTGGACTGGTCAAAGCCAGTTCCCGGGCATCTCTGGCAGGGGGCTGGCGCGATGCGCCATGGACAACTGAAGTAGAGCGCGATCATGAACCGTTATCCGGTCTGGAAGTACGCGATCCTGGTGATCGTGCTGCTGGTGGGGGTGTTGTACACCCTGCCCAATTTCTTCGGCGAGGCACCTGCCGTGCAGGTTTCGTCGGCCAAAGCCACCGTCAAGGTGGACACCGCCGTGCAGCAGCGGGTGGAAGAGGCGCTCAAGGCGGCTGGCGTCACGCCAGACTTCGTGGAACTGGAAGGCAACTCGGTGCGCGCGCGTTTCGATGCGCCCGACACGCAGCTCAAGGCCAAGGACGCGATCCAGAAGGCCCTGGTACCCGACGCCAACGATCCCTCGTACATCGTGGCGCTGAACCTGGTGTCCCGCTCGCCCGTCTGGCTCAAATCCCTGCACGCCAACCCCATGTACCTGGGCCTGGACCTGCGCGGCGGCGTGCACTTCATGCTGCAGGTGGACATGCAGGCGGCCTTGACCAAAAAAGCCGAGTCGTACGCAGGCGACATCCGCACCGCACTGCGCGACAAGAGCATCCGCCACGGCGGCATCAGCCGCGAAGGGCAGAACATCGACATCAAGGTGCGCGACGAAGCCACGATGACTGCAGCCCGCAACCTGATTGCGGACCAGTTCCCCGACCTCCAGGTCACCAGCACGCCCGAGGGCACTGAATTCAAGCTGCGCGTTGCCATCAAGCCCGAAGCCACGCGCAAGGTGCAGGAGCAGGCGCTCAAGCAGAACATGGTCACGCTTCACAACCGGATCAACGAACTGGGCGTGGCCGAGCCCGTGATCCAGCAGCAGGGTCTGGACCGCATCGTGGTGCAGCTGCCCGGTGTGCAGGACACGGCCAAGGCCAAGGACATCCTGGGCCGCACCGCCACGCTGGAAGTTCGCCTGGTGGACGAGGGCACCGAAGCCCGCGCCGCCGAGACTGGCCGTGGCCCCGTGCCGTTCGGCTCGGAACGCTATCTGGAACGCAGCGGCCAGCCGGTCATTGTCAAGAAGCAGGTGATCTTGACCGGCGAGAACCTGACCGATGCCCAGCCGGGCTTTGACGGCCAGACGCAGGAACCCACTGTGAACCTCACGCTGGACGCCAAGGGTGCGCGCATCTTCAAGGACATCACGCGCGAGAACGTAGGCAAGCGCATGGCCATCGTGCTGTTTGAAAAAGGCAAGGGCGAAGTGGTGACCGCGCCAGTGATCCGCACCGAAATCGGCGGTGGGCGCGTGCAGATTTCGGGCCGCATGACCACGGCCGAAGCCAACGACACCGCGCTGCTGCTGCGCGCCGGTTCGCTGGCGGCGCCCATGGAAATCATCGAAGAATTCACCATCGGCCCCAGCCTGGGCGCCGACAACATCGAGCGCGGCATCAACAGCGTGGTCTGGGGTCTGATCGCGATTGCCATCTTCATGTGCGCCTACTACATGCTGTTTGGCGTGTTCTCCAGCATTGCGCTGGGCGTGAACGTGCTGCTGCTGGTGGCGGTTCTGTCGATGCTGCAAGCCACACTCACATTGCCGGGCATTGCCGCCATGGCCCTCGCGATTGGGGTGGCCATTGACTCGAACGTGCTGATCAATGAACGCATCCGCGAGGAGCTGCGCTCGGGTGTATCGCCACAGGCGGCCATCCATACGGGCTACGAGCGTGCCTGGGCGACGATTCTCGACTCCAACGTGACGACGCTGATTGCAGGCCTGGCCCTGCTGGCCTTTGGCTCCGGCCCGGTGCGCGGGTTTGCCGTGGTGCATTGCATCGGCATCCTGACCAGCATGTTCTCGGCCGTGTTCTTCTCGCGGGGCCTGGTGAACCTGTGGTACGGCCGCCAGAAGAAGCTCAAGAGCGTGTCGATCGGTACGGTCTGGAAGCCAGATACCGACACCGCCGTGGCCAAGACGAACTAAAGGACAACGGCCATGGAATTCTTCCGCATCAAAAAAGATATCCCCTTCATGAAGCACGCGTTGATCTTCAACGCGATCTCCTTCATCACCTTTGCCCTCGCAGTGTTCTTCCTGCTGACCCGCGGCCTGCACCTGTCGGTGGAGTTCACCGGCGGTACGGTCATGGAAGTGGCCTACAGCCAGCCCGCCGAACTGGCCAAGGTCCGCGAGACGGTTTCCGGCCTGGGCTATCCGGACGTGCAGGTGCAAAACTTCGGCACCGCCCGCGACGTGATGATCCGGCTGCCCGTGCAAAAGGGCGTCACATCCGCGCAGCAAAGCGAGCAGGTGCTGGGCGCACTCAAGGCCGCTGACCCCGAGGTCACGCTGCGCCGCACCGAGTTCGTCGGCCCGCAGGTGGGTGAGGAACTGGTGCACGGCGGCCTTATGGCGCTGGCCATGGTGGTCGTGGGCATCGTGATCTACCTGGCCTTCCGCTTCGAGTGGAAGTTCGGGGTCGCCGCCATCATCGCCAACCTGCATGACGTGGTGATCATCCTGGGCTTCTTCGCGTTCTTTCAGTGGGAGTTCTCACTGTCGGTGCTGGCTGCTGTGCTGGCCGTGCTGGGATACTCGGTCAACGAGTCGGTTGTGATCTTCGACCGGATCCGCGAGGCCTTCCGCAAGTACCGCAAGATGACCACCCACGAGGTGATCGACCACGCCATCACGAGCACGATGAGCCGCACGATCATCACCCACGCTTCGACCGAGGCCATGGTGCTGTCGATGTTCTTCTTTGGCGGCCCCAGCCTGCACTACTTTGCGCTGGCGCTGACAATCGGCATCCTGTTCGGCATCTACTCGTCCGTGTTCGTGGCAGCCGCCATCGCCATGTGGCTGGGCGTAAAACGCGAGGACCTTGTCAAGCCCGTCAGAAAAGATGGGGATCCGAATGATCCCCATGCCGGAGCCACCGTCTGACCCGCTAATATCTGCCCATGCAGCCCACGCCCTCTTCCGTTCCGCAGCGCCGCCTGGCCCGCCAGGCGCGCCAGCGGTTCGTAGAGGGCATCTGTGCGGGGCTCCCGGATCTGGACAAGACGGTCCTGGACCTCCTGACAACGCTGATGACCCAGACGGGCACGGCGCGCGAAATGCAGTCGCACCGCGATGCCTGGATGCGGTACCAACAGCACCACGCAGCCTGGACAGATCGCACCGGCAAGGCCTGGCGCGATGCGTTGGCCCCCCACAGCAGCACCACCCGGGGTGCCCTGGCAGCCAATGGCGCAAACCCCCAGTTCGAACTGTTGAGTGACGACGTGGTGGAAAACAAGATCCTGGCTTCGCGCATGGCCCTGACGGTCAGCGAACAGGTGAGCCAGCAGTTCGACACACTGCGCCAGCGCACCCAGTCGCTGGAAGGCCAGGAACTCGACAGCAGCGATATCCTCCGTCCGGAAGCCGTGTGCCTGCTGCTGGTCGAGCAGTGGGTGGAGGCCGGACTGCCCCGCACCGACCTGCAGACCGTGGTGGACCCGCTGCAGCGGGAGTTGGCAAACCTGCTTCAGAAACAGTACCAGGCCGTCAACGTGTTCTATGTGGAACAGGGTGTGACGCCACAGGCGGACCTGAAGTCCCGCGTGCGGCGCACGGCAGGGGGGGCGATCACCGGCAGCGGTGGGAGCAACGACTCCGGGGCCGGAGGCCTGGCCTCCCAGGCCCTGGCCCAGACCCGGGATGCCATGGCGGCAGCGCGCGGGGGCATGGTGCCCCCCCCAGGCGGTCGGCCCATGCCCCAGCATCCGTCCCGCATGCCCCCACCGGGCTACCCGCAGCACGGAATGCCCACTGCGTTTGCCACCGGCATGACTCCGCTGGCACGCGCCCGCCAGCGCGCCCACGGTGTGATGGGGCAACTGCGCAGGCTGCTCACACAGCCCGCCACCGGCTTCGACATGGTCAATGCCCCACCAGCGTCTGCGGCGCTGGCCCATGCACTGACCGCCCACCGTGTGCACGCCGACACGTACTACAGCGGTGTCGCCACCCTGATGGAAGACTACAGCCCTGCGGCCGTGGTCCAGTTGGCAGGGGCCGTGCGCGAACGCTCGACCGAACTCAAGAAAAAAGCCTCGACGGCCGGTGAAAAAGCCATCATCGAAGTGGTGGCCCTGATGTTCCAGAGCATCCTGGCCGAAGACCGCATCCCGCCAGCCGTGCGCGTGTGGTTTGCGCGGCTTCAGGTGCCTGTGCTGCGTGTGGCACTGGCCGAGCCAGAGTTTTTCAGCAACCTCAACCACCCAGCGCGCCAGCTGATCGACCGCATGGGCGCCTGCGTAATGGGTTTTGATGCGACCAGCATCAATGGCAGCGCACTGGAGGCGGAAATCCGCCGCGTGGTACAGGTGATTGAGCAGTACCCTGAAACCGGCCGCCGGGTGTTCCAGCTCGTCTACGACGAGTTCGAGAAATTCCTGTCCAAGTTCCTCACCGAAAAACAGGCTACGTCGCGCCTGGTTACGGTGGCTCAACAGGTGGAACAAAGGGAGACGCTGGCGATCCAGTACACCATCGAGCTGCGCACCATGCTGCGCGACATGCCGGTGCGCGACGAGATCCGCGAGTTTCTGTTCAAGACCTGGGCCGAAGTCCTGGCCCTCTCGGCCGTGCGCGACGGCCCCCAGCACGCAGACACCATCTCGCTCAAGCGCACAGCCGCCGACCTCGTCTGGGCCGCCAGTGCCAAGCCCAACCGCAGCGACCGCGCGCAGGTCATCCAGAATCTTCCTGGCCTGCTGCAGCGCCTGCGCCAGGGGCTGGCCCTCATGGGCGTGAACGGCGCGCCGCAGGACGCCCAGATCAAGATCCTCACCGACACCCTGGCCGATGCCTTCCTGTCCAAGACGGCCTCCATTCCGCAGGCCCACATTGACGCCATGGCCAAGCGCCTGGCCAATCTGGAGGACTTTATTAGCGACGCCACGCTGGGCGACATGCCGCTCAATGCCGACAACATCGAGATGATGCTGGGTATCGACGCTTCGTCCATTCACGTGGTCGCCGACAACGGCGCCCCGGTGGAAGACGCCATGGTGGCCTGGGCCCAGGAACTGCAGCCTGGCACCTGGTACACACTGGACCACAACGGCGCATCGGCCCAGGTGCAGTACGCGTGGCAAAGCCAGCGCAAGCAGTTGCACCTGTTCGCAGCCGTGGATGGCAGCAGCTACCTGATCCAGCTGCGCAGGCTGGCTGCGTACTTGCAAGCGGGCTTGCTCGTGGCCCAGGACGAAGAAGGCCTGACCTTGCGCGCCACGCGCGATGCACTGGCCAAGCTGGACGCAAACCCCGAGCGGCTGCTGGACTGACGCGGTTTCAGGGGCATCAAGACGATGCCTGTGCCACCGGGCAACGAGAGGTCACCGCCAGCGTCAGGCGCTGCCCAGCCGCTGGTACAGGCCGCCGGGCAGACGCGCCACCTGGCCATCCAACTCCAGCTCCAGCAATTCCACCTGCAGCGACGCCGCATCCATGCCCGTGCGGGCCACCAGGGCATCCACCCCCATGGGGTCAAAACCCAGCGCCTGCAACAAGGGGCTTTCAGTCTGGCGAGTGTCGATATCCCTGCTGCCTTCTTCGTCAAGCACGGCAGCGCCAGAAGAGGCGCTCTGCTTGCCTGCCGCAGGGGGCATGCGCAGTTCTTCCAGCACATCCTGCGCGGACTCCACCAGCTTGGCGCCCTGGCGTATGAGCGCATGGCAACCCCGCGATTGCGGTGCGTGAATGGAGCCAGGGATGGCAAAGACCTCTCGGCCCTGTTCCGCCGCCATTCGGGCGGTGATCAGCGAACCAGACGCCAACGCCGCCTCGACCACGAGAGTGCCTTGAGAGAGGCCGGAGATGATGCGGTTGCGCTTGGGGAAGTTGGCGGCCAGCGGTGGCGTGCCCAGGGGGTATTCGCTGACCAACACCCCGTGAGCTGCGATGCGGTGGGCCAGGTCAAGGTTCTTGCGGGGGTAGACGCGATCCAACCCGGTGCCCACGACCGCAATGGTGGCAGGTGTTGCCTCCGCAAAGGGGTCGGAGGACACATCCAGCGCACCTTCATGGGCTGCCGCATCCACACCCAGCGCGAGCCCCGAGACGATGGTGAAGCCCGCCCCCCGCAGCGCGCGCGAAAAGAGCCGCGCGTTGTCCGCGCCCTGTGCCGTCGGGTTGCGGCTGCCGACCACGGCCAGGCACCGGCCGGTCGGGAACGGGTTTTGCGCCAACAGCCGGGCCGCCCCCATCAGGTACATAAGCAGCGGGGGATCTTCGGTGTCCAGCAGCGACTGGGGATACCGGGCATCCCCCAATGTGATCACCGCACGGGCAGGTCCTTGTGGATCTGCTCCCTCCAGCCAATGCCAGGTGGTCTCCAGCAACGCCTCCCATCCGCTGGGTACGGTGCACAGCGCCTTGGCCTGGGCCAAGGTCACACAGTGCTGCAAGGCAGATTCGGGTTGGCGGAAGATGTCCTGCGGCAGCCCAAAACGGGACAGCAGGCGCCGCGCGGCGCCATTGCCCACGCCCTGGGAAAGCGTGAGGCGCAACCAAGCGCCCAGCTCGTCGCGGTCCATGGAGGCAGTTGATAGAAGAACCACGGCAACGCCAGCCCCGCCGCCGCGCCACCCACAGGCAGCCGTGCGGCTTCAGCCAGTCCGCCGTTATTCCTGAGGATTGATCAGGCGGTCGCCCACGCGCACGCCGCTGCGGATTTCCAGCAGCAGCGCGTACGAGACGCGGTCGAAGGTCCGGAACACCATGGCCGTCCCGTTGCTCTCGCTGGGTAGCTTGATCATGGTCTTCCCCTCGCCAGTCACATCCTTGATGCGGTCGCCCTGGGTCAGCAGCGACAGGACATGACCTGGCTCAATGCCGTCTTGCGAACCCATGTTGATCGCAACCACCTGGTTCTGGGCGGCATAGGCTGCCGAGAAGCTGCCGTAGATGGAGACGATGCGCGCGTCCACATCGATGTGGGGCGCTCGTGGGGTGTAGCTGGTGAAGACCCGGGCAGGCGCTGGCAGGATGCGGTCTCCTGCGCGTATCTCTTCCTTGGTGCCGGACAGATCCACAGTGGCAGGCACATATTCAGAGACATAGCCGCCCTTGCCGTTGGGAATCTCTTCAAAAGACTCGCCACGCACCAGCTCGGCCTTGCCCAGGTACTGTGCTTCGTACCCCAGGATTTCACCCGTCACCGGATCCTTCATGGCCACGGCATCGCGGAAAACACGGAAAAAGCGGGGCTCGCCAGGTTCTGAACGGACGGGGGCGGATGCATCGCCGCGCACATAGGCGCGGTCGCCGCTG
Source organism: Acidovorax facilis (assembly GCF_023913775.1). Taxonomy (GTDB): domain Bacteria; phylum Pseudomonadota; class Gammaproteobacteria; order Burkholderiales; family Burkholderiaceae_C; genus Acidovorax; species Acidovorax facilis. The sequence continues at coordinate 22,231 of NZ_JAMXAX010000030.1, forward strand.
GCCATGAGCACGCGATCTTCGGTGGTGGCCACAATGCGGGGAGCCCGTTGCAAAACGTCGGCATCCACCACCAGAGGCTCCACGAGGAAGGGCTCGATCAGGTGAGACTTGAGTGTGGGGAGCGCCGTGCTGGCCAGACTGTCGCTGCGGGTGCGGGGCGACACGCGCACCGTCTGAGGCTCTGAATCCGACACGCCAGGGGGTGTCGTCCGCAGGCGGGCGTAGCTGCCATCCTTGTCCAGGTAAAGCGTCTGGCCCGGATAAATCAGGTGTGGGTTTGCAATGGCCTTGAGGTTCATGCCCCACAGTTCGGGCCAGCGCCAGGGCCGCTTGAGGTACAGACCCGAAATACCCCACAACGTGTCGCCGCGCTGCACCGTGTAGGTGTCCGGGGCGTTGGGCGCCAGCTCGGACAGGGGGATGCCACGCTCCGACACTTGCTGTGCCGTGGCGCGCTGACCGCTGGAGATGGGAGGGGTCTGGGCCTGAGCCGGTGCGACCAGCAAAGCGCCAGCGATGATGGTGAGCGCGCCCAGGGCGGTCCGCCGCACGCTGGTGAATGCTGTCATGTTGTTCCTTTTCTCATGCATTGGGAAACGCCCCCTCGCTGGCACCTCGACGCACGGAGCAACCGCGCAGCCGGGCAAATACGTTACAAAGCTTCTTAGATTCTCTGCTCAAGCCCTTGATTCGGCAACGATTATTGGCTGGCGGCGCTGCAGCAGGCCTTAAAAGTGGCGAAAATAGCGACATCTCTTGGCAGCTTTCATGGCAATCCTTCCCATTCTCTGTTACCCGGACCCCCGGCTTCACAAGGTTGCACGCCCCATTGCGGCGGTGGACGACCGCATCCGGACGCTGGTCTCCGACATGCTGGCCACCATGTACGACGCCCATGGCATTGGCCTGGCCGCCACCCAGGTGGACGTGCACGAGCGCCTGGTGGTCATCGACGTTTCTGAGGAACGCAACCAGCCGCTGGTGCTCATCAACCCCGAACTGGCCTGGACCAGTGCCGAAAAACACCTCAACGAAGAAGGTTGCCTCTCGGTACCCGGCATCTACGACGGCGTTGAACGCTTCGATGCCGTGCATGTGCGCGCGCTGGACGAGCAAGGCCAGTCCCGCGTCATTGAGGCCGATGGCCTTCTGGCCGTGTGCATCCAGCACGAGATGGACCATCTCATGGGCAAGGTGTTTGTGGAATACCTCTCCCCACTCAAACGCAACCGCATCAAGACCAAGATGGTCAAGCAGCAGCGGGGGGCGCGCGAGTGACCGGTCCGGCGCTCTGCACCCGCAGGGGTGGCGGAGTGCTGGCGCGCCTGGCGCTTCTTGTGCTGGCGGTGCAAATTTCGGGCTGTGCGCTGCCGGCCCGCGAAAAAGCCGGCGCGCTGCGCGCCGAGGTGGTTGCCCGTCTCGGGCCGCCCACCGCCTCCTTCCCTTTGCCAAGCGGCGAGCGGCTCCTGTACTCCGAGCTGCCCGCGGGGTTTGCGGCCTACAACCTGGATTTCGACGCCAGCGGCAGGCTGGTGCGCAACGAGCAGGTGCTGACGCAGGCGCGCTTTGAGAACCTTCCCGTGGGCATATGGACCACCGCCGATGTGCAGCGCACCTTTGGCGCGCCTTTGCGCGTGGAGCGTGTGGCACGGTTCGAGGGCGACATCTGGACCTACCGCTTCCGCCAGAACTCCGACCCGCGCCTTGCCCACGTCCACCTGGACCGCCAGGGCGTGGTTCGGCTGGTCATGTTCACGGACGAGCTTCCCCATTTTGACAACGCGCGCGACTGAGTGCGTACTTACCTCCTGACAACGGTTTCCCATGAGAGTCATTTTTGCCGGCACGCCCGAATTTGCCCGCGTGGCGCTGGAGCGGCTGCTGGCCGCAGGGTTCACGGTGCCCCTGGTCCTGACCCAGCCCGACCGCCCCGCGGGGCGCGGCATGAAGCTGCAGGCCTCCCCCGTCAAGCAATGCGCGCTGGAGCATGGCATCGCCGTCGCGCAGCCACGCAGCCTGCGCCTGGACGGCAAGTACCCCGATGACGCAGCCGCTGCCCGCGATGCCTTGTTGGCTGCGCAGGCCGACGTGATGGTGGTGGCCGCCTATGGCCTCATCCTGCCGCAGTGGGTGCTGGATTCCATGAGCGCCGCACGGCCGCCCGAAGGCACGAAGGCCCCCTCGGGGGGCAGCGAACCACGCGCAGCGGAAAGCGTGGGGGCGCGTTTGGGATGCCTCAACATCCACGCCAGCCTGCTGCCGCGCTGGCGCGGCGCCGCGCCCATTCACCGAGCCATTGAAGCGGGAGATGCAGAAACCGGCGTCACCATCATGCAGATGGATGCCGGCCTGGATACCGGCGACATGCTGCTGATGGAGCGGCTGGCCATTGCGCCCACAGACACCACCGCCACCCTGCACGACCGGCTGGCCGCGCTCGGGGGCCGCATGATCGTGGAGGCTCTGGAACTGGCCGCCTGTGGAGGGCTGAAGGCTGTGCCCCAGCCCGCCGAGGGCATCACCTACGCCCACAAGATCGAGAAGGCCGAGAGCACCATCGACTGGTCGCTGCCCGCCACGGTGATCGGCCAGCGTATTCGGGCGTTTGACCCGTTCCCCGGGGCCAGCACCGAATGCGCCGGGGAAACGATCAAGGTGTGGGGTTATGAAATTGATAGCGATAAATCGAATACGGATAAGCGCCAGGGGCAAATTTTGTCGGTAAATGGCGACGGAGTGATGGTCGCCTGCGGCGAAGGCACGCTGCGCCTGACCACCTTGCAGCGCGCGGGGGGCAAGCGGCTCGCAGCGGCCGATTTCTTGCGGGGCTTTGACCTGCAGCCCGGCATGGTGCTGGGCGCTGCGCCCACCACCGCCGCGACACCGGCATGAGCCGCCGGGCCGCCATCGGCAACACACTGCGCCACCCCTCCTTTCGCGTGGCCGCCGTCGACATGGCGGGCACGGCCGTGGGCATCGGGGCCTGGGGCCTGGTCACCGGAGTGGTCATGGTCAAGAGCGGTCTGCCCGTTGGGATGGCCATCTTCATGTCGCTGGTGGTGTATGCCGGCAGCGCGCAGCTGGCGGTCATCCCTTTGATGGCGGTGGGCGCGCCGCTGTGGGTGGTCTGGCTCACGGCGAGCTGTGTGAACCTGCGTTTTGTGATCTTCAGCAGCATGTGGCGCAGCTACTTCGCGCACCTGCCGCTGCGCCAGCGCCTGGCGGTGGGCTATTTCAGCGGCGATGTGATCTACGTGGCCTTCATGAAGCGCTTTCCGGAGCCGCGCCCCCAACCCGAGCAGGTGCCGTATTTCTGGGGTGCTGCCAGCACCAACTGGCTGGCCTGGCAGGTGCCGTCCATCGCTGGCATCCTGCTGGCCAATGCCGTGCCGCTGTCCTGGGGCCTGGGGTTTGCGGGCGTGCTGGCGCTACTGGGTGTGCTGCTGTCGCTGCTGTTCGACCGGGCCACCTGGCTGGCCACCGGTGTCGCCGCCACGGCTGCGATTGCCGCGTTTGCACTGCCGCTCAAGCTCAACATCCTGGTGGCCATTGCGGCAGCGGTGGCTGCGGGCCTCTTGATGGAAGCAGTGGACCGCCGCCGCCACAAGCCCGAACTGGTCCTGCTGCCCGCCGACAGCGTGCTGCCCCCTGAAGAACGCGAGCAGGTCGAGGCGGGCGATGTGGTGCCACTGCGCGAGGAGCGCCATCCATGATGAACGACTGGTCCTGGATTGAACCCGCCATCGCCATCTTCGGCCTGGCCGTGATCACGGTGGTGTCGCGCTCGTTCTTCATGATCCCCGAGCGCGAGCTGCCGCTGCCCGACTGGCTCAAGCGCGGGCTCAAGTACGCACCGCTGGCCGCCCTCACCGCTGTGATCGCGCCCGAGATCCTGATGACCCAGGGCGAACTCGTCGGCACGTTCATGGACGCGCGCATCCCTGCTGTCCTGTGCGCCACTGCCTACTACTTCTGGCGGCGCGGCATCCTGGGCACCATCGTGGTTGGCATGGTGGTGTACCTGCCGCTGCACATCGGCTGGAATTGGTAGAGAAGCACCTCCTGAGCCGTGTGCGTCAGTGCCGCCGCCAGAGGCGGTGGCTCTTCGGTGCAGTCCAAGCCTGCGCAGGCAGGCTTGGAGCCGCTGCCCCTCAGCCCCCAGGGGGCCGACGCCAGGGGCCTGGCAGAGCCAGTTCCGCGGTTGCACTGGCAAGGGCGCGGGAGCCGCATGGGCTTCGCTCACTAAAATGGCAGCCCTCAAGAGCCCGATTCAATCCACCCCTCCCGCCATGAACATCCTCCGCTTTTCCGATCTGTGCGCCCAAGGCAAGGCCCAAGGCCAGCGCGTTTTCATCCGTGCCGACCTGAACGTTCCCCAGGACGATGCTGGCCGCATCACCGAAGACACCCGCATCCGCGCATCGATCCCCTGCATCCGCATGGCGCTGGACGCCGGAGCGGCCGTCATGGTGACCAGCCACCTGGGCCGGCCGACCGAAGGCGAATTCAAGCCCGAGGACTCGCTGGCCCCCGTGGCCGCACGCCTGGCCGAGCTGCTGGGCCGCGATGTTCCGCTGGTCTCGAACTGGGTGGACGGCGTCACCGTTGCCCCTGGCCAGGTCGTGCTGCTGGAAAACTGCCGCCTGAACGTGGGCGAGAAAAAGAACAAGGAAGACCTGGCCCGCAAGATGGCTGCGCTGTGCGACATCTTCGTGAACGATGCCTTTGGCACCGCCCACCGCGCCGAAGGCACGACCTACGGCATCGCTCAATTTGCCCCGATTGCCTGCGCCGGCCCGCTGCTGTCGGCCGAGATCGACGCCCTGACCAAGGCACTTGCCCATCCCCAGCGCCCGCTGGCTGCCATCGTGGCGGGCTCCAAGGTCTCGACCAAGCTCACCATCTTGAAGAGCCTGGCCGACAAGGTGGACCAGCTCATCGTGGGCGGCGGCATTGCCAACACCTTCATGCTGGCTGCGGGCCTGCCCATCGGCAAAAGCCTGGCCGAACCCGACCTGCTGGACGAAGCGCGCGCCGTGATCGCCGCCATGAAAGCGCGCGGCGCCGAAGTGCCGATCCCCACCGATGTGGTCACCGCCAAGGCCTTTGCCGCCGATGCCCCAGCGACCGTCAAGGCAGCCAAGGACGTGGCCGAGGACGATCTGATCCTGGACATCGGCCCCGAAACCGCCGCCCGCCTGGCCACCCAGCTCAAGTCCGCAGGCACCATCGTCTGGAACGGCCCGGTGGGCGTGTTTGAATTCGCGGCCTTTGAAAACGGCACCCGCGAGATTGCCAAGGCCATCGCCGAATCCCCCGCGTTCAGCATTGCTGGCGGTGGCGACACCCTGGCGGCCATCGCCAAATACGGCATCGAAAAACAGGTGGGTTATATCTCCACCGGCGGCGGCGCCTTTCTGGAAGTGCTGGAAGGCAAGACGCTGCCCGCGTTCGAAATCCTCGAAAAACGCTTCGTTACCATCGTTTGAAATTTGTTACACGCGCCGGTACAAGCAAATGCAGCCGCGCGTAAGCAAGCACGCCAATCTGTGACCAAAAACAACGAATTGCGTGTGTCTGGGCGCAGTTACCTCAATTTTTTCTTGTTTTTGTTGAGTATCGCGCCCAGAATTATTTTTCAATCGCGTGGGATGTATCTGTTCATGTCCCCGCCTCTCAAAGTCCGTAGGAGGGAATCATGAAATTTTCAAAGGCAGTCAGCTTGGCGGTATTGGCCGGCGCTGTGGCTACTTTGGCGGGATGTGCTTATCGTTCGCCCATTCCCCTGGCGGAGAACTTTGAGCTGACGGTACAACCCAAGGTCCGCTCGGCGGGCCACTGGGAACTGGTCTCGAACGACGTGGTGGCGCAAACCCTCAGCACGCTCGACAAGACCGGCATGGCCCCTGGCACGCAATTGCATGTCGCACTGCCCCCCAACCCGAGCGCATTCGATCTGGCATTCCGTGATTTCCTGATCACCAAGCTCGTGCAAAGCGGTGCGCCTGTTTTGCAGGATCCTGGCCAGGCACTCAACGTGACGTACAACACGCAGGTGGTTCGTCACAACAGCCCCCGCCCCCACTTCATTCCTGGCCAGTTCACGATGATCGCTGCGGGCCTGATGGCAGCCTACGGCCTGCGTCACGAGCACCTGGATCTGCAACTGCTGGCCGCGCTGGGTGCCACCTCGCTGGCTGACTACGGCGCCAGCATCAACTCGGGCGGCCCCACCAACACCGAGCTGATTCTGACCACCACGGTCACACGCGGCGGCCAGTATGTGGCCCGCAAGACCGATGTGTACTACCTCGAGAACGCGGACACGCCGCTGTTCATGCGTCCGTCGTACTACAAGAACGTCAATATGAAGGTAGTTTCGCAATGAAAACCGCAGCACTTCTGACCGCGCTGGCCGCAGCAGCTTTGCTGGCCGGCTGTGCCAACAATGGCGCGCCCACGCGCACCGATCCGACCTACCAGGAAGCCGCCAACAACCAGTTCCTGACCAGCAGCCGCGATGCTGTGGCCAAGCTGACCGCCGGTTTCGACCTGAGCGCTGCAGGCAGCGGCCCCGTCCTGGTGGCCACCGTGGTCAACGTGAACGACCTGAGCCGCTCGGCCCCTCTGGGCCGCACGCTGTCCGAGCAATACGCCTCGCACATGGCGGCCAGCGGTTTCAACGTGAAGGAAATCAAGCTGCGCGGCGACGTGTTCGTGCGCGAAGGTGCTGGCGAGTTGCTGCTGTCCCGCGAAATCAAGGATATCGCCCGCAGCCACAATGCCTCGCTGGTGCTGGTGGGTACCTACTCGGCCGCTGCCAATTTCACCTACGTGAGCCTGAAGCTCGTGCGCACGGAAGACAGCCGCATCATCCGCGGCCACGACTACGCACTGCCCAACGACCGCGATGTACAGCGCCTGCTGGCGGTACCGCGCTGAGGGAATGCGAATTCGGTAGGGGTGCTCCCGCTGCGTACGGGGACTCCCGAACCACCCCAAAAAAGGCCGTCTCGACGGCCTTTTTTGTTGCCCACTGCGGGCTCGTGACCACACCCCGGAGTCCTCTGCGCCGCAGCGGTGGGCAGAAAACCGTGCGGCGGTGCTTGTCACCCCACCTAAAATCACGCCCCATGACCTTCACCGACATGCTGCGCGACGCCACGGCGCAAAACAACTCCCTGCTGTGCGTGGGCCTGGACCCGGAGCCCACGCGGTTTCCTGCGGGAATGCAGGGCGATGCGCACAAGATCTATGACTTCTGCGCCGCCATCGTGGACGCCACGGCCGATCTGGTGTGTGCCTTCAAGCCACAGATCGCCTACTTTGCCGCCCACGGCGCCGAAGACCAGCTCGAACGCCTGATGCAGCACATGCGCGCCAACGCGCCGCATGTGCCGGTGATCCTGGATGCCAAGCGCGGCGACATTGGCTCCACGGCCGAGCAGTACGCCAAGGAGGCCTTCGAGCGCTACGGTGCCGATGCGGTCACGCTGTCGCCCTTCATGGGCTTCGACTCCATCGAGCCCTACCTGGCCTACCACGGCAAGGGCGCGTTTCTGCTCTGCCGCACCTCCAACCCGGGCGGCGACGACCTGCAGACCCAGCGCCTGGCCAGCGTCGAGGGCCAGCCGCTCATGTATGAGCATGTGGCACGGCTGGCGCAAGGCCCCTGGAACAAGAACGGCCAGCTGGGCTTGGTGGTGGGTGCCACCTACCCACAGGAGATCGAGCGCGTGCGTGCCATTGCGCCCACACTGCCGCTGCTGATCCCGGGCGTGGGCGCCCAGGGTGGCGACGCCGCTGCCACCGTGCGCGCCGGGCTGCGCGATGGCGGGCCGATCATCGTGAACTCGTCGCGATCCATCCTGTACGCGTCCAAGGGCGACGACTTTGCAGCGGCGGCGCGCACCGAGGCCCAGCGCACCCGCGCAGTGCTCGAAGCGGCCCGCGCGCGCTGACACCCCACTTTCAGCTCCGACAACCTTCGCGCCGCAGCTGCACCCGGATCACACCCATGCAGCTCAAGTGGCTCGAAGACTTCATCGTGCTGGCGCAGGAGCGCAGCTATACGCGGGCAGCCGAGCTGCGGCATGTCACGCACCCCGCCTTTGGCCGCCGCATCCGCGCGCTGGAGGCCTGGGCGGGTACGCCGCTGGTGGAGCGCGGTGGCGGCCCCGTCACCCTGACGCCTGCCGGGCAGAGCTTTCTGGAAACTGCGGGCCACATGGCGCGCAGCTTGGCGCAGTCGCATGAGGAGCTGCAGAGCCTGGCCGGGCGGCAGGCCCGCACCGTGACGCTGGCCACCGGCCGCACGCTGGCACGCACGGTGGTGGCCGATTGGCTGGTGCGGCTGCAGCCCATTTTGCAGAACGCCGAGCTGTGCATACGCACCCGCGCCCTGGCAGACACCGTGGCGCTGCTGGAGAGGGGTGAAGCCGACTTCTCGCTCGTGTACCACCACCCGGCGCTGGCGATACGGCTGGATGCGCGCCAGTTCATGCATGTCACGGTGGCGTCCGACCGGCTGGTGCCCATTTCGCGGGCGACGGCACAAGGGCAGGCACTGCACCGCTTCGGGCAGGACCACCTGCCCGTGCCCTACCTGGCCTATGCCCCCCAGCTCGCGCTGGGGCGGCTGGTGGAAGACCATCTGTCCCAGAACCCGAATGCGCCCCGGCTGCAGCGGGTGGTGGAGTGCGACTCGGCCGACGCGCACTACGAATACGTACAAAAAGGCCTGGGCGTGGCGTGGCTGCCCTGGTCCATGGTGCACGCCGATTGCCAGGCCAAACGGCTTGCGCCTGCGGGCGATGCGCGCATGGAAGTGCGTTTCGACGTGCGCCTGTACCGACCCAAACGCCGACTCGGCCCCGTGGCCGAAGCGCTCTGGAAAGCCCTGGCACAGCGCTGACACCCCAGGGTTTGCCCGAGGGGGCAGAACCCATTTGGCACACCTCGGTGCCATTTCAGCACCACAGACGTGTGCCCGCCTTTTCACAATGGCTCCACCCACAAGAACTTCACTGGAGCCCCGCATGCAAAACACTCCCTCCCTGCGCCGCACCGCCTTGCTGTGTGGCATGGCCCTCCTGGCGGCCCCAGCGTTCGCACAGGATGCCTATCCCTCCAAACCCATCACCATTGTGGTGGGCTACCCACCCGGCGGCAGCACCGACCTGACCGGCCGCAACGTGGCCCTGGAGCTGAGTGCCAAGCTGGGCGTACCGGTGGTGATTGAAAACATAGGCGGCGCAGGCGGCGCGATTGGTGCACAGAAGGTGGCGAGCAGCGCACCCGACGGCTACACCTTTTTGGTGGGCGCCAGCAATGAGATTGCCATCAACAAGCTGGTGACCAAGAAGGTGAAGTACGACGTGAAGGACTTCACCGCCATCGGCCTCATCGCCTCGCAACCGCTGGTGCTGGTGGCATCCACCGGCGCGGGCGTGAAGAACCTGGCCGAGTTCACGCAGAAGGTGTCCAAGAACCCGGGCAAGTTCAGCTACGGCAGTTCGGGCGTGGGCACCTCGCTGCACCTGGCGGGCGAGATGGTCAAGGAGCAGGGCAAGCTCTTCATGACGCACATCCCTTACCGGGGCGTCGCGCCGCTCACCAACGACCTCATGGGCAACAACCTGGAATATGGCGTGTTCGTGCTCTCCAGCGGCCTGCCACACATCAAGAGCGGCAAGGTGATCGCCCTGGGCACCACCGAAGCCAAACGCTCCGCCGCCACACCGGACATCCCGGCCCTGGCCGAAACCCCGCAGTACAAGAACGTGGACATTGGTGTGTGGTTTGCGCTGATGGGCCCGGCCAACCTGCCCAAGCCGGTGTTCGACAAGGTGAAGAAGGCGCTGAACGACACCCTGCAGTCGCCCGATTTCAAGAAGAAGATGGAAGCCAGCGGCTCCACCGTGGCTGCGACCACGGTCAACATCGACCAGTTCCTGGCGGCCGAAGTCGCCAAGTACAAGAAGATTGTGGAATTCGCCAAGATCGAAGAATGAGCAGCAGCACCGCCCCCCAAAACACGGCCGTTCCACCGCTGGCCTTCGAGCTGCCCGCGCCCGACATCACCGCCTGGCGCGTTGGCAACACCGGCACCGAAGGCGTCTGGCATTTCGACTCGGGCGAGCCCGGCCGCCACGTGATGGTCAGCGCGCTGCTGCATGGCAACGAGCTGTGCGGCGCCTGGGCCTTGAAGGGCCTGCTCGAAGCGGGCGTGCGGCCGCAGCAGGGCACGCTCACGCTGGCGTTCTGCAACCTCGATGCGTTCGACCGGTTTGACGCGAGCAACCACGACGCCTCGCGCTTCACCGACGAAGACCTCAACCGCCAATGGCTGGACGAGCGCATCGACGCAGCCGATACCAAGGAGCGCCGCCGCGCCGCCGCGCTGCGCCCGTTTGTGGCGCAGGCGGACTGGCTGCTCGACATCCACTCGATGCACGAGCCCTCGGCCCCACTGCTGCTCACCGGCATCCAGCCGCGCAACCTGGAACTGGCGCGCGCCATGCGCTCGCCCGAGCACATCGTGGTGGATGCGGGCCACAAGGACGGCGTGCGCATGCGCGACTACGGCCGGTTTGGCGCGCTGGAAGACGACCACGGCAACAGCACCCGTTCGCTGCTCATTGAATGTGGCTTCCATGGCGACCCGGCCAGCCGCGCCGTGGCACAGGACCAGTGTGTGCGCTTCATCGAACAGTCCGGCGCCCTGAGCGCCGACGCCCTGGCGCAGCAACTGCCCGGCTGGCGCCTGCCCGATGCGCCCCGCCAGTGGGCGCTGGAGGTGACCGGCCCCGTGGTGGCCACCAGCAGCGCCTTCCGCTTTGTGGCGCCCTACACGGGGCTGGAGCTGTTTGAAAAGGCTGGCACCGTGATCGGCGACAACGACGGTGTGCCGGTGACCACGCCGTATGACAACTGCGTGCTGGTGATGCCGTCGGTGCGCCAGGCGCGCGCGGGCGTGACGGTGGTGCGGTTCGCGCGGCGCAGGGCGCTGTAAGCGCGCAGTAACAGCTCAGTAGCGGCGCAACAGGCGCACTGCAGAGGCGGTGGGTGGCAGGAGCCCCCGCCTCTTCCTATTCAAATACTATAAATTTAATAGCTGCTAGCGCTTATCCATCAAGCGCTAGATGTCATTTTTGCTTGTATTTTTGGCCCCAGCACCACACAGGCCAGAGCTGCCACCACCAGCACAATCCCCGCCCACTGCCAGGGCGCCACGCCCTCGTCCAGCAGCAGCCAGCCTGCGGTGAGCCCCACCACCGGCACCGCCAGGCTGAAGGGGGCCACGCGGTTGGCAGGGTAGCGCTGCAGCAGGTTGGTCCACAGCGCATAGCCAACAATGGTGGCCGCCCAGCCCAGGTAGGCCACAGCCGCCCACGACAGCAAGGGCACGTCCGCCAGCGTTTGCCACTGCAGCCAGCGTGCGGCGTCAGGGTCGAACACGGCAGACAGCGCCACAAAAGGCAGCACCGGCACCAGGCTGCTCCAGATCACAAACGCCAGCGGGTCAAACCCCGGGCTTTGCTGCTGCGCCAGGCGCGCCACGATGTTGGACGAGGCCCACATGGCAGCGCCGCACAGCGTCAGCAGCAAGCCGGCCAGCGTGGTGGCCGCCGCTACACCCACGCCAGAGCCTGGGCCCACGTAGTTCATCGCAAAACACACCAGCCCCAGCGCGGCCAGCACCATGCCCCACCGCAAGGGCAACCCCGGCCGCTCGCGCAGCAGTGCAAAGCCGAACAGCGCGGTGAAGAACACCTGCGTCTGCAGCAGCACACTGGCCAGCCCGGCCGTCATGCCCACCTTGAGCCCTACAAACAGAAAACCGAACTGCCCCACGCCCTGGAACAGCCCGAACAACAGCACCCAGCGCCAGTGCATGCGCGGCGGGCGCACCAGCAGCACCAGCGGCAAGGCGGCACACAGGTAGCGCGCGGCGCCCAGCTGGAAGGGGCTGAAGCTGCGCAGCCCCCATTTCATCGCAACGAAGTTGACGCCCCACAGAACCACCACCACCAGGGCGGCCAGCAGGTCGCGCGCACGCAGCGGGCCACCTACCGGGCCTAGCGGGCCGGATACAGGCGCCGTCACTGCGCAGCCCGCGCAGCGTCGATGTGCGCCTTCACCCGCTGGGCCAGGGCCATGTCGCCGGGGGTTTCCGGGCTCCATTTGTCGATGGCACGGGGCTGCTCGTCGGCATCCACGGCGGTGTAGACCGCCACACAGTGCAGCACCTCTTGCAGCGGCTCGCCATGGATGCCACCGCTGCGCACCTCCACGGCCAGGTGCATGGCGGTGTCGGTGGTGGACGCCAGGCGCGCATGCACCTCCACCAGATCCCCCGGGCGAATGGGGTGCACAAAATGCGCGCCGCCCACAAACTCGGTGATGCACGGCCCCTTGGCCCAGGCGCTGGCGCAGGCAAAGCCGGCCTCGTCCACCCAGCGCAGCACCGTGCCACCGGGCACACGGCCTGCCTGGGGCAGGGTGCTTTGAGACGCCAGGAAACGCAGGGTGATCGATTGCATGCCAGGTGCTCCAAGGGGCGGGTGTTGGGGCCATTATTCTCCAGCGCGCCCTCTGCCGCCGCCCCGCCTCCATGCTTCCAAAGACGCCCCGCAGGTCGGCGAAAATTGACCTGAGTCAAAACCCTACTCAAAACAGCCCCCTACATTGCGTTACATCCCGCGCGGCCTGATGGAGGGCCGCATCCCAGTCGGCGGGTGCCGACACCCCGCCCCCTGAGGTCTACCCTTTTGCGCACACACCCACCGTGCGCCTACTGCCATGTCCCTTCTTCACCGCTTGAACCTGCTCGAAAAATTCCTCATCCTGGGAACCCTCGGGCTCATGATGAGTGCGCTGCCCACCTACCTGACGGTGCGCGATGCGCTGCACGCCATTGGCCATGCGCGCCACGAGGCGCAGGGCATGGTCCCTGCGCAGGCACTCACCCGCCTCGTGCAGCAGATGCAGGTGCACCGGGGCCTGTCGGTGGGCATGCTGGGCGGCGACGAAACCCTGGCAGCACGCCGCCCCGCTGCGCGCGATGCCGTCAACGCGGCGCTGGACGATGCCACCACCCGCTTTGCGGCCGCCAAGGTGCCCGCCACCCAGATGGCCGCCTGGACCCAGGCACAGCAGACCTGGCGCACGCTGGAGCAGGCCGTGGCCGCACGCAGCATCGAGCAGGCCCAGAGCACGGCGCAGCACACGCAGCTCATCGCGTCGCTGCTGCAGCTCAACGAATCCTTGCTGCATGCCTATGGCCTGCAGATCGACCCCGACGCCGACACGCACGCACTGATCCAGGCCTCGCTGGTGCAGGCGCCCATGCTGGGCGAAAAGCTGGGCATGCTGCGCGCGCAAGGCGCCAGCGCCCTGGGCAAACGCGAGCTGACGCCCCAGGGCAAGGGCCAGTTGCTGGTGCTGCAGCAGCGTGTGGCCGAGCTGCAGGCCGACACCTTCCGGGGACTGGACCGCGCCCTGCAAGGCAATCCCGATCTCCAACGCGCCCTGGGCAGCAGCGCGCAGGCCGTGCAGGGCCAGATCCAGCAATCGCTGCAGATGGCCGAGCGCGATGTGATCAACGCCAGCGAACTCCAGCTGCCCTCCAAGGACTATTTCGACGCCTTCACCCGCACCATCGAAGCGCTGAACGCGCTCAACAACCTGTCCATGGCCAGCCTGGACCAGGCGCTGCAGGCCCGGGTGTCCAACCTGCAGCGGGGGCTGCTGTGGGTGGCTCTGGCGCTGGTCGTCACGCTCTCGGCCACCAGCGGCATGGCGCTGGTGTTTGTGCGCTCGATGACGGTGCCGCTGTCGCAGGCCGTGGCGCTGTCACGCGCCGTGGCGCAGGGTGACCTGAGCGGCGCCCCGCTGGCCCACGGCACCAACGAAGTCGGCCAGCTGCTGCAAGCGCTGCAGCAGATGCGCAGCCAGCTCACGCAGGTGGTCCGCCAGGTGCGCAACGGTTCTGAAAACGTGGCCACGGCCAGCGTGCAGATTGCCCAGGGCAATACCGACCTCTCGGCCCGCACCGAAAGCCAGGCCAGTGCGCTCGAAGAAACCGCCGCCTCGATGGAGCAGCTCAACGCCACCGTGCGCCAGAACGCCGACAGCGCCCAGCAGGCCAGCCAACTGGCCGCGAGCGCGAGCACCGTGGCCACCCAGGGCGGCGAGGTCGTGGCCCAGGTGGTCAACACCATGCAGGGCATCAACGCCGCGTCGCAGAAGATCTCGGACATCATCGGCGTGATCGATTCCATCGCCTTCCAGACCAACATCCTCGCGCTCAACGCGGCCGTGGAAGCCGCCCGCGCGGGCGAGCAGGGCCGGGGCTTTGCGGTGGTGGCCAGCGAAGTGCGCAGCCTGGCCGGACGCAGTGCCGAGGCCGCGCGCGAGATCAAGGCCCTCATCAGCGCCAGCGTGGAGCGCGTGGAGCAAGGTACGGCCCTGGTGGACCGGGCGGGCAGCACCATGACCGAGGTGGTGGCGTCCATCCGCCGCGTGACCGACATCGTGGGCGAGATCAGCGCGGCCAGCCACGAACAATCGCTGGGCGTGGCCCAGGTGGGCGAGGCCGTGACGCAGATGGACCAGGTCACGCAGCAAAACGCCGCCCTGGTCGAGGAAATGGCCGCCGCCGCCAGCAGCCTGCAGAACCAGGCCGAAGACCTGGTGCATGTGGTGTCGGTGTTCCGTCTGGGGGACGAAGGCCAGGGCCAGCACAGGGCACCACGTCCCACAAATTCGCTACGAATTCAATAGCTATTGGCGCTTACCCATAAAGCGCTAGCGGCCATTTTTATTCAAATTCTGCGCCCCCGTGGCTCCGCGGCGCTGCGCGGAGCGGCGGATGGACCGGGCAGCCCGATCGTGCCTCCGTTGCGCATCCGTTCACGCCGTCGCAGGCTCACCACCCGGCCCCGCCAGCGGCAGCACCAGCCGCGCACGCAGTCCCTGGCCGGGGGCGCTGTGCAACTCCAGCGCACCCCCCTGGGCGCGCGCCACGCGCTCGGCAATCGCCAGCCCGAGCCCGGCCCCCGGTGCGCCCGCACGCGCCGTGCCGCCGCCACGTGCAAAAGGCTGGCGCATGCGGTCGATCTCTTCAGCGGTGATGCCGGGGCCCTGGTCCTGCACCTCCAGCCATACCTGGGTGGCGTCTGCCCCTGTGCGCAACACCACCGGCGGCGCACCGTGGCGCCAGGCGTTTTCCACCAGGTTGTCCAGCGCGCGGCGCAGGGCCTGGGGGCGCACGGGCACGTGGGGCAGGGCCCCCAGTTCCAGCACCAGCGCGCGGCCATGGTCGGCCTGCGCCTCGGCCACGGCCTGGGCCAGGTCGTTGAGCGATGCGGTGGTGGGCGCCTCGGCATCACCGCTGCGTGCGAACTGAAGGAATTGGCCCACGATGCCATCCATCTCGTCGATGCTGCGCGCCATGCTGGCCGCCAGCGGCGCATCGACCTGCGGACCCGCAATCTCCACCCCCAGGCGCAGCTTGGTCAGCGGCGTGCGCAGGTCGTGCGACACACCGGCCAGCATCAGGGCGCGCTCGTGGTCGGCGGTGGCCAGGCTCTGTGCCATCTGGTTGAAGCTGCGCGCCACGGTGGCGATTTCTTCGGGCCCATCATCCGGCAGGGTTGCGGGCGACTGGCCTTGCGCCAGTTGCTGTGCCGCGCCCACCACCTGCACCAGCGGGCGGTTGATGTGGCGCTGCAGCCACCACGCGCCCAGCAGCGCCAGCAGCATGCTGGCCAGCGTGGCGGCCAGCCAGGCGCCGGTGAACTCACGGCTGGGGAACACGCTGGGCAGGTTGAGCCAGTAGTCAGTGCCCTCGTGCACCATGCGCAAGGCCAGCACCCCGGTGCTGTCGCGGCGCCACACAGGTTGCGGGGGTTGTGTTTCAGCATCGCCCGCCCCCAGGCGGCGCGACACCGCCTGCACAAACTGCCGCTCCAAGGGCGACAGCAGACCGCGCCGCGCTGCGCTTTCTGGCAGAGCGGGCGGTGTGGCCTGCGCGGCCTGCCGGTTGAACGCCTCCACAAACGCCACGCGCTGCGCCGGGGGCAGCGCCTGCAGCCCGGCCCGCAGCGCAGTCACGTTGCGCGCCACGCCATCGGCCACCTGCGCCACGCGGGGCTTGAAGATCATCTGCCGCACCAGCACCGCCGCCACCAGCTGCCCCAGCACGATGAGCACGGCCATCAGCAGCAGGTTGCGCCCCAGCAGGCTGCGCGGCCAGAGCCCCCAGCGGCGGCTGGTTGCGAAGGCCATCATGGCTGGCGCCCCCCGCCCGGCGCAGTGCCATCGGGCACGAACACATAGCCCACGCCCCACACGGTGCGGATGTGGCGCGGCTGGGCCGGGTCGGCCTCAATGAGCTTGCGCAGGCGCATCACCTGCACGTCGATGCTGCGGTCGGTGGCGGTGTGGTCGGGCCCATAGGCCAGCGCGATAAGCCGGTCGCGTCCGAGCGGTCGGTGTGGCTGCCGGGCCAGCGCCTGCAGCAGCGCGAATTCGCCGGTGGTCAGGGGCACGTCCTGCGCACCGTGGCCGTCGTTCCCGTCGTTGCGCTCCAGCCGGCGCTCATCCAGCCACAGCGTGAAGGCGCCAAACACAATGCGCCCACCCGCCTGGCGCGGCCCGGTGTGGGCGCCCAGCACACGCTGGCGCCGCACCATGGCCTGGATGCGGGCCAGCAGCTCGCGCGGGTTGAAGGGCTTGGGCAGGTAGTCGTCGGCGCCCATCTCCAGGCCCACGATGCGGTCCACCGGGTCGCCGCGTGCGGTGAGCATCAGGATGGGAATGGTCTCGCCCTGCGCACGCAGGCGGCGGCAGATGGCCAGGCCGTCCTCGCCCGGCATCATCACGTCGAGCACCAGCACATCAAAGCGCTCGCGCTGTAGCAGCACATCCAGCGGGCCCGCGCCATCGACCGTGCGCACGGTATAGCCCTGGTCGCTGAGGTAGCGCTGCAGCAGGGCACGCAGGTCGGGCTCGTCATCGGCGACCAGGATTTTGGCCAGGGGGTCGGTCATGGGCAGGGAGCAACGTGGCAAGTGAAGGCGGCGTGGTGGCAATGGTAGGCGCTACTTGGACGGTACGGCGGGCCATGCACCCCCAGCCATGACAAGGCATGACGGAGCCGCGGTCGTTTGTCATGGTTTGTCATACATCGGCGGATTACTGCCATCAATGGCTCACACCCGGGACCCACAGTACGGCCATGCCAAACCCCAAGGCAAACCCCAAGGAGTCGACCACCATGCCTTTGCTGCCCCACCCCGCTGACAACGACCTGCTGCACCGCCCCGCGCTGGCAGCGGGTGTGCTTGTGCTACCCGCCCTCGCCACCCTGGGGCTGAGCGCCGTGCTGGCGCTGGCCGCCCCCACCGAAGCGCAGGCCCGCACCCGCCGGAGCGTGGAACACAACGCCGATGGCAGTACCACCGCCCACACCGGCGTGGCGCGCAGCGGCCCGAACGGCGCGATGCTGCGCGGCCGCACCGCCACCACCGATGGGCAGGGCAATGGCAGCGTGACCCGCCGCGGCGCCACCGTGGGCGCGCAGGGCGGGGTAGCCGCACGCCAGGGCAGCACCACCCGCAGTGTTGACGGCAGCGCCAGCCACAGCGGCACGGTGTCCGCCCAGAATGCCCAGGGCAGCCTGCACAGCAGCGGCGGGGCAAGCCGCAATGCCGACGGCAGCGTGGAGCAGGCCCGCAGCACCACCGCCACCAGTGCGGCCACCGGCAACAGCGTGCAGACGCAGAGCAGCTACAGCAAGGACAGCGGCTTGAGCCGCAGTGCCACCTGCTATGACGCGAGCGGCACGGCCATGGCTTGTCCGACGCGGCCTTAACACCGTCTGGACCCAGCCATCGATTGCCCCCTCTGACCTCAGGAGCCTTGCCATGTCCCTGCGCCGCACCCTCACCTTGACCACCCTCGCCGCGCTCACGCTGGCCACCGCCAGCGTGCAGGCCCAGACCACCACGCACAACGGCGGCCGCCTGCGCGCTCTCATCGCACAAAAGCAGGCAGCCGCCGCACCGGCAGCCCTGTCTGCAGGCGTGCAGCGCATCGCCGATGTGCCCTACGGCACCGACCCGGCACAGCGCATGGACGTGTATGTACCCACCAGCCCCACCACAGGCACCAACAGCCTGGTAGCCAGCGCGGTGCGCGCGCCGGTCATCTTCATGGTGCATGGCGGCGGCTGGCGGCATGGCGACAAGGCCATGGGCCGCGTGGTGCAGGAGAAGGTGAACCGCTGGGTGCCCAAGGGCTTCATCCTCATCTCCATCAATTACCGCATGCTGCCCGACGCGCCCGTGGCCGTGCAGGAGCGCGATGTGCAGGCCGCCCTCATGGCCGCGCAGCAGCGCGCGGGCACCTGGGGGGGAGACCCGAGCCGCTTCATCCTCATGGGCCACTCGGCCGGTGCCCACCTGGTGGCCCTGCTCAATGCCCGCGCCCCGCAGGCACTGCGCGAAGGCGCCTGGCCGTGGCTGGGCACGGTCTCGCTGGACAGCGCCATGATGAACGTGCCCGCCCGCATGCGCGCCCCGCACTTGCCGCTGTACGACGACGCCTTTGGCACTGACCCTGCTTATTGGGTAGCGATGTCGCCCTTCCACCAATGGACGGCGGGCGCTCCGCCGATGCAGATGGTGTGCTCGGCACAGCGGGCGGACGACCCCTGCCAGCAATCCGATGCCATGGCCCGCCACGTGCGCAACCAGGGCGGCCGCGCCGAGGTATTGCCGCAGGACCTGGACCATGGCGAAATCAACGCCCAACTGGGCCTGGACAGCGATTACACCCGCGCGGTGGAGGCCTTCATGGGATCGCTGGACGCTGAGGTGGCCCGTCGCTTGCAGTGATGCAGCGGCAATTTGCTACTGAATCAATAGCTGCTAGCGCTTTATAGATAAGCGCTAGCAGCCATTTTTATTCAGATTTTGCCCGCAGGTAGGGCGCCAGATACCGCCCCGTATGGCTGGCCGGGTTGGCCGCCAGCTCCTCGGGCGTGCCCACGCCCACCACGGTGCCACCGCCCGCACCACCCTCCGGCCCCATGTCGATGAGCCAATCGGCGGTTTTGATCACGTCGAGGTTGTGTTCGATGATGACGATGGTGTTGCCCGCGTCGCGCAGCTGGTGCAACACCTTGAGCAGCAGGTCAATGTCGGCAAAGTGCAGGCCCGTGGTGGGCTCGTCCAGGATGTAGAGCGTGCGGCCCGTGTCGCGCTTGGAAAGCTCCTGCGCCAGCTTCACGCGCTGCGCCTCGCCGCCCGAGAGCGTGGTGGCTGCCTGGCCCAGGCGGATGTACGACAGGCCCACGTCCAGCAGCGTCTGCAGCTTGCGCGCTATTGTTGGAACGTCCTTGAAGAAGGCGGCGGCGTCTTCCACCGTCAGTTCCAGAATCTGCGCGATGTTCTTGCCCTTCCACAGCACTTCCAGCGTCTCGCGGTTGTAGCGCTGGCCGTGGCAGATGTCGCAGGGCACGTACACGTCGGGCAAGAAGTGCATCTCCACCTTCACCACGCCGTCGCCCTGGCAGGCCTCGCAGCGGCCCCCGGCCACGTTGAAGCTGAAGCGCCCGGGGCCGTAGCCGCGCTCCTTGGCGGTGTTCACCTCGGCCATCAGCTCGCGGATGGGGGTGAACAGGCCGGTGTAGGTGGCCGGGTTGCTGCGCGGCGTGCGGCCAATGGGGCTCTGGTCGACGTTGATGACCTTGTCAAAGTACTCGATGCCCACGATCTCGTCGTGCGCGGCTGGCTCTTCGTGCGCGCGGTACAGCTGGCGGGCCACGGCAGCGTACAGCGTGTCGTTGACCAGCGTGCTCTTGCCCGAGCCCGACACCCCCGTCACGCAGGTGAGCAGCCCCACGGGGAAGTCCACTGTGACACCCTTCAGGTTGTTGCCCGTGGCGCCTGCCACACGCAGCGCCTGCAGGGCACCCTGGCGCGCGTGGTGCTCGGCCATGCGCTCGGCGCGGCGCTTGCTCGCCTCGGTTTGCGGAAAGCGCGACTTGGCCTTGGCCTCCACCACGGGAGCGGCCTGCTCCAGCACCGGCAGCCACGGCGTGCGGCGCTGTGGCACGGCAATGGTGCGCGCGCCCGACAGGTATTGGCCCGTGAGCGACTGCGCGTTGCCACGCACCTCGTCGTACGTGCCCTGCGCCATCACCCGTCCGCCGTGTACGCCCGCACCGGGGCCCATGTCGATCACGTGGTCGGCGGCGCGCATCATGTCCTCATCGTGCTCCACCACGATCACGCTGTTGCCGATGTCACGCAGGTGTTTGAGCGTGGCGATCAGCCGGTCGTTGTCGCGCTGGTGCAGGCCAATGCTGGGCTCGTCGAGCACGTACATCACGCCCGTGAGGCCCGAGCCGATTTGCGAGGCCAGGCGAATGCGTTGTGCCTCGCCGCCTGACAGGGTTTCAGCGCTGCGGTCCAGGCTCAAATAGCTCAGGCCCACGTCGTTTAGGAACTGCAGCCGTGTGGCGATCTCGCGCACCACCTTGTCGGCGATCTCGGCCTTGGCGCCCGTGAGCTTCAAGTCGTTGAACCAGCCATGGGCGGTGTTCAACGTGGCGTGGCTTACCTCGTAAATGGCGCGGGCCTGCTCGCCCTCGCCCAGCCGCACGTGGCGGGCTTCGCGGCGCAGGCGGGTGCCGTGGCATTCGGGGCAGGGCTGGGTGCTGCGAAAGCGCGCCAGGTCTTCGCGCACCACCACCGAATCGGTCTCGCGGTAGCGCCGCGACATGTTGGGGATGATGCCCTCGAACGGGTGCTTCTTGGCATACACCTTGCCCTTGGAGGCACCGCTGTCCATGATGTAGCTGAAGGCGATTTCTTCCTCGCCCGAGCCGTGCAGGATGGCGTGCTGCACCGGCGCGGGCAGCGATTCAAACGGCGCCTCGATGTCAAACGCGTAGTGCTTGGCCAGGCTCTCGAGCATCGCAAAGTAGTAGCCGTTGCGCCGGTCCCAGCCCTTGATGGCGCCGCTGGCCAGGCTCAGCGTGGGGAAGGCCACCACACGCGCCGGGTCGAACACATCACGCTGGCCAATGCCGTCACAGGCCGGGCATGCGCCCATGGGCGAGTTGAACGAGAACAGGCGCGGCTCCAGCTCCGGCAGCGAATAGCTGCAGACGGGGCAGGCGAACTTGCTGCTGAACAGGTGCTCTTGCCCCGTGTCCATCTCCAGCGCCAGCACGCGGCCATTGCCCTCATGCCCGCCCACGCGCAGCACCGCCTCGATGCTCTCGGCCAGGCGCTGCTGCAGGTCGGCGCGCACCTTGATGCGGTCGATCACCACGTCGATGTTGTGCTTCTCGGTTTTCTTGAGCGCGGGCAGGTTCTCGTGCTCGTAGATCTGGCCATCCACCCGAAAGCGGACGTAGCCCAGCGCCTGCATCTGCGCGAACAGCTCGGTGAACTCGCCTTTTTTCTCGCGCGCCACGGGGGCCAGCAGCATGAGCTTGGTGTCTTCGGGCAGGGCCAGCACGGCATCCACCATCTGACTCACCGTTTGCGCGGCCAGCGGCAGGTTGTGGTCGGGGCAATACGGCGTGCCAGCGCGGGCGTACAGCAGACGCAGGTAGTCGTGGATCTCGGTCACCGTGCCCACTGTGGAGCGCGGGTTGTGGCTGGTGGCCTTCTGCTCGATGCTGATGGCGGGCGACAGGCCTTCGATCAGGTCGACATCGGGCTTGTCCAGCCGCCCCAGAAACTGCCGCGCATAGGCCGACAGGCTCTCCACATAGCGCCGCTGGCCCTCGGCATACAGCGTGTCGAACGCCAGGCTCGACTTGCCCGAGCCCGACAGCCCGGTGATCACCACGAGCTGGTTGCGCGGGATGTCGAGGTCGATGTTCTTGAGGTTGTGCGTGCGCGCCCCCCGGATGCTGATGCGCTGCTCGCGCAGGGCGCGGGCGAGGTAAAGACCGCTGCTGTCGGCAGCTTGGGCATCGGTGGGGGAATGGGAGTCGGTCACGGAGTGGGGAAACAGCAGGGAAACCGACCATGATAGGTCAAGCCCCATGCCCTGTGTTGCAGCTGCTGCCATGCCAGTACCATTGCACGCCACATTCATTTGCCAACGCCAAAGTGACCGACCCCACACCACCCCACGTCCCCCATGTCCATGCCCAGGCGCTGACCGTGACCCGTGCGGAGCGCGAGCAGCTGGGTGGCCACCCCGGCAGGGTGGTCTGGCTCACCGGCCTGTCGGGTGCGGGCAAATCGACCATTGCCAATGCACTGGAGCGGGAACTGAATCGCCAGGGCAAACGCACCTACATCCTGGACGGCGACAACATCCGCCAGGGGCTGAACCGGGATCTGGGGTTTTCGGACGCGGACCGGGCAGAGAACATCCGGCGTGTCGCACAAGTGGCCCGCCTGTTTGTGGACGCGGGCGTGATCGTGGTGGTGGCTTTCATTTCGCCCTTTCGTGCAGAACGCCAGGCGGCCCGGGAACTGTTTGCCCCGGGCGACTTCCTGGAAGTGTTTGTCGATGTGCCCCTGGCACTCGCCGAAGAGCGCGACCCCAAAGGCCTGTACCGCAAGGCCCGCACGGGCGAGTTGCGCCAGTTCACCGGTATTGATTCGCCCTACGAGCCACCGCTGGCCGCCGAGCTGGTGCTGCCCACAGCCCAGCTCACGCCCCAGGAATGCGTGCAGCGGATCTGCGCTTTGCTGTGAGCCTTTGGGCCGGTCAGCCATGCCTTGCTGGCCGTGTCACGCCCCGCACATGCCCACGCGAATCACAACTCCTGCCCAATGGGCGAAAATCCCTGCTTTACCTGCCCCATAGGGCACCACCGTGCCGGATTCTCCTTCTTCACTTGCGGGCGCTGCCCCGCCGCCCCTGTCGCCATCGCCTTCCGGCAACGCCATGACCCCGCAGGAGCGCCGCTCCAGCCTCAGCCTGGCGCTGATCTTTGCGCTGCGCATGCTGGGCCTGTTCCTGGTTCTGCCCGTGTTTGCGCTGGAGGCCCGCAAATACCCCGGTGGGGATGACCCCGCGCTGGTGGGGCTTGCCATGGGCATCTACGGCCTGACGCAAGCCGTGCTGCAGTTGCCGCTGGGCATGGCGTCCGACCGGTTTGGGCGCAAGCGCGTGATCGTGCTGGGCCTGCTGGTGTTTGCGGCGGGCAGCCTGCTGGCCGCGCTGGCCGATTCGCTCACGGGACTGCTGGTGGGCCGCGCGCTGCAGGGCGCCGGGGCCGTATCGGCCGCCGTGACCGCCCTGCTGGCCGACCAGACCCGCGACGCCGTGCGCACCAAGGCCATGGCGCTGGTGGGCGGCAGCATCGGACTGATGTTTGCCGTCGCGCTGGTGGCCGCACCGGTGCTGACAGCCCACATCGGGCTGACGGGCCTGTTTGGCCTGACCTGCGCCCTGGCGCTGGCGGGCGTGGCGGTGGTGATCTGGTGGGTGCCTGCAGAAACCGCGCAGCACCAGAATGCGCCCCGGGGCCGCCTGGCCGATGTGTGGGCCCACCCCGACCTGCTGCGCCTGAACCTGGGGGTTTTCGTTCTGCACACCGTGCAGTTGTCCATGTGGGTGGCCGTGCCGGCCATGCTGGTGCAGGCGGGCCTTTCCAAAGACCACCACTGGCAGGTCTACCTGCCTGCGGTGGTGCTCTCGTTTGCGGCCATGGGCGGGCTCTTTGCGCTGGAGCGCGCGGGCCGCCTGCGCGCCGCCCTGCTGGGTGCCATCGCACTGGTGGTGCTGGTGCAGGCAGGCCTGGGCCTGCTGGCGGGCAGCGGCAGCACACCCACACTGTGGGTGCTGGGGCCGTTGCTGTTTGTGTTTTTCTGCGGATTCAACGCGCTGGAGGCCAGCCAGCCCAGCCTGGTGTCGCGCATGGCGCCGCCGCAGCTGCGCGGCGCGGCGCTGGGCAGCTACAACACGCTGCAATCGCTGGGCCTGTTTGCGGGCGGCGCGCTGGGCGGCGCCTTGGTGAAATGGGCCGGCGCGCCGGGCCTGTTTGCCGCCACCACCGTGCTCACGGCCCTATGGCTGGTACTGACCTGGCCCCTGCGGCCCGTGGGGCGCGGCGGCCACTGAGTGGTGGATCGAGCCATGCCGCCAGAGCTTCCATTGCGAGCCGGTTGCGGCACAATGGCGCGTTTGGCGCCCGGAATCCTTCTCCAAATCCGGCGCTTCTTTCATCCCTTTAAGGCAAAAACAGCACCATGGCATCCGTAAACAAAGTCATCATCGTCGGCAACCTGGGCCGCGACCCTGAAATGCGCACTTTCCCCAGTGGCGACCAGGTGGCCAACGTGACGATTGCCACCACCGACAAGTGGAAAGACAAGCAGTCTGGCGAAATGAAGGAAGCCACCGAGTGGCACCGCGTGGTCTTCAACGGCCGCCTCGCCGAGATCGCTGGCCAGTACCTGCGCAAGGGCTCGCAGGTGTACGTGGAAGGCAGCCTGCGCACCCGCAAGTGGACTGACCAGAGCGGCGTGGAAAAGTACAGCACCGAGATCCGTGCCGACCAGATGCAGATGCTGGGCAGCCGCCAGGGCATGGGCGGCGGCCAGGGTGGTGGCCAGCAAGGCGGCGGATACGACGATGGCGGCTACGGCGGTGGCGACCAGGGCGGCGGCTACGACCAGGCCCC
>NZ_JAMXAX010000310.1 GCF_023913775.1 Acidovorax facilis
CCCAGGACGCCCAGAACCAACGGCATGGTTGAGCGGTTTAACGGCCGCATTGCGGACGTTTTGAAGACCCACAGGTTCAACAGCCGCGAAGACATGGAGCAAACCCTGCTGCGCTATGTGGCCCTGTGCAACCACCAGTTACCGCAGTCAGCGCTCAAGAGCAGTACGCCGATGCAGGCGATGAAAGAGTGGTACCAGACCCACCCGCACCTGTTTCACAAGCGACCATATGATCGTACGGGATGCGACACATACCTTTGTACTTTTTATTCCCTCAGTGTTGTACTTTTCCGATCGGTCTTCACTGAGTCTTGTATTTTTCGTGCAGGTCAATTCACTGCTCCTTCAGCACAGGATTTTTCCACTCTGCGCTGTGCTTAAACGCTTGCCGCAAAGGCCTTCGATTTGGCCTTGCGGCGGCTTCAGGCTGATCTGAGTCATCCTCAGGTGCTGGACTGAGCGACCGCTTCGGCCGCAAATGGACGATGGACTAAACCGCTCGCGCGGTAGGCCGCCGCGAAGGCCCTGACGCCAAGTAAACATCGCGCCCCTGTCTATGTTGGCGAGCGAGACAATCGGCCTCGTTCTTGGACAGGAGCGCGATCATGACCCCTTCGACCCCCTCCATCTCGCCGCTGCGCAAATACCGGCTGAGAAACACCACCTAGTTGGCGGCAAGGCAGCCGTCCAACTTCTGGGGGTCAGTTCAAAACTGGGGCGATTCAGGACAGCATTTGGCAAGGAAGAACTGCTGGTGTTCGAGCAAGGTCGGCGGTTGCCTCTCTGAGCCCAGGCGGACACTGTGAGTGTCACAGCTCCAAAGAATCTCGTACTCCCAAAGCAAAAAACCCCAGTCATGGTTGACTGGGGTTTTCTGGGCTGTAAGAGCCTGACGATGACCTACTTTCACACGGGAACCCGCACTATCATCGGCGCAAAGTCGTTTCACTGTCCTGTTCGG
>NZ_JAMXAX010000311.1 GCF_023913775.1 Acidovorax facilis
ACAGGGCCACATAGCGCAGCAGGGTTTGCTCCATGTCTTCGCGGCTGTTGAACCTGTGGGTCTTCAAAACGTCCGCAATGCGGCCGTTAAACCGCTCAACCATGCCGTTGGTTCTGGGCGTCCTGGGCTTGGTCAATCGGTGCTCTATGCCCAGTTCCTGGCACAGTTGATCGAACTCATGGTTGCCGCTGGGTTCGCGTTCCTTTCTGGCAAACAGACGGTCCGTGAACTCTTTGCCGTTGTCGGTCAGCAGCTTGTTGATCCTGATCGGACAGGCCTTGTGCAATGCCTTGAGGAAGGCCTGTGCACTGGCAGCTGTCTTGTTGGCCTTGAACTGCACGAACACCCATCGCGTGGCCCTGTCGATGGCCACGAACAGGTAGCGCCGGCTGCTCTCATCCTGCATCTGGGGCAGGTACTTCACATCCATGTGCACGTAGCCTGGCTCGTAGCTCTTGAAGGCCTTGTAGGCCAGCGCAGGCTGCTGGGGCTTTAGAGCATTGAGGTTGCCCGCTCCATGGCGGCGCAAGCACCTGTCCAGCCCGGAGCGCGAGACATGGGGACAGATGAACTCCCGTGTCACGGCCAGCAGGTCATCCAAAGGCAACAGCAAGGTACGCCGCAAGTGAACCACCACTGTTTCTTGTGCTGGCGTGAGCACGGTCTGCAGGTGGTGGGCAGTGTGAGAGCGGTCTGCAAAGACGGAACGCTTCTTCCACTTGTAGACCGTCTGCTCAGTGATCCCAAAGCGCTGGGCCAAGACGCTGGCTGGTTCATCGCTGGCTGCGATCTCGGCACGCACGGCGGGCGTGGTGCGGGCGTTCTTGTGCAGGGCTATCAACATGGCTTCACTCCCTGGGTGGATTGCAAGGACTCTATCAACTCCTTTAGAACCGCTCGCGCCATGAAGAGTGGATAGCGTTTG
>NZ_JAMXAX010000312.1 GCF_023913775.1 Acidovorax facilis
CGGGTCAAGGTCTTTGCCTACCTCGTCGGCCAGGGCTTCGAGCAGCACGCCCTGCCCTTCCAGTTCTTGCAGCAGCGCGGCCTTGCGGTCGGCCTGCTGCCAGGCCTGCAGAAACTGGTCGAGCGAGTCGAAGCGCTTGCGCAGGTTGATGCGGGTGTAGTCGCGCAGGCTTTCGGTGATGAGCTGGCCCTGGGCGTTGAGGTACTGCACGCGCTCGCGGGCGATCATCACGGTGACGTTGTTGCCGAGGATGTATTTCTTCGGGCCGTCCGCTGCGCCGCTGCCGCCCGCAAACGGGCCGAGGGGTTGGCCTTCGACAGGCTCAGGCTGAACGGGTTGGGTGGGGTCGAATGGATGGGGTGAGCCGAGTGGCTCGGGCGGCGCCACGGGCTCGCCTGCACCGGGTTCGTAGATTTGCACGGGCTCGCCGTCAAAGTCTTTATCGGCAAACAGCTCGGTGGCGCGCTTGAAGTCGAGAATCGTGAACCAGGTCTTGCCCAGGTCTTCGCGCAGGCGGGTGCCTCGGCCGATGATCTGCTTGAACAGCGTCATGGACTTGATGCCCTGGTCCAGCACGATGAGCTTGCAGGTTTGGGCGTCGACCCCGGTGCTCATGAGCTTGGAGGTGGTGGCGATCACCGGGTAGGTTTTCTCGGGGTCGATGAAGTTGTCGAGCTCCAGCTTGCCCTCGGTGTTGTCGCCGGTGATTTGCACCACGTATTTAGGCTGGGTAGCGCACAGGTCGGCGTTGGCATTGCTCAGCGCCTGGCGCATGCGCGCGGCGTGGTCGATGTCTTCGCAAAACACAATGGTCTTGGCGTAGCGGTCGGTGGCCTTGAGGTATTCGGTGATCTTGGCGGCTACCGCCACGTCGCGCTGCTCCAGCACGAGCTTGCGGTTCATGTCGGCGCCGGTGTAGATGCG
>NZ_JAMXAX010000313.1 GCF_023913775.1 Acidovorax facilis
GGTGGGCTTTTTCCTGGCCTTGGTATTGCACGAGAAAATAGACTTGGAGCGAATCGCTTTGTTTTCAACATCGCTCAACTGTGCCTCAGCTGTAGGAGTGCGCCTGCGCGGTGAGACCGCGACGGCGTCAATGCATGCGCCCGGCCAGGGCGGCCTTGACGGCCGCACTGGCATGGAACGCGCCCAGTACCGTCACCGAGGCAACCGTGGCCTGCGCCAGGGCGGGCGGCACGTCGTCGTCGATGCTGGCCAGGCCCAGCACGCGGATCTCCAGCGCTTGGCCCGCCGCCAACACGGCCTCCAGCTCGGCCCGGCCAAAACGCTGCAGCCCCAGCACAAGCATCTTGCGGGCCACCACCTGGCGCACGGCGTCGTTCTGGGCGGTCAGCTGGTTGCGGATGGCGGTGCGGATGAAGTCGGTGCGGTTGGCGTAAAAGCCCTCGGACACCAACAGATCGATGTGCCCCAGGTCTACAAAACCCAGGTTGATCGTGACCTTCTCGGACTCGGGCACCTTGCCGCGCGGGGCGATGGGAACGATATTGCTCATCGGTGAAAATCCAAAAAACATCCAGATGGATGGTGTATGGATGGCAATTGGATGCTGCGGCGCGCAGTTTCAAGAGCCGCGGCCAAAAGAAAAGGAGCCCTTGGGCTCCGTGGTCTGGTGAGTTTTGCTATGAAATATGTAGCTGTTTGCGCTTGATAGGAAAGGGCGGTTTCAAGTCCAAGTGCGACAATCAAGTTAATGGACTGAATCGGGCTGTTGGGCCAAGCGAGCCAAATGCTCGGCATACACCTCAATAGGCTTGCTCCAGCCCAAAGTCATCCTGGGGCGTCCATTGAGTTCGTCGGCCACCGCA
>NZ_JAMXAX010000314.1 GCF_023913775.1 Acidovorax facilis
GTGTTGTGGTTGCCGAGTTGGCGTTGAGGGGCGCTACGGCCTTGCTGCGGGGGCGGGCCGGAGGCTTCTTGAGAGTGGTGGCGATGGCGCGGGTGCGCGGCACGGGTGAGTCCATGCAGGCACGATAGCAAAACTGTTTATTTTTAGCAAGCAAGTGCTTTGTAAAAATAGATAGCTTGTCTGATCGTGATTGCTACGGGTGCTTTTTGAGGTTGAGCGCCAGTATTCACTGCCTGATTTGCTATTCATTTGGAAGCAGATCGCGTGCCTATGCGAAGGACGGAGGCCGGGAGTCGCCCGGCAGGCGAGTAACTTTCTTTCGCGTCGCCGAAAGAAAGTCACCAAAGAAAGGGCGCCCCTGCTGCGCGCGTCCCTTCGCTGCGCTACGGGCAACCTGCGATGCTCGCACAGGGGGTGCGCCGCAGAACTCACTGCGCGCTACGCGCTCCGTTCAAACAACTGCGGCAAGTCAGTGCACGAAGTGCGTGTGTCCTTCGGCACACGCACGCACCCCCTGCCCAGCGCTTCTCGGCACGCGCAGAAGGGAACCCGAGGGACATCCACTCGGGCCATTGCTTCGCTACGCTGCGCTCGGCCCCCTCACGCGGGCGCAAGCGCCACACGCTGCGAAAGCTGGGCCTAGCGCAGCGATGGCCCGTGTGGCTGTTCGGCTGTTCGGCTGTTCGGCTGTTCGGCTGTTCGGCTATTCGGCTATTCGGCTATTCGGCTATTAGATGTTCGGCTCCTCACCCCTGCTGGCTGCGCCTGCGGCGGGGCGGTTGCGGGGTGAGCATGGGCGTCGGAGCGCCCATGCCTCGTGAACTGACTCGCCGTGG
>NZ_JAMXAX010000315.1 GCF_023913775.1 Acidovorax facilis
GAGGCGGTGTTCACGGCGGCGGGCCGTCTCACCCAGCGCGTGCGAGCCGAGGCCGACCGCAGCGAGGCCCAGGTGCGCGCCGATGCCGAGGCCCATCTCGCCCGAGCCAGGCATGACAGCACCCAGGAGATGGGCCAAGTGGAGGTGATGTCGATGCGGCAGGTGCACGAGGCTGCGGCGCGCAGCCTGGCGCGGTGGAACGAGACCCAGGGTGAGGCCCGTCGGCATCTGGCGGCGGCCCGGCAGCAGGTGCCGGCCTTGCTGCACGATGTGCGCACCCGGGCCCAGGCCAGTGTGGCCGAGGCGCGTGGCGGCTCGGAGCTTGCACTCTACGCCGTGGTAGACCGCGGCCACGCCGCGACCCGTGCGGCCAGCCAAGCCGCCGAGGACCGGCTGCAGCACGTGGCGGAGCGCGCCCAGGGGAACCTGCAAGCCGCCCGGAGCCAGGCCGAGGCGCTCATGCGCGAGGTCACCGGCCAGGGGCCTGAGAAGACCCTGAATCGCGGCTTTGCGATCGTGCGCACGCCTGAAGGGAAGCCCGTGACGGGCAAGGCCCAGGCGCGCGCCCTCTCCGCCCTTGAGATCCAGTTCCGCGACGGGATGGTTTCCGCCCGTCCGGATGACAGTAACCGGAAGGAATGAGTGATGGAAAGTTTTCGTGAAGCCTATGGCGTGCTACAGCGACATGCCCAAACGCTGCGCAACCAGGACGAGCCCAACATCGATGACCTGCTGACCATCGTTACCGAGTCGGTGAATGCGTACAAGGTCTGCAAGCAGCGCATCGATGCGGTGGAGGCAGCGC
>NZ_JAMXAX010000316.1 GCF_023913775.1 Acidovorax facilis
CGGGGATGCGGACAAAAACTTGGACTACCAGGAGGTAGTTCATGTATTCCTACGAAGATCGAATCCGAGCCGTTGAGCTCTACATCAAGCTGGGCAAGCGCGTCAGGCCCACCATACGGCAGCTGGGCTATCCGACGAAGAATTCTTTGAAGGGTTGGTACAACGAGTACCAGTTCAAGCTCGACTTGTCCGCTGGCTACGCAGGCCGTGAACCGAAGTTCTCGCAGGCGCAGAAGGCTGCAGCCATCGAGCACTACCTCACCCACGATCGATGCATCGCCGCCACCATGAGGGCGCTGGGCTACCCTGGTCGTGGAACGCTGACCAAGTGGGTTCGTGAGGCCTTCCCTGAGACCAGGAAGGCAGTCGTTGGCAGTGTGGGCCAACGAAGGTACCCCGAGAGCTTGAAGCGAGCGGGAGTGATGGAGCTTTGCACTCGGCAGGAAAGTGCACAGGCCGTTGCCGACAAGCTCGGCGTGTGCCGGCCAACGTTGTACAACTGGAAGAACCAGCTTCTGGGACGTGAGGCACCCGCATCAATGAAACACACCAATCAATCCCCGCAGGCGCGAGAGCGTGAAGAGCTCGAGCGCCAGGTTGAGATACTGCGCCTCGAAGTCAGGCAACTGCGCCTTGAGCAGGACCTCTTGAACAAGGCCAATGAACTGTTAAAAAAAGGCCTGGGCGTCGATCTACAGCTCCTGTCCAACCGGGAGAAGACACTGCTGATTGACGCCCTCAAGGAGCACTATGACTTGCCTGAGCTCCTTGGACAGTTGGGTCTTGCACGTAGCTCGTACTTC
>NZ_JAMXAX010000317.1 GCF_023913775.1 Acidovorax facilis
TTGAAGAGTCTCTAGCCGCTGCCTCCTATGTCCCGTGTTGCATGGCCGCCTTTACGAGGCGGGTCAACGTAGCACTGGACATAGTTCGATGCTGGACATAGTTCCGCCTATGCCCAACGGGACATAGTCTGAACATTCCTGCCAGCATCTGGTAGCTGCTGGTGCCGTCATGGGAGTTGAGCAGGATGATTTCGTTGGCCTCGCGGCCATTGATCTGGCTCGCGTGGCGCAGCCGGATCATGTGCTTGGTGAAGTCGCGCCGCCCTTCCTGGCGCACACGGGTCTGGCAGACCATGAAAGGCTGGAACCCCTCCCCTCTCAGTTCCTGCAGCACGGTGGCCGTGGGGATGTAGCTGTAGCGCTCGGAGCGGCTGCCGTGTGGGGCCTGCGCGAAGATGGACGGGGCCACAGCCCTGATCTGGTCATCCGACAAGGGATGTTCGGAGCGCAGCACCGGCGATTGCGGTGCGAAACGGGATGCCAGTTGCATGGTGATTTCTCCTGACGAAGTTGGCTGTTGAAGAAGCCTCACCGGATTCCTAGATTCAGAGCCCTCTTCGGGCTTCCGGTGGGGTCGGCACGAAGAACCCGGTTGGCCTCGTTGCCACCGTCTTTCCTGAGTTCGTCGCCCGCGACGGTCAGGAGCGCGCGGCCGGGTTCCGTCAAGGAAACAAGCGCAGGGTGGGTGCGGCCCGCAGGCGCAGCCGAGGACACGGCCCTGCGCGCCTTGACGGCACCCGGCCGCGGGCTACAGTCGCGAGCAAGGTGATGGATTCAGGAAAGATG
>NZ_JAMXAX010000318.1 GCF_023913775.1 Acidovorax facilis
CCACGCTGCTGAAGTTTCGCAAACTGCTCAATGAGCAAAAACTGGGTGAAGCCCTGTTTGCCAAGGTAGGCCAGCAATTGCAGGAGCGCGGCTTCAAGGTCAACACCGGCACCATCGTGGATGCCACCATCATCGCCGCGCCCAGTTCTACCAAGAACGCCGACAAGGCGCGCGATCCCGATATGCACCAGACCCGCAAAGGCCAGCAGTGGTATTTCGGCATGAAGCTGCACATTGGCGTGGACAGCCAAAGCGGGCTGGCGCACAGCGCCGTGGTGACGGCGGCCAACGTGCATGACAAACACCCGCTGCCCGATCTGCTGCATGGCAACGAGCAGCGCGTGTACGGCGACTCGGCCTACGCCAGCCAGAAGGCTCTGATCCGGGGCAAGGCGCCCCAAGCCAAAGACTTCACCAACCAGCGCACCCGCCGTGCAGGCGAGGTGGACGAAGTTCAGCGGGCCAAGAACCGCAACAAGTCACGCATCCGCGCTCGGGTAGAGCATGTGTTCGGGGTGGTCAAGCGCCTGTGGGGATTCACCAAGGTGCGCTACCGCGGGCTGCAGAAGAACGCCACACGCGCATTCACGGCCTTGGCGCTGGCCAACATTTTCCTTGCCCGAGGGCGACTGCAGGGACAGGTGCGCCCGTAAGGGTGGAAATCGGGCCTCAAGGCCCTGCGAACGGCCCAAATGGGCGGCGCAAGAGGCCACAAAATCCAAAAAATGGCGTCTTCCGCGTTCGCGCGGGAAATTTCGAGGGCTTGTTCAGCGTAGCC
>NZ_JAMXAX010000319.1 GCF_023913775.1 Acidovorax facilis
GTACGCCGCGTCGCATATCTCGGTGTCTCTGAATCTTTGAGCATGGTGTCCACGATGGTTTACGTGCACACGATCTTGCGAGATGTCGCGGGACTGTTCAAGGTGGTACGGCTGGTCGCTTACCCTGTTCCTTCACTCCACCCGATCTGATGCTGGAGGTAGGGTGACTGAAGTGCATAAAGCAAGAACCGGCTGTCCACCTTGGCAGGATCAGGCCGCAGCAACACCTGCCGCTGCCCGAGGCAGCATTTCAGGCCTACGGGAATCTGGCATACGTCGCCCATTGGCGCCTCGCGAGTGATGACCAAATCACCTGCTTGCGGAGCGGCACGTCGAACCCTTCCCAGATAGTGCGACTCGTCGGTGTAGCTGGGGTTCGAGAGATCGAGTCTGCCGCCTTTGATGTTTTGGTTCCGAAGAACAATCACGCCCGTCTCTGTCCATGCTGGGGTGGCATGCGGACAGTCAACAACGAGAAGGCAGAGCGATTCGAGTGCGTGCTGCTGGACCTCAGAACTCATACCCCAACCCCCCCAGCTTTACCCGAATCACCGCATCCAGCTCCGCGCCTTTGGCCATCTGCTCGCCCAGCTTCTCCGTCAGCTTGACCATCTTGTCGGCAAAGGCTTCGTCGTCGTCCTCCACCGCCTCTGCGCCCACGTAGCGGCCAGGGGTGAGCACGTGGCCGTGCTGGGCGATTTCGGCCAGGGGCACGCTGCGGCAGAAGCCGGGGATGTCTTGGTAGCTGGCAGGGTGGCGGGGGTGGGCTTCGACGGGC
>NZ_JAMXAX010000031.1 GCF_023913775.1 Acidovorax facilis
CTCCGGCAAAGTCGGTCAAGCCGGCTGCGGTGGCCACGAAGGCTCCCGCCAAAACGGCTGCTGTCGCCAAGCAACCTCAAAAAGCAGCCACAAAGCCTGCGTCGGCTTCCAAGAAAAAGGCGTCCACCGCCACGCAAGTGACACCGAAATTGGCCAAGGCCCCCGCCGCGCCAGCCGCCGCCCGGGATACCAAGGCCAAGAAGCCCAAGCTGGTGCGCGACAGTTTCACTATTCCCAAAGATGAATACGCGGTCATAGAAACCCTGAAGCAGCGCTCGGCTGCTCTCGCCCAGCCCGTGAAGAAAAGCGAGCTGTTGCGCGCGGGCCTGAAGGTCCTGGCCGCCATGTCTGACGCCGCCCTGCGCAGCGCGGTACAGGCAGTACCTTCCATCAAGACAGGTCGCCCCAAGGCGGAAGCCGCGCCTGCGGTTCCGGCGCCCGCCACCAAAACGTCGACCAAAGCCTCGCGCAAGTAGCCCCAGCTGTACCGAGGCATACCCTCGGCACAACAGGTCTCAAAGAAACTCGGGGGACTGGACAGTGATCAACAAGGTCTGGCTCTGGTCCAGCCGCTGCCGCTGCCTCAACCACCAGACAGCTCCCTTGCGCACAGCGCATTCCGAAGCCTGCAGCCCCATCAGTTGCGCAATGGTCTGGCCCAGCATGGGTTGATGGCCCACAACCAGCACCGTCCCCTTGGCGCGCGGCCACTGCACAAGGTCCAGCAGATCTTGCGGCGTTCCACCAGGTAACAGCTCGGCGCGCATCTTGAACTTGCGCCCCAGGGCGTTGGCCGTTTGCTCGGTGCGCCGGGCCGGACTGGCAAGCACGCGCAAGCCCTCGGGCAATTGCCGGTCCAGCCAGGCCGCCATGCGCGCTGCCTGCTTTTCCCCGCGCGACGTCAAGGCCCTCGCCAGATCATCGCCCGCCTCTGCGAGCTCCTCTGCCTCCGCATGGCGCCACAGGATGAGGTCCATCATGCCGCCCCCTGGTCCATGCGCGTCCCCGACGGGGCTGGACCGTAGCGAACCATTAGAGCGTTCTGGGCGCCCAACCCATCCTGCGGACGGGGGGCTCGGCTGTAGGAGCCGTCAGCGTTCAGCGTCCATGCATCCCGGTCGTCATGCAAATAGGCGACCAAGCACTCGTCCACAATCTGTTGCCGCAGGCGCGGGTCTGTCACAGGCCAGGCCAACTCCACACGCCGCATCATGTTGCGGTTCATCCAGTCGGCGCTGGAAAGGTACAGATCTTCCTCCCCCCCGCTGCGGAAGTAGAAGACACGTGTGTGCTCCAGGAAGCGGCCGATCACCGAACGTACACGGATGTTGTCGGTCACCCCAGGCACTTGGGCTGCCAGCATGCAAGCTCCCCGCACGATGAGATCAATGCGCGCACCGCGCTGGCCGGCCACGATCAGAGCACGCATCAGGGCCTCGTCGGTCAGGGCATTCATCTTGGCCACGATCCGCGCATCCTCTCCCCGGCTGGCCGCCAGACCCACTTGTTCGATTTTCTCCAGCATTCGCCTGTGCAGATGGAACGGCGCCAGCATCAGCTTGCGCAGCTTGGGCGGGCGGTTCTGGCTCGCAAGGTGATTGAACACCCCGTCCATGTCGGCCGTGGTTTCTTCATCGGCCGTAAGGTAGCTCAGATCGGTATACAGCCGTGCAGTACGTACGTTGTAGTTGCCCGTCGATAGGTGCCCGTAGCGCCGCAGTTTTCGCCCATCCCTGCGCGTAACCAGCAGCATCTTGGCGTGCGTCTTGAGGCCCACTACGCCGTAGACCACCTGGGCGCCAATCGACTCCAGGGCCTCGGCCCAGTTGATATTGGCCTCTTCATCAAAGCGCGCCTTGAGCTCCACCACCGCCATGACCTCTTTGCCACGGCGTACGGCCTCGGTGAGCAGGTCCATGAGTTCGGAGTCCGCGCCGGTGCGGTAGATGGTCTGTTTGATGACAAGCACATCAGGGTCATTGACGGCTTCACGCAAAAAGGCAAGGAGCCCGTCAAAACTCTCGAACGGCTGGTGGATCAGCACATCGTGCTTGCTCAGTTGTTCCAGGATGGACACGCCGGATTGCAGCTGCCGGGGCCACGCGGAATTCCAGGGTGGAAAGAGCAGTTCCGGCGCATCCACCAGATCCACCAGTTGCGTCAAACGCACCAGGTTCACAGGGCCATGCACCCGGTACAAGGCAGCGGCCGGCAAAGCAAACTGCGCCAACAGAAAATCCGACAAAAACTGCGAACACCCGGAGGACACCTCCAGCCGTACCGCCTGCCCATAGTGCCGGTGTTGCAAGCCCTGGCGAAGGGCGGTCCGCAGATTGCGCACATCCTCTTCGTCCAGTGCCAAATCGGAATGTCGCGTCACGCGAAACTGAGAGAACTCCGTGACCTCCCGTCCCGGGAAAAGATCCTCCAGATGCGCGCGAACAATACTGGAGAGGCTCACAAAAAGGGCCTCTCCAGGCGCCACGCGGGCCGGCATGCGGATCAACCTTGGCAGCGCACGCGGCACCTTCACGATGGCGATCTCGTTCTCCCTGCCGAAAGCGTCGTGGCCCTTCAGGCGAACAATGAAGTTCAGCGATTTGTTGGCCACCTGTGGAAACGGATGGGCCGGATCCAGCCCCACCGGAATCAGCAGTGGCCGGACCTCGTTCACAAAATAGTCGTGGACCCAGCGCTTTTGGGCGGGTGATCGCTCACCATACCCCACGATGCGAATCCCGTGCGCAGCAAACGCAGGCACCAGAGACTCGTTGTACAGCGCGTATTGCCGCTCCACCAGGCTGTGTATTTTGGCGGCAATGGCTTCGAACGATGCCGTCGAATAGAGCCCTTTGGTCTCACCTTTTTGCGCAGCAGTAATGTGCGGCGCAGCACGGACCTCAAAAAATTCGTCGAGATTGGACGACACGATGCACAGGTATCGCAACCGTTCCAGCAGTGGCACATCCGGCCTCACAGCCCAGTCGAAAACACGCTCGTTAAAAGCCAGGATGCTGTGATCCCTGTCCAGAAACATGTGAGGGGGCGCGCTGGCGGACTGTGAGAATCCTCCGCTCGTACCACTGTCCGGCGACAGGGAGGCGTTGGCATGCACGAGAGCATCATCGGAAGGCAAAGGCAACATGGGTACGCAAACGCGGCTAATGCAGGATGGCAGCAGTATTTAACGCCCAGATGACAAAGATGTGACAGATTTTGTGACAGTCACACGAGACGAGCCCTGCGCCTGTGCGGGAACCAGATACTGCTCGAACAGCCGGGCGGCATGCGCCCAGGTGAAGTCGAGTGCCCGTGCGCGCGCTTCGGACCGGGGTATCGCCAGTGCCTGCTGGCTTGCCACGAGCAGATCGTCTTGCAGCACGCCCCCTCTGGGCGGCTGACCAGAATGCGCCCCCAACACCTCCATCGGGCCATCCTCAGGGTAGGCGGCCACAGGCGTCCCGCAGGCCATTGCCTCCAGCATGACCAAGCCGAAGGTTTCTGACCGGCTGGGAAACACAAACACATCCGCAGCCGCATACACCTGCGCCAGCGCGGCACGGTCCAGGATGCCCAGCCAACGGACCTGCGGATACTTGGCCTTGAGGCGAGCTTCCAGCGGACCGACCCCGCACACCACCTTGGAGCCTGGTATGTCCAGCTGGAGGAAAGCTTCGATGTTTTTCTCGTACGAAATTCGCCCGACATACAAGGAGACGGGGTGCGCCAAAGCACCCGTGAGCGGGCTCTGGATGGTTGCACCGTGGAACGGAAAAGCCCGTGTGTCCACCCCATGGGTCCATGGGCGTAGATTGCGAAAGCCCCGTCGCTCCAGCATCTGCAAAACGCCTTGCGTAGGCACCATCACCCCCGAAGATGGCTGGTGAAAATGCCGGAACAGCGCATACCCCCATCGCAGTGGAACGCGCAGCGCCGCATGCAGTATTTCCGGAAATCGCGTGTGGAAAGCGGTAGTGAATGCCAACCCCTTGCGCAGGCAATAGCGGCGCCCCGCCCAGCCCAACGGCCCTTCCGTGGCAAGGTGAATGGCATCGGGTTTCATCGCGTCCAGCATCGTCGTCAGCCGCTTCGCCGGGCGCACTGCCAAGTCGATGCCAGGATAGCCGGGGCACGGACGGGTTGCGAACTGGCCGGGGTGCAGCACCTGCACCTCGTGCCCGGCCGCCTCAAGCTCCTGCACCAGCTCCAGCAAGGTGGTGACCACCCCATTGACCTGGGGCAGCCAGGCGTCTGTCAACAAGGCAATTTTCATACAACGGCGGCCGACTCGGACCGGGAAATATTGACGACAGGAGAAGCCGGCCACTGCAGCAGCTCCAGCCTGCCGTCCATGTGCTCGACCAAGGCGGTGTGGCTTTCCACCCAGTCGCCGTCATTGCAGTAAAGGGTCCCACCGATCTCGCGCATCTCGGCACGGTGGATATGGCCGCACACGACGCCGTCATGCCCCCTGCGGCGTGCTTCAGCCGCAACAGCCACTTCAAAGTCGGTGACGTAGTTCAGGGCCTTTTTGACCTTGCCTTTCAGGTAAGCCGACAGAGACCAGTAGGGCAGGCCCATGCGGGCGCGCAGTGTGTTGAGGTACCGGTTGAGCTTGAGCGTGAATTCATAAAGGTTGTCGCCCAGATACGCCAGCCACTTGGCGCACTGGATGACTCCATCAAAATGGTCGCCGTGCGTGACCCAGAGGCTGCGGCCATCCGCCGTGGTGTGCACCGCATCGGCCCGCACCTCGATGCCTCCAAACGAGTGACCTACGAACGCGCGGGCAAATTCGTCGTGGTTGCCCGGCACAAACACCACCCGGCACCCCTTGCGCGCACGGCGCAGCAGCTTTTGCACCACATCGTTGTGGGCCTGTGGCCAGAACCACTTGCGGCGCAGTTGCCAGCCATCGACGATGTCGCCCACAAGGTAGAGGTGATCGCTGGGGTGGTGCTTGAGAAAGTCCAGCAGCGCAACCGCCTGGCAACCCGGCGTGCCCAGATGCAGATCAGAAATAAAGACCGCGCGGTACCGACGATGGCCGGCGGCTGAGGCATGTGCGTCTTCGGACGCGTCCTCGTGGCCCATGGATGGCTCCATCCAGGGCCCCAGGGCATCGAATGCGGCGCGCATCAGGCCCCCAGAAAGTGCTTGCGATAGCGAGGATGCAGGTCCGCCAGGCGCATCAACATCGGCAGGTCTGCCGTGTTGAAGTCTGGATCCCAAGCCGGCGCGCCCAGCACGCGGGCCCCGAGCCGCAGGTAGCCTTTGATCAGCGCCGGTGGCTCCACCGTGATGGATCCGTCGAGTTGCTCCACGGGCAAGGGCAAACGTGGAAGCACGTGGTATTCGATGGGGGCAAGGTGTGTCTTTCGCACCTGCTGCCAGATGCTGGCGGCCGCATCGCCGCTGACAACACCGTTGTGAAGCATGGGGATGCTCGCGCAACCGATCATCGTGTCCAACTGGTTGCGCACCATAAAGTCCGCCAGCGCGCTCCACAAAGCCATGATCACGCCGCCGTGGCGGTGGTCGGGGTGCACACAGCTGCGCCCCAACTCCACCATGCGAGGGCGCAGCGAACGCAGCCGCGTCAGGTCAAACTCGGTATCGCTGTAGGTACCGCCGACGCGCCGGGCCTGGGCCGGAGTGAGCACCCTGTAAGTCCCAATGACTTGCTGGCTCTGGACATCGCGCACCAACAGGTGCTCGCAGTAATCGTCAAAAAGGTCCACGTCATGGCCCGCAATGGGAGTCGTCAATCGAGCGCCCATTTCCGCCGCAAACACGTCGAACCGCAGCCGCTGCGCCTGGCGCACTTCATCTTCATGGCGCGCCCAAGCCACCTGAATAGCGCCGCGTTCCGGCATCGGATGCGCAGCGCCCGTCAAAGCGCCCACCCCTTGAAGCACTCTCGGGGAAGCAACTTCGGCAGACAGCGGTGGTGTCAAGGTGGGCAGTTCATTCATGGTGCAACATCTCCTTGCATGAGGATGGGTTGGGCTGAAGGCACCAACCATGGCCGGGAATCTTTTTTCCCTGCGAGCAAGTGTGGAATTGAGACGTGACGTCGCCATGTCGGAGGCGTGTCAATGTCGTGACAGCCGTTCACGCAGAAGCACCAACGCTCGCCATCGTGCGGACTGCATAATTGATTCAGGAACCCGCACCGTGCATGCTCCCTCCCCCGCTCGCCCCCGGAGCCCTGTTACGGGCCCACTGGTCGTGTTTGTTCTCGCGGCGCTGTGCGCAGGGGTGATGGTGTGGGCGCTGGAGCGCCAGGAGCATGCACAACAGCGCACCCAGGTGGCGGACATGGCTGGCGACCATGTGCAGGCCCTGCAACGCGCCATCGAGCTGGCCCTGTCGGCCAACAACGCCCTGGTGGCCCTCGTGCGCCAGGGAAAAGGCCAGGTAACGCAGTTTGAAGAGATCGGCACCCAGATGCTGCCGTTCTATCCGGGCATCGCCGCCATGGGGCTGTCACCCAACGGGGTGGTCAGGCACGTAGTTCCGCGCCAGGGCAACGAAAACTCCATCGGCTTCGATCAGCTCAACGACCCACGCCAAGGCCCCGAATCCGCCAGGGCACGGGAATCAGGCCGACTGACCCTGGCCGGCCCCATGGAACTGGTGCAAGGTGGCTTGGGAGTGGTGGGGCGCCAGCCTGTTTATCTGGAAGACACACAGGGCCACCGTGCCTTTTGGGGCTTTACCTACGTCACCATCCGATTGCCCGAGGTGCTGGCAGCCGCCCGACTGCCGCAATTGACCCAGCGGGGATACCACTACAGGTTGTGGCGCATCCGGCCCGACACGGGGGAAGAACAGACGATCGCAGCCTCGACCCCACCCGCTGGCCCCGACGCCGTGGGCCGTTCCTTGACGCTGCCCAACGGACAATGGACGTTGAGCCTGGTCCCCATCAAAGGCTGGGGAGACCCGGGCGTGCTGGCCATGCGATGCGCGGTGGCCTTGCTGTTTGCGCTGCTGATGACCTACCTCGCCCGGCTGCTTTTCGAGCTGAAGGCGCATGAGCGCGGTCTGGCCTACCAGGTGGCGCAGCGCACCTCCGAGATCCAGGCCACCCAGCAGCAGTTGCGTGCCACCATCGATGCCATCCCGGACCCGCTTTTCGAGCTTGACCTGGACGGCTTGTACTGCAGCGTGCACAGCCAGCGCGCTGAGTTGCTCATGGCACCCGCAGACATGTTGGTCGGGCACAACGTGACCGAGGTACTGCCTGCGGTGGCCGCACTGTCGGTGATGGACGTGCTGAACGAAGCCCACGCCCAGGGCTGGTCCACCGGTCGGCAGATCGTGCTTGATCTGTCCAGTCTGGGCGCCACCTGGTTTGAGTTGTCTGCGGCGCGCAAGGCCACCTCCCCCAGCGCAAAGCCCAGGTTCATTGTGCTGTCGCGCGACATCACCGAACGCAAGCGGTCCCAGGAGCAGTTGCAGCTCACCGCCCAGGTGTTTGACCAGAGCAGTGAAGCCATCGTGATTGCCGACGCGGCCCATACCATCGTGCGCATCAACCGGGCATTCACACGGATCACCGGGTACACGGAAGCCGAAGCGGTAGGACAGTCCGTGCGTCTGCTCACGGTCGCCGGAGCCGACGATGACTTCCACGCCGATACCGTCTACGCACAGTTGCCGCAGGGCGGAAGCTGGGAGGGCGAGGCCTGGGGGCGCCGCAAGGATGCATCCACCTACCCGCAGTGGCTGTCGGTCAGCAGCGTGCGAGACGGCAATGGCGTTGTAACGCATTCCATCACGCTGTTCCGCGACATCACCCAGCAGCGAGAGGCCCAGGACCGCATTCAACGGCTGGCCCACTTCGACCCGCTCACCAACCTTCCCAACCGCGCGCTCCTGGCGGAACGCGCCCACCGCCACATTGCCGACGAGCAGGAGCGCGGCGGTACGCTGGCCATGCTGTTTCTGGACCTGGACCACTTCAAGAACGTCAATGATTCGCTGGGCCACAGAATCGGCGACATCCTGCTCGTGGCCGTGGCACAAAGGCTTCAGTCTCTCCTGAGGCCCCAGGACACGGTTTCGCGCCTGGGTGGGGACGAATTCCTACTGCTGCTCCCAGCCACTTCCGCCGCTGCCGCCGCCGACAAGGCCACGCAGCTGCTGGCCGCCGTGGCCCAGCCCTTCCAGATTGACCCCTACGAACTCACCACCACCTTGTCGATCGGTATTGCGATGTACCCGGCCGACGGGGAGTCGTTCGACACGCTGTACCAGCGGGCAGACGCCGCCATGTACCGTGCCAAGCAAAACGGGCGTAACCGGTACGGATTCTTCACCGCCGATCTTGAAGCCCGCACCGCCCGTGCCCTCCAGATCGAAAATGCGCTGCGCCGTGCGCTGGAGCGCAACCAGTTTGAGCTGCACTACCAGCCGCAGGTCTCGCTCACCACGCGCCAGGTGGTGGGTGCCGAAGCCCTGCTGCGCTGGCGCCATCCCGAACTGGGCCTGGTGTCGCCAGCGGAGTTCATCCCCGTGGCCGAGAGCAGCGGCATGATCGTGGCAATTGGCGAATGGGTCATCCACACAGCGGTGAGGGACACCAAACGCTGGCTGGATCTGCACCTGCCCCTGCGGGCCGTTTCCGTGAACGTTTCCGCCGTGCAATTCAGGCACCCCCAGTTGCCCGAGATGGTGACCCGCTGCCTGGAACAGGCTGGCCTGCCAGCCCGCAGGCTGGAGCTGGAGCTGACGGAGGGTGCCGCCGTGGACGATCCCGCCGCCGCACTGGCGATGATGGACCAGCTGCACGACCGGGGCGTGCGCCTGTCGATGGATGACTTTGGCACTGGGTACTCATCGCTGAGCTACCTCAAGCGTTTTCAGATCTACAAACTCAAGATCGACCAATCGTTTGTACGCGACCTCGAAGAGGATGCCAACGACCGCGCCATCGTGAGCGCCATCATCCGCATGGCGCAGGCGCTGGGTATGCAAACCACGGCAGAGGGGGTGGAGACCGACGGGCAGCTCGAATTTCTGCGTGCGCAGGGCTGCGACGAAGCGCAGGGCTTTTACTTCAGTCGCCCCCTGCCCGCGGATGCCTTCGAGGCCTACTTGCGCCAGCAGCAGGAGCAGCAGTCGTCGTCGTCGTCAGGCTAGGCACTTGCGCACCGTTGGATGCGTGCGGCATTGCGGCGGTTACCGAAGGTGCCCCCATGGGCTTGTAAGGGAGCGCTGCTACACTTTGGTACAAATTACCCAGGCCGCCAGGCCCTACAGCCCGTACCGGTCTCCATGTTTGCGCCGTACAGAACTCCAGAATTGCAGCGTCCTGGAGTCGCCACCGATACTCCTTTACAACGCGCGCTGCGCGAACAGCAAACCCTGCTCGACAGTGCGGGCGTAGGCATTGTGTTCCTGCGCCAGCGCAGTGTGGTGCGCTGCAACCAGCGGTATGCCGAAATTTTTGGCCATGCCAGCGCCGAGAGCCTGGTCGGGCTGAACACCGAAACCTTCTACCCTTCGCGCGAGGCGTTTCGCGATCTGGGCCGCACAGCCTACCCGGTCCTAGCCCAGGGCCAGGCGTTCCGCGTCGAGCGCCAGCTGCGCCGGCGCGACGGCAGCCTGTTCTGGGGCAGCCTGACCGGGCGGCTCATCAACCCGCACGACACAGCCGAAGGTTCCATCTGGATTCTGGACGACATCGACGAGCAAAAACGTGCGCAGGCTGCACTGGGCGCAGCGGTGCGTGAAAAGCAGCTGCTCTTTGACAGCGCGATGGTGGGGATCGTGTTCCTGCGCGACCGGCGCCTGACCCGCTGCAACCACCACTTCGAACAGATGTTGGGCTACGAGCCCGGTGAACTGGTGGGCAGCCCCTCGCGCCGGTGGTACGCCAGCGACGCTGCGTGGGAAGAGGTCGGCCGCCGATGCTATCCGCAGCTGGCCGCCGGCCACTCCTACGAGGGCGAGCTGGAGCTGTGCCGCAAGGATGGGACCCCCGTGATCTGCGAGGTGCGCAGCAAGTCCATCGACCCAGCCGATCCATCGCAGGGCTCCATCTGGATCACGATGGACATCACGGAGCGCAAGCAGGCGCAGGCCGTGCTTGCCAGTGCCCACGAAGACCTGGAAAGGCAGGTGCAGGACCGCACCCGCGAACTGCGCGAGACCGTGGACAACCTGCACCGTGAGATCAACGACCGCAAGGCCGATCAGGAGCGCATCTACTGGCTGGCCCACTACGACGCCCTGACAGGCCTGCCCAACCGCACGCTGCTGGCAGAACGGGCGCAGGAGGCCATCCGCGTCGCCCAGGAGGGCAACACGCCGCTGGCCCTGATCTTCCTGGACCTGGACCACTTCAAGCATGTGAACGACTCGCTGGGCCACCGCGTGGGCGATACCCTGCTCGTGGAGATCGCCAAGCGGCTGCGGGCCGTGGTGCGCGACAAGGACACCGTGTCGCGCCTGGGCGGCGACGAGTTCATTTTGCTGCTGCCAGGCGCCAATGCCCATGGCGCCGCCCGCGTGGCCGGCAAGCTGCAGGAGGCATCGCGCCAGCACTACCAGATTGACCACCACGAGCTGACCATGGCGCCGTCCATGGGCATCGCGCTATTCCCGCAGGATGGCACGGACTTCGACACGCTGACGCAGTCGGCCGATGTGGCCATGTACCGCGCCAAGCTCGACGGGCGCAACACCTTCAAGTTCTTCACCCCCGAGATGCAGGCGCAGTCGGTGCGCGCCTTGCAGCTTGAAAACGCCCTGCGGCGTGCGCTGGAGCGCAACCAGTTCCACCTGCACTACCAGCCGCAGATGAGCCTGACCAACGGCTCCGTGCGCAGCGTGGAGGCATTGCTGCGCTGGCAACACCCGCAGCTGGGCGCAGTATCGCCGGCAGAGTTCATTCCCATTGCGGAAGACAGCGGGCAGATCCTGCAGATTGGGGAATGGGTG
Source organism: Acidovorax facilis (assembly GCF_023913775.1). Classification (GTDB taxonomy): domain Bacteria; phylum Pseudomonadota; class Gammaproteobacteria; order Burkholderiales; family Burkholderiaceae_C; genus Acidovorax; species Acidovorax facilis. The sequence continues at coordinate 10,954 of NZ_JAMXAX010000031.1, forward strand.
CTGCGCACGGCGCTGTCACAGCTCAAAACCTGGCGCACGAACGGATTCCCCCACCTGACGATGGCGGTGAACCTGTCAGCCATCCAGTTTCGCCAGCCGCAGCTGCCGGAGCTGGTGAGCCGCATGCTGGCCGAGTTCGGGCTGCCGCCCGACTCCCTGGAGCTGGAGTTGACCGAAGGCGTTGCCGTGGACGACCCGCATGCTGCCGTGGCCACCATGGACCAGTTGCACGCACGCGGCGTGCGCATGTCGATGGACGACTTTGGCACCGGCTACTCATCGCTGAGCCAGCTCAAGCGCTTTCAGATCTTCAAGCTCAAGATCGACCAGTCGTTCGTGCGCGACCTGGGTGATGACGGCAACGACCGCGCCATCGTCAGCGCCATCATCCGCATGGCCCAGGCGCTGGGCATGCGCACCACGGCCGAAGGCGTGGAGACCGAAGGTCAACTGGCCTACCTGCGCGAACAAGGGTGCGACGAGGCGCAGGGCTACCACTTCAGCATGCCGCTGTCCGCGCCCGAGCTGGAAGCCTTCATGCGGCGGCAGTTGCATTGACCGACACTGCCCCATGCTGGCCAAAGGGCTCGTGCGGCGGCCAAGGAATGCATCGGTGGACGCAGCAGGGGCATAAGCCCATCGACTCGAAAAATAGCATGAAAACAGGGCCTAGCGCTTGATAGGAATGCGCAAGCAGCTATAAATTCAGTAGCAAATACACCCAATCTGCAGGACCGAGGCTCCTGGGGCAGTGCGGGCTTTCAGCAGTCAGCATCCCATGCATCGTCGCCCAGGTCAGTCCCTGCGAGCGCAGTTCAGCGGATCGGAAACGCGTACATCAGGCCCTGCTTGCTCCACAGGTTATTGAGGCCGCGCGACAGCCCCAGTGCCGACTTCTGACCGACGTTGCGCTCGAAAATCTCGCCGTAGTTGCCGGTGGTCTTGAGGGCGCGCAGCAACCAGTCCCGGTCCAGCCCCAGGAGCTTTCCGGTGTCTTCCGAAGTACCCACCATGCGTTGCACCACCGGGTGGGCGCTGCTGGATTTCAGCGAATCCGCATTGGCTTTCGTCACACCATACTCTTCGGCTTCGATCAGGCCGTAGATCACCCACTTGACCACCGCAAACCACTCGTCGTCACCCCGCCGCACCAAGGGCCCCAAGGGTTCCTTGGAGATGAGTTCCGGCAAGATGGTGTGCATTGCCGCGCCTTGTGAAACACCGCTGCGCAAGGCTGCCAGGCCCGATGCATCGGTGGTGAATGCGGTGCACCGCCCCGCCAGATAGGCGGCCGTTGCAGCATCTACCTTCTCAAACATCACGGGTTTGATGTCGAGGCCGTTGGCACGGGAATAGTCGGCCAGGTTTTTTTCGGTGGTGGTGCCCGACTGCACACACACGGTCTGTCCCTTGAGCTGGCGGATGCTCCTGATCCTGCTCTTGGCAGGCACCATGAAACCCTGGCCGTCGTAGTAGGTAACGACCGTCTGGTGCAGACCCATCGATGCATCGCGCGCCAGCGAAAAGGTGGTGTTGCGCGAAAGCACGTCCACCTCGCCGGATTGCAAGGCCGTGAAACGCTGCGGCACGTCCAACGGCACGTACTTGACTTTCTTGCCGTCGCCCAGCACGGCGGCTGCAAGTGCCCTGCAGACATCCACGTCAAGTCCGGACCACTTGCCGCTGGAGTCTGCCATCGCAAACCCGGCCAGCCCTGTATTGACGCCACACACCACCTGCCCGCGCGCCCTGATACCGTCGAGAGTCTTGCCCGCATGGGCCACGGGAGCGGCCAGCAACGCGGGCACAACGATGGCGCCCATTGCGGCGATCTGGCCAAACACTGTCTTCATGCGGTCAGGTCTCCGGGAGGGTGATTCACGGTGCCGCCAATGGCGCAGGCCCTGCCCCATCCAGCATCTTCTGCAGAAATTGCGCCTGCCCCATGCTGGGGTCCAGGGTGTAGGCAGCAAAGCCTTCCCGTTCGTACGCGCGCATTGCACTGTGGTTGCCCGAAAGCACTTCGAGCGTGAGCTTGCAGGCACCGCGCTCGCGGGCCAGCGCTTCCACCCGGTGCAGCATGCGCTGGGCGATGCGGTGGCCGCGCCAGCCGGGTGCCACCACCACGTCATGCACGTTGACCAGAGGCCGGCAGGCAAAGGTCGAAAAGCCCTCCAGGCAATTGATCAGCCCCACGGGCACCTCGCCGTGTGGCGCCAAAGCGTCCGCCGCCCAGGCCATCACGCTGAAAGCCTGCGGCCGCTGGCGCAGCGCCTCGGGCAAGCCCCGCTGGACCTCGGCGCTCAGTGGAACGCCACCACCCGCCACGTCCCTTGCATAGCCGTCGAGCAGTTCGACCAACGCCCGCGCTTCGCGGGCATTGCCGTAGTCCACGGAACGGACGGTGATGGTGGAAGGTATGTCAGTGTTTGAAGGCATCTATGGGGTTCCTGGTCGGCGGCAAAGGCCGCAGCGTAGCGGATCGTGCGGCGCGCCAACGGTGGAAGGAGCTCTCGGCGGGATCACCATCAGCCAGCACGGGCCGCGTCGGCCAACCTTTGCGCGCAGGAACTGGCCATTTGCGCATCACGGGCCTCCACCATCACCCGCAGCAGCGGCTCGGTACCACTCGCGCGGATCAGCACGCGGCCTGACGCGCCCAGTTCCTGCTCGACGGCCTGGGTCGTGTCAGCCAGCAAGCGGTTGGCCTTCCAGTCCTGGCCAGGGGCCAGCCGCACATTCAGCAGCACCTGCGGATAGAGCGTTATGTCGGCCAACAGTTGCGCCAAGGTACGGCCACTGCGCACACAGGCCTGCAGCACCTGCAAAGCACTCACCAAGCCGTCGCCGGTGGTATGGCGGTCCAGCGCCAGCAGATGGCCCGAGCCCTCGCCGCCCAGCACCCACTGGTGCCGCGCCAGCTCTTCAAGCACATAGCGGTCCCCCACCTTGGCCCGCACAAACTTCACGCCCTTTGCCTTCAGCGCCACCTCCACTGCCATGTTGGTCATCAGGGTGCCCACGACACCCGGCACATGCTCATCGCGGCCCATGCGGTCCGAAGCCATCAGGTACAAAAGCTCGTCGCCGTTGTACAGGCGCCCGGTGGCATCGACGATCTGCAGGCGGTCCGCGTCGCCATCGAGCGCAATGCCATAGTCGGCGTGGTTGGCGCGCACGGCCCGCACGAGCGCATCAGGATGGGTGGCTCCCACCTCGTGGTTGATGTTGAGGCCGTCGGGTGAGCAGCCAATCGACAGCACTTCGGCACCCAGCTCGTGGAAGACCTTGGGTGCCACCTGGTAGGCCGCGCCATGCGCGGCATCGACGACGATCTTGAGGCCCTTGAGGGTCAGGTCCTGCGGAAACGTGCTCTTGCAGAACTCAATGTAGCGGCCCGCCGCATCATCGAGCCGCCGCGCCTTGCCCAGGCTGGCCGAATCGGCCCACACCGGGGGTTCGCCCAGGGCCGCTTCCACGGCCTGCTCCCACGTGTCGGGCAACTTGGTGCCCTGTGCACTGAAAAACTTGATGCCGTTGTCGGGATAGGCGTTGTGGCTGGCGCTGATGACCACCCCCAGGCTGGCGCGTTGTGCGCGGGTCAGGTAGGCCACGCCCGGGGTGGGCAAAGGACCCAGCAGCACCACATCCACGCCCGCGGAGTTGAAGCCTGACTCCAGCGCGCTTTCCAGCATGTAGCCTGAAATGCGGGTGTCCTTGCCGATCAGCACCGTGGGGCGCTCCTCGGTCCTGCGCAACACTCGCCCGACGGCATGGGCCAGGCGCAGAACAAAATCCGGGGTGATGGGTGGCTGCCCGACGGTGCCACGAATGCCATCGGTTCCAAAGTATTGGCGCGTCATGTTCTAGCGTCTCCTCGTGTGAATCTCATTGTTTGTTATCCATCGCCAAAGGGTCTGGCATGCGCCCATCCATACAACGCCCCAGCCTCCGGAAGACCCCGTCAGACCGCTTGCATTGCACGCCACACCGCGAGCGCCGCCACGGTTTCGCGGACATCGTGCACGCGCACCACAGAAGCTCCACGCTCCACGGCCAACACCGCCGCCGCCACGCTGGGCACCATGCGCTGCTCTACCGCCAGGCCCGTCACCGCGCCCAGCGAGGACTTGCGGGACCAGCCTGCCAGAAGAGGATAGCCTGCAGCCCGCAGCACCGACTGGTGCGCCAGCAGCGCAAAATTCTGTTCCACCGTTTTGCCAAAACCAATACCCGGGTCCAGCACAATCCGGTTCTTTTCGACCCCTAGCGCTTGCAGGTCAAGCGCAGAGCGCTGCAAAAAGTATAGTACCTGCTGTACCACATCGCCCTCCATCGGGGCCATCTGCATGGTTTGGGGGTCGCGGTGCATGTGCATCAGACACACCCCACATTGCGGGTGCGATGCCACCACCTCTGCGGCACCCGGCTGGCGCAATGCCCAGATGTCATTGATGATGTCCGCGCCCAGGTCCAGCACCGCGCGCATGACCTCGGGCTTGTAGGTATCGATGGAGATAGGCACCCCCAGGGACACCGCGCCCTGCACCAGAGGCACCACCCGCGCCAGCTCTTCGTCCAGCGGCACCGCCGGACTGCCGGGGCGCGTGGACTCCCCGCCAATGTCCAGAATGTGTGCACCGTCGCGCAGCAACTGCTCGCAATGCCGCAGGGCCGCAGCGGTGGAGCCATGCCGCCCGCCGTCGGAGAACGAGTCCGGCGTGGCATTGACGATGCCCATCACGCGGGGCTCGGCCAGGTCAATAGAGAAACGGGAGGTCTGCCAGATCATGGGGGGATCGAGAAAAGGTCACAGGCGCCTTCCTGGTGGAGGTCGGGAGGCAGCACAACACCACCCATGAAAAACGGGGCACAAGGCCCCGTGAGAACGGATGGACCGGCCAGCAATCAGGCGGCCGATGGTGCGGTGTCCGTCGTCACCGCAGGCGTGCCGCCGCTGGAGTTGTCGCCGCCCGAGGGAGGTGTACGGGGCGTCCAGTCCTTGGGAGGACGGGGCTCCTTGCCAGCCATGATGTCGTCCAACTGCTCGGTGTCGATGGTTTCCCATTCGAGCAAGGCCTTGGCCATGGCGTGCATCTTGTCGCTGTTCTCTTCGATCAGGCGGCGGGCCAGGTTGTACTGCTCATCGATGATGCGGCGCACTTCCATGTCCACCTTTTCCATGGTCTGCTCGCTCATGGTCGTGGTCTTGGTCACCGAACGGCCCAGGAACACTTCGCCTTCGTTCTCGGCGTAGACCATAGGCCCCAGGGCATCGGTCATGCCGTAGCGGGTGACCATGTCGCGGGCAATGTGCGTGGCACGCTCGAAGTCATTGCTGGCCCCAGTGGTCATCTGGTTCATGAACACTTCTTCAGCGATGCGGCCACCAAACAGCATGCTGATCTGGTTGAGCATGTATTCGCGATCGTAGCTGTAGCGGTCCTGGGCAGGCAAGCTCATCGTCACGCCCAGGGCACGGCCACGGGGAATGATGGTGACCTTGTGCACGGGGTCGCACTTGGGCAGCAGCTTGCCAATGAGGGCGTGGCCAGACTCGTGGTAGGCCGTGTTGCGGCGCTCTTCCTCGGGCATGACCATGCTCTTGCGCTCGGGGCCCATGAGGATCTTGTCCTTGGCCTTCTCAAAGTCCTGCATCTCCACGGTGCGCGCATTGCGGCGCGCAGCCATCAGGGCAGCTTCATTGCACAGGTTGGCCAGATCGGCACCGCTCATGCCAGGGGTGCCACGGGCAATGATGCCAGGGGCCACGTCCTGACCAATCGGGATCTTGCGCATGTGCACGTTCAGGATCTGCTCGCGGCCACGGATATCGGGCAGCGTCACATAGACCTGACGGTCGAAACGGCCAGGGCGCAGCAGGGCGGCGTCCAGGATGTCGGGGCGGTTGGTGGCAGCCACCACGATCACGCCCAAGTTGGTTTCGAAGCCGTCCATCTCAACCAGCATCTGGTTGAGGGTCTGTTCGCGCTCGTCATTGCCACCGCCCAGGCCAGCACCACGCTGGCGGCCCACCGCGTCGATTTCATCGATGAAGATGATGCACGGAGCGTTCTTCTTGGCGTTGTCGAACATGTCGCGCACACGGGCCGCACCCACGCCGACAAACATTTCCACAAAGTCGGAGCCAGAGATGCTGAAGAACGGCACCTTGGCTTCGCCTGCGATGGACTTGGCCAGCAGGGTCTTGCCGGTACCGGGAGGGCCAACCAGCAGCAGGCCGCGCGGAATACGCCCGCCGAGCTTCTGGAATTTCTGCGGGTCTTTCAGGAAGTCCACGACTTCCTTGACTTCTTCCTTGGCCTCGTCGCAACCCGCCACGTCCGCGAACGTGACCTGGTTGTTGTTTTCGTCGAGCATGCGCGCCTTGCTCTTGCCGAAGCTGAAGGCGCCGCCCTTGCCGCCGCCCTGCATCTGACGCATGAAGTACACCCACACGCCGATCAGTAGCAGCATGGGGCCCCAGCTGACCAAGAGGGTCATGAGCAGGGAGCCTTCTTCACGGGGCTTGACGTCGAACTTGACGTTGTTGTTGATGAGATCGCCCACAAGGCCACGGTCCAGATAGGTGGCGGTCGTGCGGATCTTGCGGTCGTCATTGGTGACGGCCACGATCTCGGTGCCGCCCTGGCCTTCCTGGATGGTCGCGCTCTTGATGCGGTTGCTGCGGACTTCCTCCAGGAACTCCGAGTAGCCGACGTGGCCTGCACTGGCTCCGGCACGGGTGTCAAACTGTTTGAACACCGTGAACAGCACCATGGCAATAACCAGCCACACGGCAATTTTTGAAAACCACTGATTGTTCAAGCGGGGCTCCAGTTGCGGGAAACAGAAAACGGACACACTGCCGTCATGGCACGCATGTGCGGCCCATTTTAGGTGTTTCAAGCCACCCGGCCATCCCTATTCCCCCTAGCGGCCATGGAAACAGCACGGGCTTTAGGGTCGAAATTCACGGATTCTTGACCTGAGGCAAGCCCGTTCAGGCGGTCTTCTTGAGGCCCATGCCCACCAGAAAGGTCTCGGACGATTTGTCGCGGGAGGCCTTGGGCTTCAACGGCTTGACCACTTTGAAGGTCTGTTTGAACAGCGTGACCAGATCGCTGTAGCCGCTGCCATGGAACAGCTTGACCACCAGGGCCCCATCCGGTTTCAAATGGTTGCAAGCAAACTCCACAGCCAGTTCGACCAGATGGGCAATGCGCGCAGCGTCGGCCGATTCGATACCGGACAGATTGGGAGCCATGTCCGAAACGACAACATCCACCACCCGGCCATCCAGGGCCTGCTCCAGGCGCTCCAGCACCTCCGCCTCACGAAAATCACCGTTGATATAGGTAACGCCCTCGATGGGCTCCATGGGCAGAAGGTCTAGCGCAATGATGGTGCCGTTGAGTTGGCCCGCTGCAGCCCCCCCGGGCGACATGCGCCTGCGCAGGTACTGGCTCCAGGCGCCCGGTGTGGAACCCAGATCCACCACGGTGTAACCGGGTTTGATGAGGCCCAGCTGTTCGTCGATTTCCTTGAGCTTATAGGCGGCGCGTGCCCGGTATCCCTCTTTCTGGGCCAATTTGACATAGGTGTCGTTGACATGGTCGTTCAACCACGCCTTGTTGACCTTCTTGCTTTGGGTTTTGACTTTCATACCGCTCCATTGTCTCTCGACAATCAGCACCGCCGATAATACGGCCCATGCCCCAAATTCAACTGACTCCCGCCGAGCGCCGGGAACAACGCGCCAATGCCCACCACCTGGACCCCGTCGTCCTGGTCGGCGGCGATGGACTCACCCCTGCGGTCAAGAAGGAAATCGACGCCGCCCTGAACGCCCATGGCCTGATCAAGGTGCGCGTTTTCAACGATGACCGCGTGGCGCGCGAGCTGATGTACCAGGAGCTGACCGCCGAACTCAACGCAGCCCCCATCCAGCACATCGGCAAGCTGCTGGTACTGTGGCGCCCCCAACCCGTCAAGGAACGTACGGTCGATGAGGACCGCATGCCCGGCCCACGCGACGTCAAGGTGCTCAAATACAGCAAGCGCGGCGGCCAGCGCCCCGAGATCAAGCAACTGCGCGTGCTGGGCAACCAGCGCCTCACTTCGGGCGGCCAGATCAAGCGCGCCAAGCCCAAGCAAAAATCCATCAAGAAGCGCCAGGCAGACTGATGAGCCACGATGCAGGTTCGGCAGTACCTGCAAACTTTGCAGCACCTGCCGGCATGGCGCCCGTCCGCCACATCCTCTGCATGAAGTGGGGCACGAAATACGGCCCCGAATACGTCAACCGGCTATATGCCATGGTGCGCAGGCACCTGAGCGGGGATTTTCGCTTTGTCTGCCTGACCGATGACAGCACGGGCATCCGCAGCGAAGTGCAGTGCCTGCCCATCCCCGCACTCGATCTGCCACCCGGCATCCCCGAGCGGGGCTGGACCAAGTTGGTCACTTTCAGCAAGGACCTGCACGGACTTCGAGGCACGGCCTTGTTCCTGGATGTGGACGTGGTCATCACCGGCAGCCTGGACGATTTTTTCACCCAGCCGGGTGAATTCCTGATCATCCACGACTACAAGCGCCCCTGGCGCATCACGGGCAACTCCTCGGTCTATCGCTTTGAGCTGGGAGCTCACCCCGACGTGCTGGAGCACTTTCGCGCGCATTTTTCAGAAATTCGTGAGCAGTTTCGCAACGAGCAGGCCTACTTGTCGGACTTCCTGCACCGGCAGGGCAAGTTGCAATACTGGCCTGCGGCCTGGTGCCCGAGTTTCAAATACCACGGGATACCGCCCTGGCCGACCAACTACTGGCGGCCGCCGTTTGTGCCAGCGGGCGCACGCATCGTGATCTTTCATGGGGAATGCAATCCCCCCGATGCTTTGGCCGGGCGGCGCAACCGGCGGTTTCGCTTCATTCGTCCGGCCACCTGGGTGGCGGAGCACTGGCGCGAATAGGCGGTTTGGAGGCAGCGCTGGTTGCGACCAGCGCTCGGTTCAGTCGTCTGCAGTGCCGTCAGGCCCGACCGGCAACAACGGCGGCTTCTGAACCTGGCGCAGTGTTTGCCACAACACGGCCAGTGCGCAGCACCACTGCAGCACATACATCACCGTCCCTACGCTGTGCCACAGGCGCAAATCCTGCCGCGCCACGATACGCGGCGCCACGCCAAACTGCGTGAGCAACGCCAGCAGCATGCCACCGAGTATAAAAACCATAGCAGCTTGCGCCCATGGATACTGCGCTATCGCCTGTTTTGGCCTTGAAATCAGCAGCAGAACCAGACAGCAGGCGACCGCCACCCAGGTCTGCGCCGCAAACAGCTTGGCCGCCATGTTGCCCGCCACCATGGGCGACGGAAGGTGGGCAAACAGCATGGGCACGACCAGAAACCCGATGGTAGTCAGGCTGCCCCACCAGAGCGCAGCGACCAAGGCAGGAAGGCGGTGGAACATGCCGTGCCCGCTCACTGGTAGCTGACCGCCACCACTTCGTAGCGGCGAATCCCGCCGGGGGCCTGCACTTCGGCGGTATCGCCCTCTTCCTTGCCGATCAAGGCGCGGGCGATGGGGCTCGAGATATTGATGAGCCCTTGCTTCAGATCTGCCTCGTCCTCACCCACGATCTGGTATTTCACGAGGTCGCCAGACTCTTCATCTTCCAGTTCGACCGTGGCGCCAAAGACGACCTTGCCGCCGCCATCCACGGCGCTGGGGTCGATCACCTGCGCCACCGATAGCTTGCCCTCGATCTCCTGGATGCGGCCTTCGATGAAGCCCTGGCGGTCCTTGGCGGCGTCATAGTCAGCGTTTTCGCTGAGGTCGCCCTGCGCGCGCGCTTCGGCAATTGCCGTGATCACAGCGGGGCGCTCTACGGTCTTGAGGCGGTGCAGTTCTTCCTTGAGCTTTTCAGCACCGCGCTTGGTAATCGGAATGGTGGCCATCGTGTTGCGTCTCCATAAATCAAAACGGTGAAAGCGCCAGAAGCACTTCCACCGGTCAATCGCCAGGCATGCCCGCGCTGCGCTGGGCGATGCGAATGGCAAGTCTACAAAAGGAAACCGCCGCACGTTGCCGCGCGGCGGTGTCTGTTCAGGCGGCAATTATGCCGCTTTTGCCGATGCTCAGGCAGCCAGTTGGGCGTGCAGCTCCTGCACCGAGTACACGTCGAGTTTGTCCAGGTACTTCATGCCCTCCACCGCCGCCTCGGCGCCAAAGATGGTCGTGAACGTGGTCACGCGGGCCAGCAGCGACGAGGTGCGGATCGCACGCGAATCGGCAATCGCATTTCGGCGCTCTTCCACGGTGTTGATGACCATGACGATCTCGTTGTTCTTGATCATGTCCACGATGTGCGGGCGGCCTTCGGTCACCTTGTTGACCACGCCCACAGGCACGCCAGCTTCGGCAATAGCAGCTGCAGTGCCCTTGGTCGCCACCAGCTCAAAGCCCAGCGCCACCAGTTGGCGGGCGATGTCCACGGCACGCGGCTTGTCGGCATTCTTCACCGTGAGGAACACCTTGCCCGATGTGGGCAGCTTGGTGCCCGCGCCCAGCTGGCTCTTCACAAAGGCTTCGCCAAAGGTCTTGCCCACGCCCATGACTTCGCCGGTGGACTTCATCTCTGGGCCGAGGATGGTGTCCACGCCAGGGAACTTCACGAACGGGAACACGGCCTCCTTCACGCTGAAGTACGGCGGTGTCACTTCCTTGGTGATGCCCTGCGAGGCCAGCGTTTGACCCGCCATGCAACGCGCCGCGACCTTGGCCAGCTGGATGCCCGTGGCCTTGGAAACGAACGGCACCGTGCGCGAGGCGCGGGGGTTCACTTCCAGCACGTAGATCACATCCTTGCCGTCCATCTCCTGGATGGCGAACTGCACGTTCATCAGTCCCACCACGTTCAAGCCCTGGGCCATGGCGGCGGTCTGGCGCTTGATCTCGTCGATGGTGGGCTGCGACAGGTAGTACGGGGGCAGTGAGCAGGCGGAGTCACCACTGTGCACGCCCGCCTGCTCGATGTGTTCCATGACCCCGCCGATGAAGGTGACGCCCGCCGAATCGCGCACGCAGTCCACGTCGCACTCGATAGCGTTGGAGAGGAAGCGGTCGAGCAGCACGGGCGAGTCGTTGCTTACCTTCACGGCCTCGCGCATGTAGCGCTCCAGGTCGCGCTGCTCGTGCACGATTTCCATCGCGCGGCCGCCCAGCACGTAGCTGGGGCGCACCACCAGGGGGTAGCCCAGAGCGGCGGCCTTTTCCAGGGCTTCGGGTTCGGTGCGTGCCGTGGCGTTGGGCGGCTGGCGCAGGCCGAGCTCACCCAGCAGCTTCTGGAAGCGCTCGCGGTCTTCAGCCGCGTCGATCATGTCGGGGCTGGTGCCGATGATCGGGACGCCAGCAGCTTCCAGACCCAGGGCAAGCTTCAGGGGCGTCTGACCGCCGTACTGCACGATCACGCCGACCGGCTTTTCCTTGTCCACAATCTCCAGCACGTCTTCGAGCGTCACGGGCTCGAAGTACAGGCGGTCGGAGGTGTCATAGTCGGTGGAGACGGTTTCGGGATTGCAGTTGACCATGATGGTCTCGTAGCCGTCTTCGCGCATAGCGAGGGCCGCATGCACGCAGCAGTAGTCGAACTCGATGCCCTGGCCGATGCGGTTGGGGCCACCGCCCAGCACCATGATCTTCTTGTTGTTCGTAGGCTCCGACTCGCATTCGGCGACACCACCGTGGGTGGCGACTTCGTAAGTGGAGTAGAGGTACGCGGTGTTGGTAGCGAACTCAGCCGCACAGGTGTCCACACGCTTGTACACGGGGCGCACTTTGAGCGCACGGCGTGCGTCGCGCACCGCCTTCTCGGTGGTCTTGAGCAGCTTGGCCAAGCGGCGGTCGGAGAAGCCTTTTTGCTTGAGCGTGAGCAGCGTGCCGGCATCCAGCGCCGCCAGGGCACCGTCACCCTTTTCGGCCACCAGCTTGTCGATGTCCAGCTCGATCTTCACGATCTGCTCAATCTGCACCAGGAACCACTTGTCGATCTTGGTCAGCTCAAACACTTCGTCGACCGACAGGCCCATGGCGAAGGCGTCACCCACGTACCAGATGCGCTCAGGGCCGGGCTCGCCCAGTTCCTTTTCGAGCGTCTCGCGGTCCTGGGTTTTCTCGTTCATGCCGTCCACGCCCACTTCCAGGCCGCGCAGGGCCTTCTGGAAGGATTCCTGGAAGGTGCGGCCCATGGCCATGACCTCGCCCACCGACTTCATCTGCGTGGTCAGGCGGCTGTCGGCCGTGGGGAATTTTTCGAACGCGAAGCGTGGGATCTTGGTGACCACGTAGTCGATCGAAGGCTCGAACGACGCAGGCGTCGCACCGCCCGTGATTTCGTTCTTGAGCTCGTCCAGCGTGTAGCCCACGGCCAGCTTGGCGGCGACCTTGGCGATGGGGAAGCCCGTGGCCTTGGAGGCCAGTGCCGAGGAGCGCGAGACGCGCGGGTTCATCTCGATCACGATCATGCGGCCGTCCTTCGGGTTCACGGAGAACTGCACGTTGGAGCCACCCGTGTCCACACCAATTTCACGCAGCACTGCCAGCGAGGCGTTGCGCATGATCTGGTATTCCTTGTCGGTCAGCGTCTGCGCGGGGGCCACGGTGATCGAGTCGCCGGTGTGCACACCCATCGGGTCCAGGTTTTCGATGGAGCAGATGATGATGCAGTTGTCCGCCTTGTCGCGGACCACTTCCATCTCATACTCTTTCCAGCCAAGCAGCGACTCTTCAATCAGCAGCTCATTGGTGGGCGAGGCTTCCAGGCCGCGCTTGCAGATGGTCTCGAACTCTTCAGGGTTGTAGGCAATGCCGCCGCCGGTGCCGCCCAGCGTGAAGCTGGGGCGGATCACCGTGGGGAAACCCACGGTCTTTTGCACGGCCCAGGCTTCGTCCATGCTGTGGGCGATGCCGGAGCGCGCGGAGCCCAGACCGATCTTGGTCATGGCGTCCTTGAACTTCAAGCGGTCTTCGGCCTTGTCGATGGCTTCGGGTGTGGCGCCGATGAGCTCCACCTTGTATTTGTCGAGCACGCCGTTGTGCCACAGGTCCAGCGCGCAGTTGAGCGCTGTCTGGCCACCCATGGTGGGCAGGATGGCGTCGGGACGCTCCTTGGCGATGATCTTCTCGACCGTCTGCCAAGTGATGGGCTCGATGTAGGTAACGTCGGCCGTGGCCGGGTCGGTCATGATCGTCGCAGGGTTGCTGTTGATCAGGATGACCTTGTAGCCCTCTTCGCGCAGGGCCTTGCAGGCCTGTACGCCGGAGTAGTCGAACTCGCAGGCCTGGCCGATGATGATGGGGCCAGCGCCGATGATGAGGATGCTTTTGATGTCTGTGCGTTTTGGCATGGTGCGTCGATCAGTCGATCGTGGGTTCGGCTGCCTGGGGGCTGGGGGTTGGGGCAGAGGCTGCTGTTGCATCTGCGGGCAAACGCCGCTGGGTCAACTTGGCAAGCAGCGCCTCGGCGCGTGCGGGAGGAAGGTTCTTCTGCATCAGCTGCAGCAGGCCGTCGCCCTGAATCAGCGGGCGCAAGACTTCTTCTTCCGCGTCATAAAACGTCACTTCCCACTCCTGCAGCAGCTCTGCAAAGGCGGCATCGTCCAGCGTCTTGCCCTTGGCCACGAGCGTGACGAGCGGCATGGCCTTGTTCTCGACGAACGCTTTCTTGTAGGGCTTTTGCGCCCAACGTTCCGTGAACCACTCACGGTGGGGCGAAGGCAGGGTCAGGACACGCTTGTGGATCGCCTTTTCCAGCGATGCAAGGGGGAAGCTGAACAGTTTCATGGTGCTGTTTCCTTCCGCGCTTAACCGGCTTTTGCCGCGCGCATGGCGTCGGTGAAGCGGTCAAAGAGGTATGCGATGTCGTGCGGACCTGGGGATGCCTCAGGATGCCCCTGGAAACAGAAAGCGGGCTTGTCCTTGTGGACCAGCCCTTGCAGCGTGCCGTCAAACAGGCTGACGTGCGTGGCGCGCAGATGAGCAGGAAGCGATTCCATGTCCACCGCAAAACCGTGGTTCTGGCTCGTGATGCTCACGCGGCCCGTGTCCAGGTCCTTCACCGGGTGGTTGGCACCATGGTGGCTGTGGGTCATCTTGAAGGTCTTGGCACCAGCAGCCAGGGCCATGATCTGGTGCCCCAGGCAGATGCCGAACGTGGGCATGCCACTGTCCACAATCGTGCGGGTCGCTGCAATCGCGTAGTCGCAAGGCTCTGGGTCGCCAGGGCCGTTGGACAGAAAAACGCCATCGGGCTTGAGAGCCAGCACATCAGCGGCCGGCGTCTTCGCGGGCACCACGGTGACCTTGCAGCCACGTTCCGCCAGCATGCGCAGGATGTTCTTCTTCACGCCGAAGTCGTACGCCACCACATGAAACTGTGGGGCCGACAGTTCGCCGTAGCCAGTACCCAGTTTCCACTCTGTCTGCGTCCACTCATAACGCGCTGCCGTGGTAACCACCTGGGCCAGGTCCAGCCCGGCCATGTTGGGGGCCGCCTTGGCCTTGGCGATGGCTTCGTCGATGAGCGCCTGCGTGACAGGCTGCCCTGCAGCAAGGCCGATGATGGTGCCGTTTTGCGCACCCTTGCTGCGCAGCAGGCGCGTGAGCTTTCGGGTGTCGATGTTGGCGATGGCAACGGTCTTCTCACGCACGAGGTATTGCGTGAGCGTTTCCGTGGAGCGGAAGTTGCTTGCCAGCAGGGGCAGGTCTTTGATGATCAGGCCTGCGGCGTGGACCTTGTCGGCTTCGATGTCCTCCACATTGACGCCGTAGTTGCCGATGTGCGGATACGTGAGGGTCACGATCTGCTGGCAGTAGCTCGGGTCGGTGAGGATTTCCTGGTAGCCGGTGATGGCGGTGTTGAACACCACTTCGCCGACAGTGGTGCCGGTGGCACCAATCGAATTGCCGATAAAGACCGTGCCGTCTGCGAGCGCCAGGATGGCGGGCGGGAAGTTTCCCTGTAGAGACAAAAGCACTGGGTTCTCCGGATGGTTACGGTCGCCCGGCGCCTGCAGTCCACTCGTGCACGCAAAGGTACGCAAGTGCTGGTGGCTGCTCTCAGATGGGTTGTTGCTTTGGGTGCGGTCGGGCGACGCTGTTGCGAGAAAAGCTCCCGATTATATCCTTCATGGCGCGCTCACCAGCAAATGCGCGTCTTGCATAACCTTGTTACGTAAGCAAGTGTTCCAGGCATTTCAGAGGACAACGGGCACCCTAGACTTCGCCCCGTTTCCCTACCGCCCCCACTCCAAAGGCTGATCCCGATGCGCATTTTTCTCCGCCCCCTCGCCCTTTTCCTGGCAGGCCTGTGTGCCGCCATGGCCGCTCAGGCCCTGGAGCTGGCGAAATACCCCCAGGTCTTCGTGGCGCCCCAGGGCGTTGAAGTCGTGCTGGCCCCCACCGCAGACGGCAAGCAGGCCCTGGTGCGAGTGAGCGGCATCAACGACCCCATCGATCAGGTCGTCTTCCTGAGCCAGTTGGAGCAACGGGGCTCGGCGCGCGAGGTATACGCCACCACGCTCGATGGCCGCAGCTACGGTCTGCTGCAAAAGCAGAACCAGGCCTATCGCAATGGCGACCACTATGTGGTGTACCTGCCAGGCAAGCGCGATGGCGTGCCACTGGCCTTCAGTGAAGAAAAGAGCAAGGCCTTCAAGCTGGCAGACCTGCTGGCAAGCTACAAAGGCCAACAAAAGCAGGGCCTGCAGGACAAGCTGGCCCGCTTTGACCGTAACAAGCGCCTGGCCAGCGTGCAGACCGAACTGGCCAAGGCCGACCAGGACGCCACCGCTGCATGCAGTACGCCAGTGAAGACCAACGTTGACTGGGCCACGATTGACGACGAAAAACTCCAGTCGCTGAGCATCGGCAGCTTCTGCGGCGTGGTGGCATCAGAGCTGGAGTCCATGTGCCGCAACACCCCCGCCTTCAAAAGCACGGCATCCGGCCTGGGCTTGGTGCAATGCAAGTTCGCGCCGCAGCTGAAAATCCGGGTGGAGAACCAGCAGGTGCTGTTCAGCACGGAGAAGGACGCCCCCAACCAGGAAGAATTCGTGCGCCAGTTCCTGCGCAATCTCTAAAAAAGTGAGGCGCTCCGCCCCCTGAGATCTGCTGGAAACGATCAAGAAGCGGTGGCTTCAGCGCCCGGCGCCGCTCGCATGCAGACAGATCGCTGCAGCGGCCGCCACATTGAGCGACTCTTCGCCGCCCGGTTGTGCAATGCGGATGCGCAGAGCGGCACGCTCTTCCAGTGCAGGGGAAACGCCCTGCCCTTCGTGGCCCAACACCCATGCACACGGCCAGGGCAAGGAGGCACGGTGCAACCAGTCTCCGGCGTGCGAGCTGGTCACAAGCATGGGCACCTGCAGCGATTGAAGCTCGCCGTGCTCCACGCCCTCGATCAGGTCCAGCGCGAAATGCGCACCCATGCCCGCCCGCAGCACCTTGGGGGACCACAATGCGGCGCTGCCCTTGATGGCAACCACCTGCCGGAAGCCAAACGCGGACGCACTGCGCAGGATGGAGCCCACGTTGCCAGCGTCCTGCACACGGTCCAGCACCACGGTCGCCGCACCCGGATGCACCGCAGCGGGCGCGGGCAAATCCATGATGAAACCCATCCGAGCGGGCGACTCCAGCCCACTGATGTCGGCAAACAGTGCGTCAGCAATTACTATGATTTTCATAGCTGCTTGCGCCCACTCTACCTGCGCCATCGGCCAAAAAGACTCTGAAAACACCGCGATGGATGCGCGCTGGCCACGCTCCAGGGCCGCGCGGCAAAGGTGATCGCCCTCCAGCCAAACCCGGCCTTGCTTGCGGTAGGCCGTGGTGTCCTGCGCAAGACGGCGCAGGTCTTTCACGAACGTGTTGTCCCGCGAATGGATGGTGGTGATCGAGGAGGATGTCATGGGTGGGCAGGTTCAGCCGCGCAGATTCTGCGCCACGGGCGCAAAGGAACGCCGGTGGTGGACGCACGCGCCGTGCTCGCGCAGGGCCGCCATGTGCACCGCCGTGCCATAGCCTTTGTGGCCCGCAAATCCGTATTGGGGAAATTCTTCATGCACCTGCACACACCAGCGGTCACGGTGCACCTTGGCCAGGATCGACGCGGCCGAGATGGCCGGCACCAGCGCATCGCCCTTGACGATGGCCTCAGCCTGGATGTCGAGCGTGGGCAGCCGATTGCCATCGACGAGGACCATGACGGGCTTCAGGCGCAGCCCCATCACGGCCCGCCGCATGGCCAGCATCGTGGCCTGCAGGATGTTGAGCTGATCGATCTCTTCCACGCTGGCCTCGGCAATGCTGCAGCACAGCGCCTTGGCGCGGATTTCGTCGTAGAGCTTTTCGCGCCGGGCGGGCGTGAGCTTCTTGGAGTCTGCCAGGCCTGCGATGGGATGCAGATCGTCCAGGATGACTGCAGCAGCCACCACAGGCCCCGCCAGCGGGCCACGGCCCGCTTCATCCACGCCGGCCACAAGGCCTGGCGGATGCCAGGGCAGGCAGGCCTGTTCAGGCAGCGGGATGGAGGATTTTCTGGATCGCATCGGCAGCCAGTTGGGGAGTGTTGCGGCGCAGGCTCTCGTGCAGCGCCGTAAAGCGCTGCTCCAGGGCCGTGATTTTTTCGGGATGGTGCTGGCGGGCATCCAGCCATTGGAGTGTTGCCGCACAAAGCGCCTGGGGTGTCGCGGCATCCTGGATCAGCTCGGGCACGACGAAGTCGCCACACAGGATGTTGGGCAAGCCCACCCAGGGCTGCAACTGCTTGCGGCGCATAAGCCACCAGCTCAATGGGTGCATGTGGTAGCCAATGACCATGGGGCGCTTGAACAGGGCCGCCTCCAGCGTGGCGGTGCCACTGGCGATCAGCGTGGTGTCGCAGGCTGCGAGCACGGCGTGGGATTGCCCGGAAACGATTTGCACCACACCGCCCAGCCCAGCGGCCTGCGCTGCCTGCACGATGCGTTCGCGCAGCGCTGGCACGGCAGGCACTATCAATTTAATAGCTGGTCGCGCTTTTCTGACAAGCGCTGCAGCCTCAAAGAAGGGTTGAGTGATGTAGGCGACCTCCGAAGAGCGGCTGCCCGGCAGAATGGCGAGCACCTCGTCCGTATCCTGCAGCCCGAGCTGGGCACGGGCCGCAGCGCGGTCCGGCACCATGGGAATCACACCCGCCAGCGGGTGCCCCACGTAGGTGGCGGCGATGCCATGCCGCGCGAGCAGTTCAGGCTCGAACGGAAAGATGCACAACACGTGATCAGCGCTGCGGCGAATCTTCTCGACGCGTTCCGCGCGCCAGGCCCAGATGGAGGGGCACACGAAATGCACCGTCTTGATGCCCGCAGCGCGCAGGTCAGCTTCCAGCCCCAGGTTGAAATCAGGGGCATCCACACCGATGAAGACATCCGGGCTGTCCTTGAGCAACCGCTCACGCAGTTGCTTGCGAATGCCCAGCAACTCGCGCAGACGGCGCAGCACTTCCATGCTGTAGCCATGCACGGCCAACTTCTCGCTGGGCCACCAGGCATCAAAACCCCGGCGTTGCATTTGCGGGCCACCAATGCCGCAGGTCTGCAGGTCTGGCCAATGGGCCTGCATGCCGTCGATCAACAGACCGGCCAGCAGGTCGCCCGATGTCTCGCCCGCCACCATGGCGACGCGGGGGGAAGCAGCCATCACCCAGCCCTCAGCGCGCTATGCCGCGCGTGGCGTCGGCCAGGAACCGCTCCATCATCGCGGCATCCTCGCTGGCCTGCGGTGCGGACTGCACCAGCTCAGCAATGGCGGCTCGTGCAGCCTCCAGCGTGAGGCCCTGGCGGTAGATCAGCTTGTGCATCTGCTTGACAGCAGCAATGCGCTCTGGCGAGAAGCCGCGGCGGCGCAACCCCACCACGTTATAGCCCCGCACGGCCAGCGGGTTGCCATCCACCAGCATGAAGGGGGGCACGTCCTGCGACACTGCGCTGGCAAAGCCCACCATGGCATGCGCCCCGACCTTGACGAACTGGTGGATGCCGGTAAGCCCGCCCACCGTCACCCAATCGCCCAGGTGGACATGGCCTGCCAGGGTGGTGTTGTTGGCCAGCGTGGTGTGGTTGCCCACATGGCAATCATGGGCGATGTGGGTGTACGCCATGATCCAGTTGTCGTCCCCCACCGTGGTGATGCCACCGGCCTGGGGCACACCGAGGTTCAGGGTGCAGAACTCGCGGATGGTGTTGCGGTCGCCGATGACCAGTTCGGTAGGCTCGCCCGCATATTTCTTGTCCTGCGGGATGGCGCCGATGGAGTTGAACTGAAAGATGCGGTTGTCGGCGCCAATCGTCGTGCGCCCGTCAATGACGCAATGTGCGCCGACCGCCGTGCCCGCACCGATCGACACATGCTCACCAATAACCGCATACGGTCCCACCGTGACCGAAGGGTCCAGGCGTGCGCCGTCCGCAACAATGGCAGTGGGATGAATATTGCTCACGATCCAACAGGCCCGGGTCGGTCAACCCACGCTGCGCATGGTGCACATGAGTTCGGCCTCGCAGGCCACCTCTTCGCCCACGCTGGCCACGCCCTTGAACTTCCAGATGCCGCCACGAACGCGATCGATGGTGATGCTCAGGATCAACTGGTCGCCGGGCTCCACCGGGCGCTTGAAACGCGCGCCATCAATGCCCACAAAGTAGTAGATATTGTTCTCATCGGGCACCTTGCCCATGGCATCAAACGCCAGCAAGCCCGCAGCCTGGGCCAGCGCCTCCAGGATCAACACACCCGGCATCACGGGACGTCCGGGGAAATGCCCCATGAAATAGGGCTCATTGAACGTCACGTTCTTGATGGCCTTGATGCGGGTGTTGCTCTCAAGCTCGATCACTTTGTCCACCAGCAGGAACGGGTAGCGGTGGGGCAGTTGCTTGAGAATTGCGTGAATATCCATCATCGAGTTGTTCTTCCGTTCATGCTGCCTTGAGAGCCTGCTCAAGCGCCTTGATGCGCTCCCGCAAGCTGTGCAGTTGTTTGAGTGTTGCAGCGTTTTTTTCCCAGCGCGCATTGTCGTCGATGGGAAACATGCCCGTGTATTGCCCAGGCCGCGTGAGCGAGCGTGTGACCACGGTAGCTGCCGAGATATGCACGTTGTCGGCCAGCTCCAGATGGCCCAGCACAATCGCCCCGCCGCCCACAGTGCAGTGCGCGCCAATGGTCGCGCTGCCAGCCACCCCCACACACCCAGCCATGGCCGAGTGCTTGCCGATGTGCACGTTGTGGCCGATCTGGATCAGGTTGTCGAGCTTGACACCATCTTCGATGACCGTGTCTTGCAGCGCGCCCCGGTCGATGCAGGTGTTGGCGCCGATCTCGACGTCGTCTCCGATGCGCACGGCACCGAGCTGCTCGATCTTGACCCACTGCCCTTGTTCGGGCGCAAAGCCAAAACCATCCGCGCCGATCACCACACCGGCGTGCACGATGCAACGCGCGCCGATGGTGCAGCCTTCGCCCACGGTCACACGCGACTTGAGGATGGTCCCCGCGCCCACCTGCGCTCCACGCTCCACCACACACAGCGGCCCAATGGTCGCAGTGGGGTGCACCAGTGCCATCGGATCGACCACTGCACTGGCGTGCACGCCCGCCTGTTGCGCTGGCGCATTGCGTTGCCGCCACAATTGGGTGGCACGCGCGAAATACACGTAGGGGTTGTCCGCCACGATGCAGGCACCACGTGCCAGAGCGGCATCGCGCATGGCAGGCGCCACAATGACACAGGCCGCCCGGGAGGCGGCCAGTTGCTGTTGGTAGCGGGGGTTGCTCAAGAAACTGAGATCTCCCGGCCCGGCAACCTCCAGGGGCGCGATGCGGGAGATGACGACATCCCGTGTCGCACCTCCTTCCAGCGAGCCACCGAGCGCATCAACTATGTGCCCAAGAAGCAAGCTCACGCGCCACCTGTCCAGGGCTGTGGCTTACTTGCCAGCAGAGGCATTCAGCGCCTTGATCACCTTGTCGGTGATGTCATGCTTGGGGTTGATGTAGACGGCCTCCTGGAGGATCACGTCGTACTTCTCGGCTTCAGCCACTTGCTTGACGACCTTGTTCGCACGTTCGAGCACCTGGGACAGTTCCTCGTTCTTGCGGGCGCTCAGGTCTTCCTGGAACTCGCGGCGCTTGCGCTGGAATTCACGGTCCTGGTCCACCAGCTGGCGCTGGCGGGTCGTGCGCTGGCTTTCAGCCATCGTGGGGGCTTCGCGTTCGAATTTCTCTGTGGCGGTCTTCAGGGTACTGCCCATGTCCACCAGTTCTTTCTCGCGACGGGAGAACTCCTGCTCCAGCTTGGCCTGTGCAGCCTTGGCAGTGCTGGCCTCACGGAAGATGCGGTCTGTATTGACAAAACCGGCTTTGAACGACTCTTGAGCTTGCGCAGGGGCAGCCACGGCCATGGAGCCAAGCAGCAGAGCCAAAGAGATATGGCGAGAAATGGATTTCATTAGAAAGACGTTCCAATCTGGAATTGCAGTTTCTGGATTCTATCGCCGGCGAACTTGCGCACCGGTTGCGCAAAAGCCAGACGCAAAGGACCGAGCGGGGAAATCCAGCTCAAGCCCAGGCCCACGGAAGAACGCATGTCACTGAAGGTAACTTTTTCGTTTTCTCCGTACACATTACCCACGTCAAAGAAGGTAAATACACGCAGCGTCCGGTCGTTCCCTGCACCCGGGAACGGCGCGATCAGCTCCGCGTTCAGCGTCACCTTCTTTGGCCCCCCCAAAGAGGCCCCCGTCACGTCGCGCGGACCCAGGGTACCCTGGTCAAAGCCACGCACCGAGCCCAACCCGCCCGAATAGAAATTCTTGAACACCGGGAACGGCCGGCCATTCATGCCCTTGCCGATACCCACCTCGCCATTGAAGGCGATGGTGAAACGTTTGTTCAGCGGTACGTACTGCTGGTACTGGTAGTTGGCCCGCACATAGCGAGCATCCCCAGCCACCGACCATTCTGAATTGAGGCGCTGATAGCGGCCGGAATTCGGTGCCAGAGCGCTGTCGCGGTCGTCCCGCGACCAACCGATCGTCAAAGGAATGGAGGTGCTGCTGTAGCCAAACTGGTCGGCATAAGCCAGGTAGGTGGCGGGAATGTTCGTCCCCGCCTTGATCTTGGTCTGCTCCAGCCCACCGCCAAAGAACACGGTATCGGTTTCACTGAACGGAACACCGAATCGCACCGACGTGCCGGTGGTCACCAACTCGTAGTTACCGCCCTGGTCTTTGTAAGGCTTGTCCGTGCGGTAGTACACGTCCAGCGTGCGAGAAATACCGTCGGGAGTGAAGTAC
Organism: Acidovorax facilis; assembly: GCF_023913775.1. Lineage (GTDB taxonomy): Bacteria > Pseudomonadota > Gammaproteobacteria > Burkholderiales > Burkholderiaceae_C > Acidovorax > Acidovorax facilis. Next base: position 33,344 of record NZ_JAMXAX010000031.1, read on the forward strand.
GGATTGGTGGTGCTGAACACGAGCGTGCGGCGGTACTTGCTGGTGTTGACATCAATGCCCAGGTAGTTGCCAGAGCCAAAAATGTTCTCTTGCTTGATACCAAACGACAGCGACACCTTTTCGGCGCTGGAAAAACCCACCCCCATCTGCAGCGACCCGGTGGGTTTTTCTGCCACGTTGATCACCAGGTCCACCTGGTCTGGAGAGCCCGGCACCTCCTGGGTCTCCACATTGACCTCGGTGAAGAAGCCCAGGCGGTCCACGCGATCACGCGACAGGCGGATTTTTTCACCGTCGTACCAGGAGGCTTCGTACTGGCGGAACTCGCGGCGGATCACTTCGTCGCGTGTGCGGTTGTTGCCGCTCACATTGATGCGGCGCACATAGGCACGGCGCGAGGGCTCCGCCTGCAGAACAAAAGCAACGCGGTTGTTTTCGCGGTCAATCTCTGGCACGGCTTCTACCCGCGCGAACGCAAAGCCAAACCGGGAGAAATACTCGGAAAACGCCTTGGTCGTTTCAGTGACCTGGTCCGCGTTGTAGGGTTCGCCAGGGCGAATGGTGACCAGGGACTTGAACTCATCTTCACGGTCCAGGTAGTTGCCTTCCAGCTTCACGCCAGACACCACATAGCGCTCACCTTCGGTCACATTGACAGTGATGGAAATGTCCTGCTTGTCGGGCGAAATAGCGACCTGGGTGGAATCGACACGGAATTCGAGATAGCCGCGCTGCAGGTAGTAGGAGCGCAGGGTTTCCAGATCGGCGTTGAGCTTGGCACGTGAATAGCGGTCCGACTTGGTGTACCAGCTGAGCCAGCCACCGGTGTCCTGATCAAACAGGCCTTTGAGCGTGGATTCGCTGAAGGCCTTGTTGCCAACAATGCGTACTTCCTTGATGCGGGCGGGATCGCCTTCGACCACGGTGAAAGTCAGGTTGACACGATTGCGCTCGATCGGGGTCACGGTCGTGACGACCTCGGCGCCATAGAGGCTCTTGTTGATGTACTGGCGCTTGAGCTCCTGCTCGGCACGGTCGGTCAGCGCCTTGTCATAGGGACGACCCTCGGTCAGACCGACATCCCGCATGGCCTTCTTCAGCGCGTCCTTGTCAAACTCGCGGGTACCGGCGAAATCCACGTCGGCCACAGTGGGGCGCTCCTCCACCACAACCACCAGCACATTGCCAGTCGCCTCCAGGCGCACGTCCTTGAACAGGCCCAGACCAAAAAGTGCGCGAATGGCAGCTGCGCCCTTCTCGTCGTTGTAGTCGTCACCAACCCGCAGTGGCATGGAGGCAAACACGGTGCCGGGCTCGACGCGCTGCAGCCCCTCGACGCGGATGTCCTGCACCTTGAAAGGCTCCAGAGCCCATGCCGCATTGGCGGCAAAAATCATGGCTGCAACGGCCGATGCGGTACGCACGCCCAGGCGATTGATGTGTTTTTTCATGAATGAAGCTGGCGCCGCAGTTGCAGGGCAAGCGCGGCAAAAGTGTTAGCCAAAGAGCCGAGTGATATCGTTGAACAGGGCAATGGACATCATGAGAAGCAAGACCGCAACGCCTCCACGCTGCAGGCGCTCCATCCACGCGTCTGAAACCCCCCTGCCCGTGACACCCTCCCAAAGATAATACATCAGGTGCCCTCCGTCCAAGACGGGCAGCGGCAGGAGGTTGAGCACGCCCAGGCTCACGCTGATCAGGGCGAGGAAAACGAGGTACTGCGTCAGGCCCAGGCTGGCAGAACGCCCGGCATAGTCGGCGATGGTCAAGGGCCCGCTGATGTTCTTGAGAGATGCCTCACCAATCACCATGCGGCCCATCATGCGCAGCGTCAATACCGACACATCCCAGGTCTTGACCACACCGGCCCAAGCGCCTTCCAACACGCCATATTCAACGGTCACGAAATCAGGTGGAGCGCCAACATAGGCCCCAATGCGGCCTATGGTCGCGCCCAGTTCCGGCTTGGCCTCCGGCAAAACATCCAAGGTCAGCACCTGCCCCGCGCGATCCACGCGCCAAGGCTGGGCCAGTGGCTCGCTGCCACGCACGGACTGCCGGATCAACTCGCGCAGCTGCTGGCCATCCACCACATCGATGGCACCAATCTTGAGCACTACATCCCCTTGGCGCAATCCGGCGCGCGCAGCGGCTCCGTCAGGCATGACCTCGCCCAGCACCGGACGTGTCCATGGCCCCAGAATGCCTATTTTGCGAAACAGCTGGGCGTCTGCTTCGCGGCTGTCGATCTTCGACATGTCCAGCACAATTTCCCGGTGTGCAGCCCCCGACTGTGGCTGCACATCCAGGCGCACGTTCACCCCCTCCAGGGCACCGCGAGTAAGCAGCCAGCGCAAATCTTCAAACGACCGCACGGGTTCCAGGTCGTCAGAACCCAATGCTGCCTGCGCGACCAGTTCACCGCCACGCAGGCCCGCGCTCTGCGCCACGGAACCAGCCACCGGGCTGGCCAGGACCGCCTTGGGCTCCTCCACCCCGTTCCAGTTGACGATGGAATACAGCAGCACGGCCAGCAGCAGATTCGCAACAGGGCCTGCGGCCACGATGGCAGCGCGAGACCGCAGAGGTTGGGTGTTGAAGGCCAGATGCCGCTCTTCGGGGGGCACAGGCGCTTCCCGCTCGTCCAGCATGCGCACGTATCCACCCAGCGGAAACGCCCCCAGGACAAACTCCGTGGGCGAGCCCTTGGGCTGCCAGCGCAGCAACGGGTTGCCAAAGCCCACCGAGAAGCGCAGCACCTTCACTCCGCACGCCACGGCCACCCGGTAGTGGCCGTATTCGTGTACGGCAATCAGAAGGCCGAGGGCCACGATGAAGGCAACGATGGTGAGGAGCATGTGCGGGTCCGTGTTGCGGTGGAGACTCAGGCAGCCAGGCGGTCTGCAGCTTGCTCAGCGGCATTGCGCGCTTGGCTGTCCAGGTCCAGCAACGCTTCGAGCGAATTGGGCTTGGAGGGGGAAACCGCCTCCAAAGTTGCAAGATTCACGGCATGAATATGGTCAAAACGAAGCCGTCCCGACAAGAATGCTCCCACAGCCACCTCATTGGCAGCATTCAATACGGCCGTCGTCCCTTCGGCCGCTTTCAGCGCTTGCCAGGACAGGTGCAAACCCGGGAAGCGGTGGGCGTCAGCATCTTCAAACGCCAGCGCGGACAGGGTCGAAAAGTCCAGTTTGCTCGCACCACTCGCAATGCGCTCCGGCCAGGCCAGGCCGCAGGCAATGGGCACGCGCATGTCGGGCGTTCCCAATTGAGCCAGGATCGATGCATCCTTGAACTGCACCATGGAATGGATGATCTGCTGCGGATGGATCACCACCTTGATCTGGTCCGGGTGCAGATCGAACAGCCAGCGGGCCTCGATCACTTCGAGCGCCTTGTTCATCATCGTGGCCGAATCCACCGAAATCTTGCGCCCCATCGAGAAATTGGGGTGCGCACAGGCTTGGGCGGGTGTGATCTCAGCCAACGTGGACGGGTCTCGTTGCCGAAACGGCCCCCCGGAAGCCGTAAGCAAAATGCTGTCCACCCGTTGCACCCAAGTGGCAGGGTCTTCGGGCAGGCATTGAAAGATGGCGGAGTGTTCGCTATCGATGGGCAACAGCGTCGCCCGCCCCTCGCGCACCGTCTGCATGAACAACCCACCACCAACCACCAGCGCTTCCTTGTTGGCCAGCAGCAACCTCTTGCCCGCGCGCGCAGCCGCCAGACACGGTGCGAGACCCGCAGCGCCCACAATGGCCGCCATCACCGCGTCTACTTCATCGTGTGAAGCTATCAATTCAAGAGCATCTTGCGATTGAAGGACCTGCGTTGGAAGGCTATTGGCCACCAATTTTTCAGCCAGAAGCGCCGCATGGGGCGCGCTCGCCATCACCGCGAAACGAGGACGGAACTGTGCACACTGCGCCAGCAGAAGATCGACCTGGGTGGCAGCGCTGAGCGCAAAAACTTCGAAGCGATCGGGATGACGGGCCACCACATCCAGCGTGCTGGTGCCAATGGAGCCGGTGGAACCGAGGACGGTGATTTGTTGTTTCTTCATGGAGTCGTCAGGCTCGTGAGCATCATGGCCAGGGGGAGCGTGGGCAGCAGAGCATCCACGCGGTCGAGCACACCACCGTGTCCGGGCAACAGGCCGCTGCTGTCCTTAACACCGGCGCTGCGCTTGATGAGGGACTCCACGAGATCTCCCGACACACTCATGGCCACCATGAACAGCGCGGCAAGCACCAGCATCCACCAGCCTTGTAGCGCCATTCGGCTGTAAAAACTGGGCACAGCCGCCTGCCAGTGCGCATCGGCCACGACCCAGACGAAGGCCATAACCACCACGCCCGCCAAACCGCCCCACACGCCCTCCCAACTTTTGCCAGGACTGATCGAAGGGGCCAGCTTGCCTTTTGTGAAGCGCAGGCCAAAAGCACGGCCGGCGAAATAAGCAAAGATGTCTGCGACCCACACCAGGAGCAGCACCGACAACAGGAAATTGATACCCACATTGCGCGCCTGCACAACGGCGAGCCAAGCGAGCCACAGCGCCAATACCCCTGCCACCAGGCGCACTCCACCCGGAATGCGGGGCCAACCAGGCACCCCTGCCTTGAGCAGCCAGGCAGCCGCCAAGACCCACAGGCCCCCGCCCACCACCCACAGGGCGGTCAACGGACGATCGACCCAGCCCAGGGCCCACGAACCCGCACACAGTGCGACACAAGCAGCGCCCACGGTCAGAGAGCCGGCCTGGCCAAAACCGCTCAGACGCCCCCACTCCCAAGCACCCGCAGCCATGAGCACCAACACGACCACGGTGAAGGGCACCGTAGATGGGTAAAAAAGCGCCGGCAGCAAAATGGCCAGCAGGACAAGGGCTGTGATAACGCGCTGCTTGAGCATGGGGCCTTTCAGAACCTGTTCAGGTTCTTAGCCCGGCATCGGCTGGGGATGCGCGGACAGGATTTGTTCGGAGGTTTTGCCAAAACGGCGCTCGCGGCCACCGAAGGCAGCAATCGCCTCGTCCAGCGCCGACTCATCGAAATCCGGCCACAACCGGTCGCTGAAGAAAAACTCGGAGTATGCGGCCTGCCACAGCAAAAAGTTGCTGATCCGCATTTCCCCGCCGGTGCGAATCACCAGGTCCGGATCGGGCACATGGGCCATGCCCATCGCACCCTGCAGGCTGGCCTCGGTGATAGGCTCACCGCGTGCCGCCAGCGACGCTGCGGCCTGGGCAATGTCCCAGCGGCCACCGTAGTTGAAACACACGTTGAGCACCAGGCGGGTGTTTTCAGCCGTAGCGGCTTCTGCCTGCGCCAAGCCATCGCGGACCTTCTGCGAAAGACCCGCACGCTCACCCACGAAATACAGGCGCACGCCATCCTTCTTGAGTTGCGGCACTTCGCGCGCCAGCGCCATCGCCAACAGTTCCATGAGGCCGGAGACCTCGTCGGCGGGGCGGTTCCAGTTTTCGGAAGAGAACGCAAACACCGTGAGCACAGCCACACCGCGCTGCACGCAGGCGCGTGCACAGCGGCGCAGTGAATCCACACCTTGTTTGTGGCCCGCCAGGCGCGGCAAAAAACGGCGCGTGGCCCAGCGGCCGTTGCCATCCATGACGATGGCAATGTGGTGTGGCACCAACGGAGAGTCAGCCATGTGAATGTTCAAGCCCTGGGGCCTAGAGCGTGTGATGCACTTTTACGTGCCCGCGAAAGTCGGGGAAAGGCCCGGCAACTAGGCGCAGGACGCGCCGCGGTATGAGTACCGCAAGCGGCTTGCAACGACGTAGCCGGGCCTTTCCCCAACTTTCCCAAAGGGTTGACCCCACACGCAGGCACTCGCGGCGTTGCAGCGCTTGCCAAGGCCGAAGCCTTGCCTGTGCACTGCACCTTGCGATCACCTGCGTGTGGGGCCAACGCGGGTACGTAAAAGCGCATAACACGCTCTAGACCGCCATGATTTCCTGCTCTTTGGCGGCCACCAGCGCATCGATCTCGGCGATGTGCTTGTCGGTGAACTTCTGCACGTCGGTTTCGGCGCGCTTCTGGTCGTCCTCGGAGGCCAGCTTGTCCTTGACGAGCTTCTTGACGGACTCGTTGGCATCGCGGCGCAGGTTGCGCACGGCAATCTTGGCGCTCTCGCCCTCGTTGCGGGCGAGCTTGGTCATTTCCTTGCGACGCTCTTCGCTCATGGGGGGCATGGGCACGCGGATCAGGTCGCCCATGGAGGCGGGGTTCAGGCCCAAGTCACTTTCGCGAATGGCCTTTTCAATCTTGGCGCCCATGCCTTTTTCCCAAGGCTGCACGCTGATGGTGCGCGAATCAATCAGGGCCACGTTGGCCACCTGGCTCAGGGGCACCAAGGAGCCGTAATACTCGACCTGGACGGTATCGAGCAACGCCGGGTTGGCACGGCCGGTGCGGATCTTCTGCAGGTTGTTCTTGAAAGCCGAGATGGACTGGTCCATCTTGGTTTCTGCATTTTTCTTGATGTCGGCAATCGTCATGTTTTCTCCTGGGCGCCCGCCTGCATCGTGGGCAGGCCTCGGCCATTGTCGTCAAGCGTAAACCAGCGTACCTTCGTCTTCACCCATCACCACGCGCTTCAGGGCGCCGTGCTTGATGATGGAGAACACCCGCACGGGCAGCTTCTGGTCGCGGCACAGGGCAAACGCGGTCGCATCCATGATGCCCAGATTGCGGGACATGGCCTCGTCAAAGCTGAGCTTCGTATAACGCGTGGCCGTGGGGTCCTTCTGGGGGTCGGCAGTATAAACGCCGTCCACCTTGGTGGCCTTGAGCACCAGTTCAGCACCGATTTCGGCACCGCGCAACGCTGCGGCGGTGTCGGTGGTGAAGAAAGGATTGCCCGTGCCGGCCGCAAACACGACGACCTTGCCCTCTTCAAGATACTGCAGCGCCTTGGGGCGCACATAGGGCTCAACCACCTGCTCGATGGCAATGGCGGACATCACTCGGGCCACCAGGCCCTGCTTGTCCATGGCGTCTGCCAGGGCCAGGGCGTTCATCACGGTGGCCAGCATGCCCATGTAGTCTGCGGTGGCACGGTCCATCCCGACCGAGCCCCCGGCGACACCACGGAAGATGTTGCCCCCACCGATCACCACAGCCACCTGGACACCCAGGCGGGTCACTTCGGCGATCTCCTCGACCATGCGCACGATGGTGGCGCGGTTGATACCGAAGGCGTCATCCCCCATCAGCGCCTCACCAGACAGCTTGAGCAAAATGCGCTTGTGGGCTGGTGCAGCGTTGGACATGGGAAATTTCTCCGGTAAGTGGTACGAGGCTTTGGCGGGGTGGTTACAGGGAACGATCAGGCAGCAGCCTTGGCAGCAGCCACCTGGGCAGCCACTTCGGCAGCAAAGTCGTCCACCTTCTTCTCGATGCCTTCGCCCACCACGTACAGCGTGAAGCCCTTCACGTTGGTGTTGGCAGCCTTGAGCATCTGGGCCACGGTTTGCTTGCCGTCGGCAGCCTTCACGAAGACCTGGTCGGCCAGCGAGACTTCCTTGAGGTACTTCTGCACCGCGCCGTCGATGCGCTTGGCCGTGATTTCAGCGCTTTGTGCAGGCTTGCCTGCAGCCACGAGTTCCTTGTTGGCTTCGTCGGCCTTGCCTTCGGCGACCGAGCGCTCCTTGGCAATCAGGTCTGCAGGCACGTCGGCGCTGGTCAGGGCCACGGGCTTCATGGCGGCCACGTGCATGGCAACGTCCTTGGCGGCGGTGGCGTCACCGTCGAACTCGACGACCACACCGATGCGCGAGCCGTGCAGGTAGGCTGCCAGGTTGGAGCCGCTGAAGCGCTTGAAGCGGCGGAACGACATGTTCTCGCCGATCTTGCCGATCAGGCCCTTGCGCACGTCTTCCAGCGTGGGGCCGAAGCTGTCTTGGCTGTAGGGCAGCGCGCCCAGGGCTTCGACGGTGGCAGGGTTGTGCTCAGCCACCAGCTTGGCAGCGGCGTTGGCCATGGCGATGAAGCTGTCGTTCTTGGAGACGAAGTCGGTTTCGCTGTTGACTTCCACCAGGGCACCGGTGGTGCCGTCGATGTAGCTGGCGACCACGCCTTCAGCCGTGATACGCGATGCAGCCTTGCCAGCCTTGGTGCCCAGCTTGACGCGCAGCAGCTCTTCAGCCTTGGCCATGTCGCCGTCGGCTTCCGTCAGCGCCTTCTTGCATTCCATCATCGGAGCGTCGGTCTTGCCACGCAGTTCGGCAACCATGCTTGCGGTAATTGCAGCCATCTTTGTTCCTTCAGTGTTCAGTTCAGTCAGTTCAGATTCGGGCTAAAAAAAAGGGGGCTCACCAGGGGCCCCGCTTTTGTTCGCGACGGATCGCGCAGCCGGGCTATCAGGCAGCGGCTTCTTGCACTTCCACGAATTCGTCGGTGCTCTCTGCAGTAGCAGCCTTCACGACTTCATTCACGGCGTTGGCACGGCCTTCGATGATCGCGTCAGCGATGCCACGGGCGTACAGCGTCACGGCCTTGGCCGAGTCGTCGTTGCCGGGGATCACATAGTCAATGCCTTCAGGCGAGTGGTTGGTATCGACCACACCGATCAGCGGGATGCCCAGCTTCTTGGCTTCGGCAACGGCGATCTTGTGGAAGCCCACGTCGATGATGAAGATGGCATCGGGCAGAGCAGCCATGTCCTGAATGCCGCCGATGTCCTTTTCGAGTTTCTCGATTTCGCGGGAGAACGTCAGTTGCTCCTTCTTGCTCAGGCTGTCGAGGCCAGCTTCTTGCTGGGCCTTCATGTCCTTGAGGCGCTTGATCGAGGTCTTCACGGTCTTGAAGTTCGTCAGCATGCCGCCCAGCCAGCGCTGGTCCACGAAAGGCACGCCAGCGCGTTGCGCTTCGGTGGCCAGGATTTCACGGGCTTGGCGCTTCGTGCCGACCATCAGGATCGTGCCGCGGTTGGCAGCCAGTTGCTTGGCGAACTTTTGGGCTTCCTGGAACAGTGGCAGCGACTTTTCCAGGTTGATGATGTGAATCTTGTTGCGATGGCCGAAGATGTAGGGGGCCATCTTGGGGTTCCAGAAGCGGGTTTGGTGACCGAAGTGGACACCGGCTTCCAGCATTTCGCGCATGGTAACGGACATAAAAATACTCCAAAGGTTAGGTCTAAAATCAGCCCCAATATTTGCAGTGCCGTGATCCTCACGAACACTGCAACACCTTGACAGGGCTGCTTTGCGATTGGTCTTGCCGCAGCGGCCACGCTGGTTGTGCAAACCTTGCACCACTGCGCTACTGCTCCCAGCAAAACCCAAAGATTCTAGCACACCCATGCTCCCTGACCTGATCGCCACCCGTGAGCAACTGCGGGACGGCGCCACTACCGCGCCCGCCGAGCTGGAACGCTGCATCGACGCTGCCCAGACCACCTCCAACACCCACAGTTTTGTGCGAACCCTGTTCGACGAGGCTCGCACCACAGCGGTGCAGCCGGGCGTGGCCCAGTTGCCTCTGGCCGGGCTGTCGGTGTCGGTGAAGGACCTGTTTGACGTGGCCGGCCAACCCACCCCGGCGGGCTCCACCGCGCTGGCGGGGGCTCCCGCAGCAGCTCAAGACTGCCCGGCCGTGGCCCGACTGCGCGCAGCGGGTGCCAGCCTGATTGGCCGCACCAACATGGTGGAGTTCGCTTTCTCGGGCGTGGGCGTCAACCCCCACTACGGCACGCCTGCTGCCTGGGACGCCCGTTTTGGCGCCGTGCCCGGCGCACCCCGGGTGCCCGGCGGGTCTTCGTCCGGCGCCGGGGTGTCGGTCGCCACTGGCGCCGCGTTCATTGGACTGGGATCGGACACCGGCGGCTCCATCCGCATTCCTGCGGCGCTCAACGGCATCGTGGGCTTCAAGAACACCGCCCGGCTGGTGCCTACCGCTGGCGCCGTGCCGCTGTCCACCACCCTGGACACTGCCTGCGCCATGACGCGCACAGTGCGCGACGCCATCGTGGCGCACGAGGTGCTGGCCGCCCGGCGCGTGACGCGCAGCCTGGCGCCGCTGTCGCAGTACCGGCTGGCGGTGCCGTCCACCCTCTTCCTCGACGGGCTGGATGCCACCGTGGCGCGCGCCTTTGAGCGCAGCGTGGAAGCCTTGCGCCAGGCCGGCGCCCAGATCGACACCATCGACCTGCCCGCCGTGCTGGAGCAGCCCGCCTACGGTTTTGCCGCCCCCGAAGCCTACGCCTGGCACCGCGAGTTGCTGCAGCGCACAGGCGACCGCTACGACCCCCGGGTGCGCATGCGCATTGAAAAAGGCGCCACGCTGATGGCCTGGGAATACATCGACCTGGTGCAGGCGCGCCAGCAATGGATTGCACGCATGCTCTCCGACATGGAGCGCTATGACGCCCTGCTGTCCCCCACCGTTCCCATCGTGGCACCGCTCATTGCCGATGTCGCGCCGGCCGATGGACTGGACAAAGTCCAGGACGCCGCCCGCGACGCCGAGTTCTTCCGCGTCAACAACCTGCTGCTGCGCAACACCAGCGTGGTCAATCTGCTGGATGGCTGTGCGCTGTCGCTGCCTTGCCACGTGCCAGGGGAACTCCCGGTCGGGCTGATGGTCTGGCACGGAGCGCTCAGGGACGACACGGTGCTCAACGTGAGCCTGCAGATCGAACAAATACTACAAAAATAATAGCTACTTGCGCTTTACCAACAAGCGCTAGAAGCCAAAAACACCCATATTCATGAAGATTGCTATCGTGGGCGCCGGCATCATCGGCGTCACCACCGCATACGAGCTGGCCAGCGACGGCCACGAAGTCACGGTGTTCGAACAACGCAGCGCAGCCGCCGAGGAAGCCAGCTTTGCCACTGCAGGACTGCTCGCACCCTACCTGCTGAGCCCCTGGGCAGTGCCGGGCTTTGGCCAGCCGCTGCGACTGATGGGGGCACAGGCCACCTTGCGGATGGCAGGCGGCCTGACCCTCGCCAACTGGGCCTGGTTGCGCCGCTGGCGCAGCATGGCCCGCAGCCACAGTGCCCCGGCTACAGCCGTCGAGCGCCTGGCGCAGTACAGCCAGACGCGCCTGCAATCCATCGCCAGCCAGCACGAGCTGGATTTCGAAGCCAGCGATGGCCGCCTGGTGCTGCTGCGCACTGAGGAAGACCGCACGCGCCTGCAGCCCGCACTGCAGGTGCTGCGCGACAGCGGCGTGACCTTGCGCGAGATCGACGCCGATGTGGCCCGCCAGATCGAGCCCGGCCTGTCGCCCGAGGCGCCGCTGGCAGGCGCCATCCACTTGCCCGACGCGCGCGCGGGCAACTGCCGCCTGTTTGCCCAGCTTCTGCGCCAGGGTATTCAGGGCGGTGGCGTGCAGTTTGTGTTCAACACCCGCGTGGACCGACTGGGCAGCAGCCCCACCGGCGTGGTGCTGCAAGGCGAAGCGGAGCTGCGCCGCTATGATGCCGTGGTGCTGTGCGCGGGCATGGCATCAGCCACGCTGCTGCCTGCGCTGGGCCTGGACCTGCCCATGGCGGCCGTGTATGGCTACTCCGTCAGTGCGCCGCTGCGCGAATCCACCCACGCCCCGCGCGCCAGCGTGGTGGATGCGGGTCAGCAGATATCCATCACCCGCCTGGGCCAGCGTGTGCGCATTGCCGGTGGCGCCGAACTGGCCGGGGCCGATGCCGAGCACCACACCCCCACACTGCAGCGCCTGTACCGCACGTTGAACGACTGGTTCCCCGGTGGCGTGCAGCTGTCATCCAACCTGCAGATCTGGCGCGGCGCCCGCACCATGCTGCCCGACGGAGCACCGGTGGTGGGCGCCAGCGGCGTGCCGGGCTTGTGGCTCAACACCGGCCACGGCGCAAGTGGCTGGGCTCTGGCCTGCGGCAGCGCCCGGGCGCTGGCCGACCTGATCGCGCAGCGCGAGCCCGAGGTGTCGCTGGACGGGCTGGGCATGCGTCGGTTCTAGGAGCCTGCGCTTTGCCCCCACGGGGCGTCGGCGCACAATGGCAGGCGCGCTGCCACTGGCAGCAGCCCTTGCCCCCTGCAGCCCATGCACCGCATCACCGCCCACCAGCCTTATCCCCTGTTCAACACAGCCGCCACCCGCCGCCTGGAAAATGCGGCAGCGGCCGCCCTGCCCCCGCACACCCTCATGCAACGCGCCGGCCTGGCCGTGGCGCAATTGGCCCAGGCGATGGCCCCCCACGCACGCACCGTGTGGATTGCCTGCGGGCCCGGGAACAACGGGGGTGACGGACTGGAGGCTGCCATGCACCTGCAGCGCAGTGGCCGCAAAGTGGTCGTGACCTGGCTGGGCCAGCCCGATACGGCCCCGGCCGATGCCAAGGCCTCGTGGCAGCGCGCACGGGATGCGTGCGTGGTCTGGGCAGACACCGCACCCGGCGATCTGGGGGCCAACGACCTGTGCATTGATGCGCTGCTGGGCATTGGCGTCTCTTCTTCACCCCACAGCCCCGCACGCACGCCCGACGCAAGGCTCCAGGCCTGTCTGCAAGCCCTGCACCGCAGCCCGGCCCCCGTGCTGGCCGTGGACCTGCCCAGCGGGCTGGACGCAGACACCGGCCAGTTTGCAGCAGGCCTTGCGCCCGACACCCCAACCCACCAGCACTACCACCTGCACCACCAAGCGCCCCCGCCACGCCACACACTGAGTCTGCTCACCCTCAAGCCCGGCCTGTTCACCGCCGCCGGGCGGGACGCAGCAGGCCAGG
>NZ_JAMXAX010000320.1 GCF_023913775.1 Acidovorax facilis
TTGCGCGTGCAGAAAGAGTGGTCCCAGGAGCGTCTGGCCCACGAGTGCGAACTGGACCGCACCTACGTGTCGGCCATCGAGCGCTGCAAGTGGAACGTCTCGCTGGCAAACATCGAGCGCCTGGCCCACGTTCTGGGTGTCGCACCATGGGCTCTGCTCAAGCCGCCCGAGGTGCCAGCACCGACCAAGCGCCGGGCGAGCCAGGCACAGTAAAAGCCTGGATCCATTAGCTCCTCGCTGCCCAACCAGCCTTAAGGCTCAAACCGCCATCCATCCTCCTCTTGGGTTTGTGACATTATGTGATGCAAACTCATCAGATCAACGCGGCCATAGGGCAGCGGTTGACGCCGCTGTGGCAAAGTTGGCAGGAGTGCGGTCCAGTTGCAGTGATGCCCTTCGGAGAACCGGGGGCCAACCAAGTCGCTACCATCGTGCTACCCACCGACAACACCCCGCGACAAGCCCGCTCCGAGACATGCCCACGAATCCACCTGCCACTGTCAACCACTGCGGCTACTGCGGAGCCAGCAGCTACCACCGGGTGGTAGCGCGCGACGAGACGGGCGCCATGCGCTACACCGAGACCCTGCAGTGCACGGGATGCAACCGTGCATTCACCGATCTTCAGGACTGGCGGCGGGGCGGACAGGCGGCACAATCCACTACTGCGGCCCCATAGCAGTGCCTGGGCCGGAGCATTGGGGCTGACCACCACCCCCCTCTGACTCGTTGCCATCGTCACAGTCTTCTTCTTCTTCTTC
>NZ_JAMXAX010000321.1 GCF_023913775.1 Acidovorax facilis
ACAATCAAGTTAATGGACTGAATCGGGCTGTTGGGCCAAGCGAGCCAAATGCTCGGCATACACCTCAATAGGCTTGCTCCAGCCCAAAGTCATCCTGGGGCGTCCATTGAGTTCGTCGGCCACCGCATCAAGCTGCTCCTGGGTGTAGCCACTGAGATCCGTGCCTTTGGGGAAGTACTGACGCAGCAACCCATTGGTGTTCTCGTTGGAGCCTCTTTGCCAGGGGCTGTAGGGATCGCAGAAGTACACCTTCATGCCGGTGTTGCGCGTTAGCTGCTGGTGCTCGGCCATCTCCCGGCCCCTGTCGTACGTCAGGCTCTGGCGCATCGGGCTGGCAATGGCATTGAGCTTGTCGCTGAAGGCCTGCAGCACATGCGCCGCTGTAGCTGGGTTGGGGTGCGGCAGCTTGACCAGTACCACCAGGCGCGTGGTGCGCTCGACCAGCGTGCCAATGGCGCTGGCGTTGCCTTTGCCCTTAATGAGGTCTCCCTCCCAGTGCCCGGGCAGTTGGCGATCCTCAATCTCGGGCGGGCGCACATGGATGCTCAGCAGATCGGTGATTTGTCCACGCCGATCCTCGCCCCTGGAGCGAGGCCAGCGCTTGGCGCGGGCCATACGCAGACAGGAGACCAACTCCTTTTTGAGCTCTCCCCGAGGCTGGGCATAAATGCAGGTGTAGATGCTCTCGTGTGACACTTGTTTGCGCTTGTTGTCAGGGTGCAGTTTCTTCAACTGTCC
>NZ_JAMXAX010000322.1 GCF_023913775.1 Acidovorax facilis
AGATGACAGCGGCGGATCGGTTGGCACTACGCCAGTTGCACGCACAGCCGCTGTGGGACGAGTTGCATGTGTGGCTGCGGCTGGAGAGAGCCCGGGTGGCGGACGGTGGGGGCATCGCCGCTGCTCTGGACTACAGCCTCAAGCGCTGGGAGGCGCTGGGGCGCTTCCTGCACGATGGTGATGTCAGTATCGACAACAACCACGTCGAGCGCATGATGCGCCCATGGGCGATGGGGCGCAAAGCGTGGCTCTTCTGTGGCAGCAAACTGGCTGGTCAGCGGGCCGCCATGGTGATGAGCCTCGTGCAGTCAGCCAAGCTGCATGGGCACGATCCCTGGGGTTACCTCAAGGACGTGCTGGAGCGGCTGCAGGCGCACCCGAACCACCGGATTGATGAGTTGCTGCCGCATCGCTGGAGCCCTGCGGAAGACGGCAAAATGCCATCGCATGAAGAACATTGAAGCACTCATCGACGACGGCGGCGACATCACCCTTGGTGCGATCTACCCGATCAAATGCGCAGCCACAGCTGCTGACGGCCACAACAGTGTGGCCATGCTGGTTCGCCGAGAAGGTGAGACGCTGAACGCGTTGCTCAAGAGGCTGGACAAAGCCATCGGTAAGTTCTACGACGGCGGGGACGCGGTTGACGAGATCAACGGCTGCTGAAGGGAGCCGACATCGCCGTCAAGGTGGCATGGCTGGCCGCTTAC
>NZ_JAMXAX010000323.1 GCF_023913775.1 Acidovorax facilis
CTGTGTGGTGAAGGTGCCGATGTTGGCCATGATGAAGTCCTTTCGAGGTTGTCCAGGTCGCGCCCATCGCGGCCTTGGCGTGATCCGATGGGCGAGGGTCGGGCGCGCCGCATCCCGCAGCGAAGCAAAGGGGCCGCAGCGCAGCGAAGGACCGGGAGGCCCGAGAAATTTGCCGCGCGAGGAATCCGCGCAGCGGAGGGGAAATTTGTCGGGCCGGACGGTTGCGGCGAACAAGCCCGAGGCAGCGCAAACGAAGTGCAGCGCCGCCGTGCCCGAGCCAGGATTCACGACAAATACAAGGCCGCTGTGGGGGTGATCCTGTACAGAAAGGGTTCATGGCCACCGGCGCCGGTCCGCCTCACTGTCGCGCAGCGGTTGGGCACAGCGCCCGAAGCGACTCACGCCAGCCGTTACCGACGCTCAAGCGCCAGGCAATTCGCGTTGCGACAGCCGCTCCACGATGCGCTGGCATTGATCTTCGCGAAGCTCGATGCCGATGGAGCGCCGCCCTGTCTTGCGGGCCACTGCCAGGGTGGTTCCGCTTCCCGCGAAGCAATCCACCACCAGTCCGCCTGGCGGCACGCTGTACTGGATGAGCGGGGCCACGATGGCCTCGGGCTTCTGCGTCTCGTTGACCGCGTAGCCGTGGCAGCTGCGCGCATAGATGACGCTCT
>NZ_JAMXAX010000324.1 GCF_023913775.1 Acidovorax facilis
ACAGTTAGTTTGCGACTCGGTGGTTTTTCTTTGGACTTCACCCGCGTACAGTTCAACCCATCGATGAGCCGAACCCGCAAGGCGACTCACCGAACCCGGTTCAGGAATGGTTTTTTGACCCGGCTTTTTTGAGACGCTTTTTAACTTCCAAGGATTTTCATCATGAACAACACCGCCCGCTTCCTCTCCATCGCTGCCGTTGCCGCTTTCGCCTCTTTCGGCGCACAGGCTGACGAAGCCGATGCTTCGCAATTCGCTACCAAATTTGAAACCAACCGCACCCGCGCTGAAGTGCAAGCAGAAGCCGCCAGCGTTGCCCAGACCCGCTCCATCGAGCCAGCAGGCTCGCGTGTGGTGACCTACACGTCCACGGCTGACCGCGCTGCCGTGCGTGCCCAGGCTGCCGAAGCCCTGCGCGCTGGCCAGATCCCTTCGGGTGAGCGTGGTTGATTCTTGTTGAATCCACGGTTCACACGTTTTCGTATTGCCAAGTACCTCGTCCCTATTTTTTGAATTTCACTGGAGTTTCACCATGAACAAGTCTGTCCGTTTTCTCTCTATCGCCGCTGTTGCCGCTTTCAC
>NZ_JAMXAX010000325.1 GCF_023913775.1 Acidovorax facilis
GGGTACGCCGCGTCGCATATCTCGGTGTCTCTGAATCTTTGAGCATGGTGTCCACGATGGTTTACGTGCACACGATCTTGCGAGATGTCGCGGGACTGTTCAAGGTGGTACGGCTGGTCGCTTACTGCCTTACCCCTTGCCCGCATCAGAAACGTCGCTTGTAGCGCGTTCTACGAGGTCGAAAACTTTTGGGAGACGCCTGCGGTGAGGTATTTCAGCAGCCTGTTAGGTATCTTGAACCGACAATTGATCCGTGCAACTTGTGCGTTGGGTTCATCGGGCGCCCAATTGCCTACAGTGCGGACAAATCCAAACTTCGGTGCGTTGCGCTGCAACCACTCGTAGGTTATGGATCCGATCCAATCAACATTCAAACCTTTTCTGCGAGCGCCTTGAGTCGTTTACTCGGGCCACGCACTTTGATCTGAGTCGGGGATGCGGACAAAAACTTGGACTACCAGGAGGTAGTTCATGTATTCCTACGAAGATCGAATCCGAGCCGTTGAGCTCTACATCAAGCTGGGCAAGCGCGTCAGGCCCACCATACGGCAGCTGGG
>NZ_JAMXAX010000326.1 GCF_023913775.1 Acidovorax facilis
ACTGCGAGCGGCCACACCTATCGCTGAAAATGCAAACGCCCGATGCGGTGCATCGGGCGTCGTTGGCCGGATAGTCCGGCTGGAGTTTTAAACCGTCCTGGGTGTCAACGCTATTCAGGACGGGTCATGTTGGAATGCCTCGAAAACTCTACTGCCTGCCCCCTTGTTTTTTGGCGCTCACCATGCGCCCCTCGCTCTCGTAGCGGTAGGTGGTCAGGCCGTCGCCCAGCAGGTGCGGGTCGTTATGGATGGCCCGGGGGAATGCAGGGAAGGCTGATGGCCTGGTACGTGGCCACGGCAAAGATGAAGGCCAAGACCAGCAGGGGTGGAGCCTGCTGGCTTTGCCGGGTTTTGGGCTAAATTGGCCGCTAGTGCTTGATAGACAAGCACTACCAGCTATCAATTTAGGAGTCTTCAATAGCTGCCAACCAAACCCCCGTGGAGAGTGTTGCACTTCAGATTTGAGACCGCCCCGTCATTTTCCCGCCCCGCTTCTGCTTGAAGTACCTCAACTAGCGAATTCATCTGCCCCCATCAAAAATTACGGT
>NZ_JAMXAX010000327.1 GCF_023913775.1 Acidovorax facilis
TCAGGCGCAGGTTCTGGTCGATGCCCTGCACGGGCCGGGTGCTCTGGCGACGCCCATTGGCGGCGCGGGCGCGCAGGCCGCCCTTGATGAGGTTTTCTTGGGTGCGGTTGAACACGCTCCACAGGTCACGGCGGTCGTCGTCTGTGCGGCGGGGCATCAGGACTTGTGTTTCTGTGATGGGTGCGGGCTTGGCCTGGTCGTCATACTTGAGGGTCAGCGCGGCGCGGGCGAACACCTCCGACTCCCCGGCGTCCAGGGTGATCGCCTGCATGGATTCGCGGGACTGCTGCGCCTGACCGAAGCCATTTAGGACTTCGTAAGCACCCTCGATGACCTGCCCTGCCACGTCGCCCTTGTGGGGCACGCGCACATCGGCCACGGTGTCGCCGCACACCAGCCCGTTCTGGCAGACGAAGCGGAACTATGTCCAGCATCGAACTATGTCCAGTGCTACGTTGACCCGCCTCGTAAAGGCGGCCATGCAACACGGGACATAGGAGGCAGCGGCTAGAGACTCTTCAAGAACGCCAACAGCGCGTCGT
>NZ_JAMXAX010000328.1 GCF_023913775.1 Acidovorax facilis
TCTCCTTGTGGGCGACATGCCCAGCAAGGAGGATTGCTATGTACAGCGTTATTGGCCAGCAAGACTTGCTCGCTCAGGCGCAAGTCGAATGACTGGACATAGTTCGACGCTGGACATAGTTCCGCTTCGTGTGCCACAACGGGCTGGTATGCGGCGACACCGTGGCCGATGTACGCGTGCCCCACAAGGGCGATGTGGCGGGGCAGGTCATCGAGGGCGCGTATGAGGTCCTGAATGGCTTCGGGCAGGCCCAGCAGTCCCGTGAGTCCATGCAGGCGATCACCTTGGACGCAGGGGAATCGGAGGTGTTCGCCCGTGCCGCGCTGACCCTCAAGTACGACGACCCTACCAAACCCGCACCCATCACGGAAACGCAAATCCTGATGCCCCGTCGTACGGACGACGACCGCCGCGACCTGTGGAGCGTGTTCAACCGCACCCAAGAAAACCTCATCAAGGGCGGCCTGCGCGCCCGCGCCGCCAATGGGCGTCGCCAGAGCACCCGGCCCGTGCAGGGCATCGACCAGAACCTGCGCCTGA
>NZ_JAMXAX010000329.1 GCF_023913775.1 Acidovorax facilis
CCTCCGCGATCGGAATGAACTACCGGCCTAGCGGTGGTTTCTGCCACTGTCTCGATAGCAGCATCCAGCATGGTGTTGACCAGTTCAGCGTCCGGGCTCGTGCCAATGGTCCAGCTCACCACCATCCCGTCGAAGCAATCGATGATCGGTGACAGGTACACCTTGCCCGCAGGGATCTGGAACTCTGTGATGTCGGTCAGCCATTTCTCGTTGGGGGCTGCAGCCTGGAAGTCACGGTTGATGATGTTCTCGGGTGCGGGGCTGATCTCGCCGAGGTACGACGCGTAACGGCGCCGCTTTGGCTTTGCAACGACCAGGCTTTCTTGTTTCATCAGCCGCTGCACCACCTTCTCGGAGATGGTGACGTCCTGCTTGGTCAGCGAGGCCTGCAGCCTGCGGTAGCCGTAGCAGCGGTGGTTTGACTCGAAGATCTCGGTGAGGGATTGGCGCACACCAAGGTACTTGTCGCCGACCGCTGTGCGGGCCCGATGGTAGAAGTACG
>NZ_JAMXAX010000032.1 GCF_023913775.1 Acidovorax facilis
ATCACCGCCACTTCTTCCGCCCCGCTCCCGACACCCGCCGAACGCGCCGCGCGCCAGGCTGAGGTTGTCCAGGCCCTGGGCCGCGTGCTGCCCGCCCACGCGCTGCTCTGGCACACCGAAGACACCACGCCCTACGAATGCGACGGCCTCACCGCCTACCGCCAGCGCCCATTGGTGGTGTGCCTGCCGGAAACCTACGACGAGGTGCAGGCCGTGCTGCAGGCGTGCCACCGGCTGCAGGTGCCGGTGGTGGCGCGCGGTGCGGGCACGGGCCTGTCGGGAGGCGCCATGCCGCACGCCCTGGGCGTGACGATGTCGCTGGCCAAGTTCAACCGCATCCTCGACATCAACCCCGAAAGCCGCACGGCCGTGGTGCAGTGTGGCGTGCGCAACCTGGCGATCAGCGAAGCGGCGGCACCCTACAACCTCTACTACGCCCCTGACCCCAGCAGCCAGATCGCCTGCACCATCGGCGGCAACGTGGCCGAGAACTCGGGCGGCGTGCATTGCCTGAAGTACGGCCTGACGGTGCACAACGTGCTCAAGGTGAAGGGCTTCACGGTGGAAGGTGAGCCGGTGGAGTTCGGCAGCGAGGCGCTGGATGCGCCCGGCTACGACCTGCTGGCCGCCGTGATCGGCAGCGAGGGCATGCTGGCCGTGACCACCGAAGTGACGGTCAAGCTCATCCCCAAGCCCCAGCTGGCGCGCTGCATCATGGCCAGCTTTGACGACGTGCGCAAAGCGGGCGACGCGGTGGCCGCGGTCATCGCGGCTGGCATCATCCCCGCCGGCCTGGAGATGATGGACAAGCCCATGACCGCCGCCGTCGAAGACTTTGTGCACGCGGGCTACGACCTGACAGCCGAAGCCATCCTGCTGTGCGAAAGCGATGGCACGCCCGAAGAAGTAGAGGAAGAAATCGGCCGCATGAGCGACGTGCTGCGCGCTGCAGGCGCCACCGCCATTTCGGTCAGCAACGACGAAGCCGAGCGCCTGCGCTTCTGGAGCGGTCGAAAGAACGCCTTCCCCGCCAGCGGCCGCATCAGCCCCGACTACATGTGCATGGACTCGACCATCCCGCGCAAGCGCCTGGCCGACATCCTGCTGGCCATCCAGGAGATGGAAAAGAAATACCAGCTGCGCTGCGCCAACGTGTTCCACGCGGGCGACGGCAACCTGCATCCGCTGATCCTTTTCGATGCGAACGATGCCGACCAGTTGCACCGCTGCGAACTGTTTGGTGCGGAGATTCTGGAGACCAGCGTGGCCATGGGCGGCACCGTGACGGGTGAGCATGGTGTGGGTGTGGAGAAACTCAACAGCATGTGCGTGCAGTTTTCTGCGGAGGAGAACGCACAAATGTTCGGGCTCAAGCATGCGTTCGACCCGGCGGGGTTGCTGAACCCGGGGAAGGTGATTCCGACGCTGAACCGGTGTGCGGAGTACGGGAAGATGCTGGTGCGCGGAGGGGCGATCAAGCATCCGGATTTGCCGAGGTTTTGAAGGGTAGGGATCCTGGTGAACCGCACGATCGGAGGCTATTTCGGTCGCCGGATGGATAACCGGCGAAGGAACATACCGCAGTTCAATCGGCCGGCAGCACTATGCATTCGGAAGGACTCGGTAGGAAACAAGCATGAAGTCATCATTATCACCCTTGCGATGCCAAGCTTTCTTGGAGACAACGCTGCACTGGATGTCTAGGTTCGCGGCGACTTGGCTTTCTGTCAGCTTCACCTGAAAAGACGGACCCGTGCCGTATTCATTCAATGGCAGACGAGTTGATGCCCAGCGGATCTCGTACAAGTCAGGGGGATAGGCAGGGTCAACTTCGACCTCGACCGTAAGCACATCGCCGACCCTCAGATATGAGGCTTCGTCGTGCATGTACCCATGATTAAAGTCTTGGACCTCTGTTCCCGCAGCCCGGTGCCGAACGTTCCCCAGTGAGTCGGACATCCGAATAATCAAAGGAGCATCGTACAAATAGGCCATAGCTTGCTTGCGATAGAAGTCCTGAAGCGATTTGAGGATGTCGTTGCTGTAGCAGAAGGCCTGCTCGGCTTGCCGAAGCGTGATTGGGTTGGCGTGATACAACGGATTTCTTGCTGCAACTATGCGATCAAGCTGTCGTTGCGCTGCCTCGCGATTGTGCGCCGCACCGGCAAAGGCTTCGCGAAACTCGCCGAAAAACTTGCAGATTGTTCTTGCCTCGTCCTCGAGCAAAAGCGTGTCAATGGGGCGCGAATATCTGCCTGGGTGAGTTTTCATCATGTTGTCAGCGTGCACCCTCACCTTTGTCGGAAAGAGAGGTGCACCAGTGCCGTCAACTGCATCGAAATAGTCAGGACCGTAAAGTGCCTTAAATCTCAGGTCGATGAGACGGCGAAGCCAAAACTCCAGGGCCTCGATCTTTTCCTTGCACGCCGCTCGCGTTTCATCGATCGTCATCCTTCCAAACACCATCTTCTCCCGGCAGTTGACTGTATCGAGCATAGCCGCCGACATCTCGTCACCGATAGCCGCCAGCAAAAACCGCCGACAATCCGCAGCCCGTCTCTCCTTGTTACCGATCCCATGCCCAGCGACTCTCCCTCCGCTTTCCTCCAATCCGGCAACGCCCTAGTCGCACAAGCGCAGGCCGTGGCCACGCAGGACTTTGCCGCAGCGCGGGCGTTGTGGCGGCAGGCGGGGATGCTGTTTCAACGGGCGCACGAAGCCGACCCCACGCAACATGCTGCGGCGTTTCGCCTGGGGCAGGCGTGGGTGGCAGAAGCCCATGCGCTGCAGAAAGAAGGATCAGAGGATGCGATAGCGATGTGGCGCCAGGCGGCGCTGCAGTGCGAGGTGGCCTTTGCGCTCGACCCGCACCATGCGGTGACGGCCATGCACATCGCCAGTTGCTACGCCTGGGCACAGGACGCCGAGGCCAAACAGGCGTGGGCGCAGATTGCGCAGCATCTGCAGGAAGAACACGCGGCGAACATGGCTGCGAACATGGCTGCGGATGAGGCGGCACGCTAGGCCAAGCCCCACGCGGTCGGCGCGCGGCCGAGCAACGCGATGGCCCGTGTGGCTGTTCGGCTGTTGGATGTTCGGCTGTCCACCCCCCTGCTGGCTGCGCCTGCGGCGGGGCGGTTGCGGGGTGAGCATGCGCGTCGAAGCGCGCATGCCTCGTGCTCTGACTCGCCGTGGTTGTCCGAGCGGCGCTGCGCAGCAGCAAAGCGAGTTCCACGGCGCACCCCGCAGCCGCCCCGCCGCAGGTTTGCCCCTTCGCAACGCGAAGGGGTCGCAGACTGGGGGTCGCCTTTCTTTTGGGTACTTTTCTTTGGCGAAGCAAAGAACAAGTACCTCGCCCGCCGGGGCGAGTCCCGGCCTCCGCCCTCAACACCAGCATGCTTTTCGAACCAGCACGCCCTGGCTTCGACAGGCTCAGCTCGAACGGGTGGTCAACTGCCCACCACCGCCCGCCAAATCTCCCCCGCGTGCGACACCGCAAACAGCACCAGCCCGATCAGCCCGCCCACCACGGTCCCGTTGATGCGGATGTACTGCAAATCCTTCCCAATGTTCAGCTCAATCAGCTGCGTCATCTCCTCGGTATCCCATCGCCGCACGGTGTCCTCAATGTGCTGCGCAATAAACGCCGACACATCCGGCGCCAGCCCCTCCACCCACCGCTCCAGCCGGTCATTGAACGACTGCCGCAACGCCGCGTCCCCCGCCAGCGACTCGCCCAACCATAGCCCCAGCTTGCCCACCTGCCGCGCCAGTACCGAATCGGCATCGGCCAGGTCGCGCTGCAGAGCGCCGCGCAGATCCAGCCACAAGGTCTGCACATAGCCACCCACGGTGGCGTCGGTCTGCAGCCAGGTGCGGATCTCCTCACCCTTGCGCTCCCATTCCGGGTCGCTGCGCAGGCGCTCGATAAAGCGCTGCACCGCCACATCAAACTGCGCACGCAGTGCATGCTGCGGGTTGGCGGCCACATCGGCCATCAGGCTCTCCAGCGCGCGGGCCAGCAGGGCCGAGCCCTTGTCGCCCAGCCAGTCGCTGGGCAACAACTTCTCGGTGCGCGGGTGGTCCTTCTTGAGCCAGGCCACGATCGACTGCGCGACCCAGGTGCGGGTTTGCTCGTTCTGCAGCAGTTCGATGAGCTTGGCCAGCACGTCGTCCAGCAGTGCCTGGTGGCGGCCGTTGTGCGTGAGGGTGTCGAGCACTGCCGCCAGGGCACGCGACATATCCACCTGCCCGATCAAGGCACGCGCGGCCTGGTGGATGAAGCGTTCCACCTGCGCGTCCTGCACCGTCTCCAGCGCAGCCGAGGCCAGGCGCGTGGCTTGGTGCCCCAGCAGCGTGGCGTTGCCAGGCGCCGTGAGCCACTGCGCCAGCCGCTCGGCCGGGTCATGCCGGCGGATCAGCGACACGAGCGAAGGCACATCCAGGAACTTGTCGCGCACAAAGGTGGCGAGGTTGCGGCCGATGCGCGCCTGGTTGCGCGCAATGACCGCCGTGTGCGGAATGGGCAGGCCCAGCGGGCGCCGGAACAGCGCCACCACCGCAAACCAGTCCGCCAGCGCACCCACCATGGCGGCCTCGGCCATGGCTTTCACGCAGTTGAGCCACAGTCCGCGTTCGACCACACTGGTGGCGATGAACACGGCCGTCACCAGCAGCAATAGGCCCAGTGCCTGGCGCTTGGCCCGGCGCAAGGCGAAGATTGCGCTATCAGTATCGGCGTTCATCCGGGCCAGCCCGCCGACCAAGACCCCAATGCGTCAGGCAGCCGCCGCAATCTGGTCCAGCGCCTTCGACAAGTGCCCCACCGTGCGGTCCACGTTGTGCCACTTCTCCAGGCCAAAAAGGCCAATGCGGAAGGTCTTGAAGTCCGGCCCCTCGTCGCACTGCAGCGGCACGCCGGCAGCGGTCTGTAGCCCCACTTCCATGAACTTCTTGCCGTTCTGGATGCCGGGGTCGGTGGTGTAGCTCACCACCACGCCGGGCGCCTTGAAGCCGTCGGCCGCCACGCTGGGGAAGCCGCGCGATTCGAGCAGCGCCCGCACCTTGGCGCCCAGTTCGATCTGCTCGTTACGCACCTTGGCAAATCCATATTCACGCGTCTCGGCCATCACCTCGCGCAGGCGCACCAGCGCATCCGTGGGCATGGTGGTGTGGTACGCGTGCTGGCCCTTTTCGTAGCCCTCGGCGATCTGCATCCACTTCTTGAGGTCGCACGAGAAGCTGCTGCTCGTGGCGCCCTCGATGGCTTCGCGCGCACGCTCGGACAGCATCACCATGGCGCAGCAAGGCGATCCGCTCCAGCCCTTTTGCGGCGCGCTGATGAGCACATCCACGCCCGTGGCCTGCATGTCCACCCACATCGCGCCCGACGCCACGCAGTCCAGCACAAACAGCGCGCCCACCTCGTGCGCAGCCGCCGTCAGCGTGCGGATGTAGTCGTCCGAAAGGATGATGCCGCTGGCCGTCTCCACATGGGGCGCAAACACCACCTTGGGCTTTTCGGCGCGGATGGTGGCGGCGACTTCTTCTGCGGGGCATGGTGCCCAGGGCGCCTGCGGGCCGCTGCCCTGCTGGCGCGCCTTGCACACCACGGATCCGCCGCCCAGACCTTTGTCGGCGTCGAATATCTGTGTCCAGCGGTAGCTGAACCAGCCGTTGCGCACGATGAGCACCTTTTCCTTGTTGGCAAACTGGCGCGCCACGGCCTCCATGCCGAAGGTACCGCTGCCGGGCACCAGCACGGCAGTGTGGGCGTGGTAGACCTCTTTCAGCGTGCCCAGAATGTCCTGCACCACGCCGGTGAAGCGCTTGGACATGTGGTTGAGCGCGCGGTCGGTGTAGACCACCGAAAATTCGAGCAAACCATCGGGGTCGATATCGGGCAAAAGGCCGGGCATAGGGGAGTCTCCGCGTGTGAAACTGAGGGAGGAAAAAGGGACGATCAGGTCAGCTTATCATGGCCCCGCGCCACCCCAAGGCCGCGCGCCATGCAGCAAAAACCCTTCCGATTCCTGCCCACCGCACTGCCCGGCATCGAAGCGATGCAGGCCGACTCCCGCCTGGTCTTCGGCAGGCACATGCACTTGCAGTTCGGCCTCGGCGTGATCGAGCGGGGTGCGCAGAAATCGGCCAGCGGCCGGGGGATTGTGGAATCGGGCCCAGGCGACACCATCACGGTCAACCCCGGCGAAGTCCACGATGGCATGCCGCTGGATGAGCGTGGGCGCGCCTGGCGCATGCTCTACCTGGAGCCCGCCCTGGTGGCGCCATTGGCGGCAGAGGTGCATCCGGGCCCGCACGGCTCCGCCTTCGAATTCCATGCTCCGACGATGCGCGATGCGCGGCTGGCGGCCCAGGTACTGGCACTGTTCGACGCGGCCACCCACCGCCCCAACCACTCGGCCGCAGCGCTGCATGTGGAGGAATGCCTGTTGCGGGTGCTGGGCGGCCTGCTGCGGCCGAAGGGCCACCAACAATCCGCCGCGTCCATCGCCAGGGCTCGCACCATGATGGACGACGATCCCACCGCGCCCTGGAGCCTCGCACAACTGGCCGATGCGGCAAGTTTGAGCCGCTACCAGCTCGTGCGCCAATTTGCCCAGACCACGGGCCTGACGCCGCACGCCTACCTGCTGCAGCGCCGACTGCAGCTTGCACGCCATCTCATGGGTGCGGGTACGCCCCTGGCTGATGTCGCCGCAGCCAGTGGCTTTGCCGACCAAAGCCACCTGACGCGCCTCTTCACGCGCAGCTTTGGCATCACACCGGGCGCCTACGTCCGCACACGCGGCTGACAGCCCGGACCCTGCAATTTCGTTCAAGACCGTTGTGCGGGGTTGGCGGATGCTGCGGGCATCGCCAATTCACGCCGCCGCCGCGCGGCCTCTCGCCATGGGCATCGAATTTCTCATCACCTCTCTCATCGTGGTCGTCTCGCCGGGGCCAGGAACCCTGCTGACCGTGGCGGCCGGGCTCTCGGGCGGCGCGCGGACCGCCGCCGTGACGGCGCTGGGCTGCACGCTCGGCATCGTGCCGCACCTGCTGGCGGCGATCACCGGGCTGGCCGCGCTCCTCAACGCCAGCGCCACGGCATTCGAAGTCCTGCGCTTCGCGGGGGTCGCCTACCTGGTCTACATGGGCTGGGCCACGTGGCGCTCGCCCGCCACCCTGGAGGTTCGCACTGACGCGCCCGCACGCGCAGCCGGTGGGCGTATCACGGAAGCCATGCTGATCAACCTGCTCAACCCCAAGCTGTCGCTGTTCTTCCTCACCTTTCTGCCGCAGTTCATCGCACCGGGTGAAGCGCAGCCCGCGTGGCGCATGGTCCAGCTCTCGCTGGTCTTCATGGCCATGACCTTTGTGGTGTTCTTGGGCTATGGCGTCTTTGCCGCCCGGTTTCGTGACCAGGTGCTGCAGCGCCCCGGCGCGCTGGTGTGGCTGCGCCGCGGCTTTGCGGCCGCGTTTGTCGGGCTCGGCGCAAAGCTCGCTCTGATGCACCGATAGGCGCCACCGTGTCAGGTGCCGTGCTGCTTCACCAGGTATCGATGCAACGTGGACCCAGCGGCGCCACCTGCGCCGATGCCAACCCGCGCGCCAGCCAGGCCCGCGTGTCCGCCGGGTCGATCACCGCGTCGATCTCCAGCGTGGCCGCCATGTGCATCGCCTCACCGTTGGCGTAGGACTTGGCCAGCAGCTTGGCGAACAGCGCATCGCGTTCGGCGCCTTCGGGCAGGGCCTCCAGCTCTTTGCGAAAGCCCAGGCGCACGGCGCCTTCGAGGCCCATGGCGCCGAACTCGCCCGTGGGCCAGGCGACAGTGAACACGGGCGCATGAAAACCCCCGGCCGTCATGCCCATGGCGCCCAGGCCGTAACCCTTGCGCAGCACCACGCTGAAGGTGGGCACGCGCAGGCTGGCGGCGGTGACGAACAGGCGGCTTACATGGCGCACCTGGGCCGTGGCTTCGACCTCGGGGCCGACCATGAAGCCGGGCGTGTCCACCAGGCTCACGATGGGCAGACAGTGCGCGTTACACAGCTGCATGAAGCGCGCGCCCTTGTCGGCCGCATCGGCGTCGATGGCGCCGCCCAGGTGTTGCGGGTTGTTGGCCAGGAGGCCCACCGGGCGGCCTTCGATGCGCGCCAGCGCCGTGTGGATGCCGGTGCCAAAGCCGGTGCGCAGCGGCAGCAGGCTGCCCTCGTCCACCAGGCCAGCCATCGCGGTGCGGGTGTCGTACACGCGCAGGCGGTTCTCGGGCACCACGGCGCGCAGCAGGCGCTGGTCGGGTGCAGACCACTGCGATGTACGGCCCTGGAAGAACGACAGATAGTGGCGCGCGGCCTGCACCGCTCCAGCCTCGTCATCGACCAGCACGTCGATCACGCCGTTGGCATGCTGCACGCGGCTCGGGCCGATCTGCTCGGGCTTGAAGATGCCCAGCCCACCACCTTCGATCATGGCCGGGCCGCCCATGCCGATGTTGCTGGCGCGCGTGGCAATGATCACGTCGCTGCAGCCCAGCAGCGCCGCGTTGCCCGCAAAGCAGCGCCCGGCGGCGATGCCGATGACTGGCACCTGGCCCGACAGCGCCGCGTAGCTCGCAAACGTGTGCACATGCAGCCCCGCCACCACGGGCATGTCGGTGTCGCCCGGGCGCCCGCCGCCGCCCTCGGCGAACAGCACCACCGGCAGCTTCTGCGCCAGCGCGATGCCGAGCATACGGTCGGTCTTGGCGTGGTTGCGTGCGCCCTGGGTGCCTGCGAGCACGGTGGCGTCGTACGACATGACCACGGCGCGGGACTTCTCGTCGCCAAACAGTGCGCCATTGATGCCGCCGATGCCTGTGACCATGCCGTCGGCGGGCGTGTTGGCGATGAGGTCCTCCTTGCTGCGGCGGCGCGTTTGCGCGGCGATGGCGAGGGCCCCATATTCGATGAAGCTGCCGTCGTCGCACAGGTCGGCAATGTTCTCGCGCGCGGAGCGGCCGCCTTGGGCGTGGCGCTTGGTCATGGCGTCGGGGCGCGCGGCGTCGAGCGTGAAGGCGTGGCGGTCGATCACGCGCTGCAGGTCGGCGCGGATGTGGTCGGGGTCGTGCGCAGCGCTGCCCTGCACTTCGACATCGGCCGCATCATCCACCGCGTCCAGCACCAGCAGCGGCTGCCCCTGCGCGACGTAGCCACCGGCCACGGCCAGCAGCGCGCCGACGCGGCCCGCGTGTGGGGCCAGCAGCACATGCTCCATCTTCATGGCTTCAAGCACGGCCAGCTCGGCGCCGGCGGCGACCACGTCGCCCTCGGCCACGCTCAGCTGCACCAGGCGGGCGGGCATGGGGGCCAGCACGGCACCTTCGGGTGCAGGCATTGAGAAATTTGAGTCTTTTTGGCCGCTAGCGCTTGATGGATAAGCGCTAGCAGCTATGTTTTTTTTTGCATCTAGCAATTCAGGCAACACGGATTCCAGCCAGCGTGTGTGCACCTGCTGGCTCTCCATCTCAGGCCGTGTTGCCAGCGCCTGCAGCAGCGCGAGGTTGGTGGCCACGCCCTCGATGCGGCACTCGGCCAGCGCGCGCTGCGAGCGGCGCAGCGCATCGGCAAAACGCGGGCTGCGCGTGTGCACGATGAGCTTGGCCAGCAGCGTGTCGTAGTGCGGCGATGGCGTGGCGCCCGCTGCGCCGTGCGTGTCCACGCGCACGCCGGGGCCTGCGGGCAGGTCAAAGCGGCTGAGCGTGCCGCTGCCGGGGGTGGCGTTGCCCTGCGCGTCCAGCGTTTCGGCGTTGATGCGCCACTGCACGGCAAAGCCCAACACGGCGGGCGGTACTGCAGGGTCGAGGCCGATGTCCTGCAGTGTGCGGCCTGCGGCCAGCGCGATCTGCGCCTGCACCAAGTCCACGCCGGTCACTTCTTCGGTGATGGTGTGCTCCACCTGCAGGCGTGGGTTGCATTCGATGAACACAAACGACAGGTCGTTCGAGGCCAGATCCACCAGAAACTCGAACGTGCCCAGGCCTTCATAGGCCACGGCGCGCGCCATCGACAAGGCGGCGGTGGTGATGCGCTCACGCAGCGCTGCGGGCAACGAAGGGCTTGGCGCGATCTCCACCACCTTCTGAAAGCGCCGCTGCAGCGTGCACTCGCGCTCGCCCAGCGCGATCACCTCGCGCCCATCGCCCAGCACCTGCACCTCGATGTGGCGGGCGTTGCCCATCAGGCGCTCCACGTACACGCCGTCCACACCAAAGGCGGCCTGCGCCTCGCTGCGGCAGCGCGCGTAGGCAGCGGGCAAGTCATCGGCCGACGCCACCGCGCGCATGCCACGCCCACCGCCGCCGCCGATGGCCTTGATGACGATGCCGACATGGGCGTGCTGCGCGAAGAAGGCCTGCGCCTCCTGCAGCGTCACCGCCGCCTGCGTGCCGGGCATGAGCGGCACACCCTGCTGCTGCGCCAGCGCACGGGCCTGCGCCTTGTCGCCGAACAGCGCGAGCTGCGCAGGCGTGGGGCCGATGAAGCGCAACCCGGCGTCGGCGCACGCGCGGGCGAAGTCGGCGCGCTCGCTCAAGAAGCCGTAGCCCGGGTGCACGGCATCGCAGCCCTGCGCCTGGGCAATGGCAATGAGGCGCGCACCGTCCAGGTACGCCGCAGGGCCGGTCGCGCCCAGCGCCACGGCCGCACTGGCTGCGCGTACATGGGGGCTGGCGGCGTCATCGTCGGCATACACGGCCACACTGGCAATGCCCAGGTCGTGCAGGGCGCGCACGGTGCGCAGTGCGATTTCGCCCCGATTGGCGATCAGGACTTTGGCAAAGAGGGGCAGGGTCATGGTTTTGCTTCTGTTTTTATAGCATTTAGCGCTTTACTGATAAGCGCTGGCGGCTATTTTTTTTCTAATTGATGGACTCACAGAACTGCGCTTGCCTCGCAGCGCTTGCAACTGGCGGGGCCCACACCAGGGCTCCCGCGCAAGGGCCGCCCCGCCGCGCTGGGAGCGTTCCCCTCCCTAGCGCGAAGCGCGTAGAGAGAGGGGGAAGGCGCCGCAGGCGACTCAGGGGGTGTTTCATGCATCCCGAAGCAGGCGGCGCAGCACTTTGCCAGCGCCGGTGGCGGGCAGTGCGTCGATGAAACGCACCTCGCGCGGGGCTTTGTAGGGCGCCATGTTGTCGCGGCACCAGGCCACCAGGCCGGCGGCGTCCACCTCCTGGCCGGACTTCTTGACGATGAAGGCGCGCACCACCTCGCCCTTTTCCGCATCGGGCACGCCAATCACGGCGGCCTGGGCCACGGCGGGGTGCTTGATGAGCAGGGTCTCGACCTCTTCGGGGAACACGCTGTAGCCCGAAACCTTGATCATTTCCTTGAACCGGCCGATGAAGGTGACATAGCCATCCGCATCAATTTTTCCCATGTCGCCGGTGTAGACCCAGCCGTCCCGCAGGGTCTTGGCCGTGGCCTCGGGCTTGTTCCAGTAGCCCTTGAAGTTGCCGGGGCCGTGGATGGTGATCTCGCCCACCTCGCCCGTGGGCAGCGGCGCGCCGGTGTCGGGGTCGACGATGCTCAGGGTGTTGCCCGGCACGGGCTTGCCCTGGGTGCCCCAGCGGATCGCGTCCACCGGCATGGCGGTGTCCACCGTGTGGGTTTCCGACAGGCCATAGGCCGCCTCGTGGGAGATGCAGTTCGGCGCGAACTGCTGCCACTGCAG
Source organism: Acidovorax facilis (assembly GCF_023913775.1). Taxonomy (GTDB): domain Bacteria; phylum Pseudomonadota; class Gammaproteobacteria; order Burkholderiales; family Burkholderiaceae_C; genus Acidovorax; species Acidovorax facilis. The sequence continues at coordinate 11,714 of NZ_JAMXAX010000032.1, forward strand.
GGCCAGCGCCTCGGTGAAGGTGATGCCGAAGCTGGTGACTGGGTTGCGGCGCAGCGCGCTCCAGTCCATCTCGCGTGCGCCGGGCACCTGCATGAGCGCGCCGTTCATGGGCGCGATGCTGTACCACCAGGTCACGCCGTGACGCTCCAGCGCCTGGGCCACGCCCAGCGGATCAAAGCGGTACAGCAGCACGGCCGTGGCGCCGGTGTACACGGGCAGGTTCACGCCCATCACCATACCGGCGATGTGGTACAGCGGGGCCACGGCCAGCAGCGTTTCGTGCGGCGTCATGCCATTGCAGTCGGCCGACGCGGCGGTCTTGAACGTGGCGTTGCCGTAGCTCAGCATCGCGCCCTTCGGCAACCCGGTGGTGCCCGAGGTATAGGTCATGAGCGAGATGTCATCCATCGACAGCGCCACGGGCGCAGGCCGCGCACCGGTGCGGGTGGCGGCCAGGAAGTCTTCGCAGCCCGCAGGCACCGGCGCCATGGCGGCGCGCATGGCCAGGAGCTCGGCGGGTACGTCGATGCTGGGCTCGCCCTCGGGCAGCAGTTCGGCATAGCGCACCACAAACACCTGCTGCAGCGCGGTCTTGGCGCGCACCTTGTCCACCACGGGCAGCAGCACATCGGCCGCGACGATCACGCGCGCCTGCAGGTCGGTGAGCTGGTACTCCAGCTCATGCTCCTTGTTCAGCGGCCCGCAAGGGCAGACGATGGCGCCGATCTTCTGGATGCCGTAGTGCGCCATCACGTACTGCGGGCAGTTGTTCATGAACAGTGCCACGGGCTCGCCCTTGGCCACACCCAGCGCCTGCAGGCGCGCGGCGAAGGCATCACTGGCCGCATCAAGCTGCGCCCACGTGAGGGGCTGGCCGTACCAGAGGTAGGCGATGCGGTCGGGCGTTTCGCGCGCGTGGCGGCGCAGGTGTTCGTGCAGCGGCAGCTGCGGTGCGGCAGAAGGCATGGGGTTGTCTCCGAGGTGTCTGGAATCGCTGGTTCTTGGCGGCCACTCAGGGTTTTCTCTGAGCGCCCTCACCCGCCAGCGTCTTGCCAATATATACCGCGCGGTAGAACAATGCTACCCATGGGTATAAATCGAACGTCGCGCAAAGGACACCAATGAACCAGCAGCCCCCCGTGCAGGCCAGCGGCCGCCAGAAGGCCGCCACGGCCGGGTCGGATGAGAAGCGCGAGCGCATCCTGCGTGCGGCCGAGGCGCTGTTCGATGCGCAGGGCTACGCCAACACCACCATCGAGCAGATCGTGCAGCAGCTGGGCGTGACCAAGCCCTTTGTGTATTACTACTTTCGCAACAAGCAGGAGATCTTCGAGACGCTGTCGTGGGCGCCTGCCGTGGCGTGTTTCACTGCGATGGACTTTGGGGCGGACGATGACCGGCCTGCCCATGTGAAGGTGACCGAAGGCATCGAGCGGCTGATCCGCGCGACGCTGGCGCACCACCCGTCGGCGTTCTTCCCGTACCGCGAGCCGCAGGTCTACCGGCCCGAGTACCTGGCGGCGCAGAAGGATTTGGCGAACCACTTCTACGACCGGCTGTGCGCGCTGCTCGAACAGGGCCGCGACGACGGCATGTTCGAGTTCAACGACACCAAGATCACCGCCCTGGCCGCCTGCAGCCTGCCCGGCTTTCTCTACAACTGGTACCGCCCTGACGGCCGCCTATCGCAAGACGAGGTGGCGCAGGAGCTGGCGCAGCTGGCCTGGCGCGTGCTCGGGCTGCGGCGCACCCGCAAGCGCAACCCAGCCTGACGCGCACCGCAGCGCCCCTACATCCAAGCACAACAACCACCGGAGACAAAACCCATGAAAACCGTGTTCCTCACCCCCCTGGCCGCTGCGGCGGCCCTGCTGATCGGCACAGCCGCCAGCGCGCAGGAGACCTTCAAGGTCGCCTACATCGACCCGCTGTCGGGCCCGTTTGCCAACGTGGGCGAGCTGATGCTCACCCACACGCAGTACGCCATCGAGGACATCAACGCCAAGGGCGGCGTGCTCAAGGGCACCAAGCTGCAGCTGCTGCAGTTCGACAGCAAACTCTCGGCGCAAGAGAGCCAAAGCGCGCTGCAGGCCGCCATTGACCAGGGAGCCAAGGCCATCGTGACGGGCGGCTCGGGCTCCTCTGTGGTCACGGCGCTGGTGCAGGCAGCGGCGCGCCACAACCAGCGCAACCCGGGCAAGGAGATCCTGGTGCTGAACCACTCCTCCATCGACCCCGAGCTCACGGGCAAGGCCTGCAACTTCTGGCACTTCCAGTTCGAGGCCAACACGGCCATGAAGATGAAGGCCATCGCCAACTACATCAAGAAGCAGCCGGACATCAAGAAGGTGTACCTGCTGAACCAGGACTACGCGCACGGCAAGCAGTGGGCGCACTATGGCCGCGAGATGGTGGGCCTGGCGCGGCCCGACATCCAGTTTGTGGGCGAGGCGCTGCACCCCATCGGCCGCGTGAAGGACTTTGCGCCCTACCTCGCCAAAGTCAAGAGCACGGACGCCGACTCGGTCATCACCGGCAACTGGGGGCAGGACATGACGCTGCTGCTCAAGGCGGCGGGCGACGCGGGCTACAACCTGCGCTACTTCAACCACAGCGCGGGCTCCATCCCCGGCACGGTGCTGGCGGTGTCGCAGGCCAAGCAGGGCCAGCTGACCTGGGTGGCCGAATGGCACCCCGGCCAGGCCGACACCCCCAAAGTGGATGCGCTGGCCAAGACCTACAAGGCCAAGACGGGCAAGGACTTTCTCGCTCCGCGCATCGAGATGACGCCCCGCTTCCTCGCCGCAGCCATCAACAAGGCCCAGTCCACCGACCCGGTGAAGGTGGCTCGCGCGCTGGAAGACCTGACGATTGACTCGGTGGTGGGCCCTGTGCGCATGCGCGGCGAAGACCACCAGCTGCTGCTGCCCCAGGTGGTCAACACCATCGCACCGGTGGACGGCAAGGCCGTGAAAGTGGGCTGGGAAGGTACGAACTACGGCTTTCGCACCGATGCGGCCTACACCGGCAATGAAATAGCCCAAGGCACCGAGTGCAAGATGACGCGGCCTTGATGCCACGACGCCGAAACGCGCCGTAACCCCACAGCGGCAACCGGCACGAGGCGCCGCTACCATGACCGGTCATTGCATTCATTGACCCGACCCACAAGGACCGCGCCCATGCCCGACTTTCGCAGCGACACCGTCACCCAGCCCACGCCCGCCATGCGGGAAGCCATGTTCAAGGCCCCGCTGGGCGACGATGTGTTTGCCGACGATCCCTCGGTGAACGCACTGCAGGACCATGCCGCCGAGCAGCTGGGTTTTGAGGCCGCGCTGTTCGCCCCCTCCGGCACGCAGACCAACCTGATCGCGCTTTGGGGCCACTGCCAGCGCGGCGACGAGGCTATCGTGGGCCAGAGCTGGCACACCTACCGCTGGGAGGCCGGCGGCATGGCGGTGCTGGGCTCGATCCAGCCGCAGCCGGTGGAGACGCAACCCGACGGCACGCTGCGCGTGGCCGACATCGCGGCCGCCATCAAGCCCGACGACCCGCACTTTGCCCGCACCCGCCTGGTGGTGCTGGAGAACACGACCGGAGGCCAGGTGCTGCCACCCGCCTACATCGCCGAGGTGGCGCAGCTGGCGCGCAGCCGGGGGCTGGCGATGCACCTGGACGGCGCACGCATGTTCAACGCTGCCACGGCCAATGCCGCGCGCAACGGCACCGATGTGTATGACGAAGCGCGCGCGCTGTGCAGCCACTTTGATTCCGCATCGCTGTGCCTGAGCAAGGGCCTGGGTGCGCCCGTGGGCTCGCTGGTGTTGGGCACGCGGGACTTCATCCGGCAGGCGCGCCGCACCCGCAAGATTTTGGGCGGTGGCATGCGGCAGGCGGGTGTCCTAGCGGCTGCCGGTCATTACGCGCTGCAGCACCATGTGCGGCGCCTGGCGGAAGACCACGCCCGCCTGGACCGTCTGGCCCAAGGCCTGGCCGAAGCCAACCGCAGCCACCCTGTGCTGCAGGGCAAGCTCACCGTGCTGCCATGGCAGACCAACATCCTGTTCACCGACCTGCATGCGGAGGTTGCGCCCGCCTTCACCGCCTGGCTGGCGCAGCATGGCGTGCGCGTGACCAGCAGCCTGTATGGCGGCGCCACCCGGCTGCGCTGGGTGACGCACTTGGATGTGAGCGAGGCGGACGTGACGGCAGCGCTGGATTGCGTGGCGCGCTTCGCTGGCTGATACGCCCCTGGCGTCAGGCGGCGCAAGAACCTGTTCACAGTCTTTTTGGAGTTGCACAACTACCTTGCCGGGATGGGGTGCAAGGCGCGGTGCGCAGCCAATAGCCCGTGCTATTGGCAAGCGCCGCAACGCCGCAGACCGCCCGGCAAGGCACTTGCCCGAAGGGTTGGAGTGAAATCGGGTGATTGGACGCCCCGGCTGCTTGCATGGGCACGAGCCCATGCGGCGCATCCGAAGCATCCACTCATCCCGATTGCACTCCAATGCAATCTCCAAAAAGACTGTGAACAGGTTCTAAGTCCGCCCGCCGAAGATGCCAGTGCCCACACGCACCAGCGTGCTGCCCGCCTGGATGGCGGCCTCCAGATCGGCCGTCATGCCCAGGGACAGGGTGTCGAACTGCCCAAGGCCTGGCTCTCCCACCGCCGATATCTCGTCGAAAAGCCTTCTGGCGCTAGCGTGGATTGCCAGTTGCGCTTCAAATTCGGGAGCATGGTCCGGAATGCTCATGAGCCCCCGCACCACCAGCCGTGGCAGTTTTGCGACAGCCCGCACCAACTCCAGCGTTTCAGCAGGAGCCACACCTGACTTGGTGGGGCCTCCATCGATATTGACCTGGATACATATCTGCAGCGGCGGCAGGTGATCGGGCCGCTGGGCCGACAGGCGCTCGGCGATCTTGAGCCGGTCCACCGTATGCACCCAGTCAAAGTGCTCGGCCACCAGGCGGGTCTTGTTGCTCTGAATGGGGCCAATACAGTGCCACTGCAAAGCTGCACCGGGCAAGGCGGCGTGCACAGCTGCAATCTTGTCCACGCCTTCCTGGATGTAGTTTTCGCCGAAGTCGCGCTGGCCGGCGGCCACGGCCTCCAGCACCGCATCGGCGCCAAAGGTCTTGGAAACGGCCAGCAAGGAAACGCTGGCCGGATCGCGCCCGGCGGCTTTGCACGCCTGCGCCATCCTGCCCAGAACCTGTTGGAGGTTGTTAGCAATCGTGGTCATAATGTTTGGCAAGCGTACCAAACGATAGAGGGATTCCGTGGACATTACCCAACTGCTCGCGTTCAGCGTCAAGAACAAGGCCTCCGACCTGCACCTCTCCGCAGGCCTGCCGCCCATGATCCGGGTCCACGGCGATGTGCGGCGCATCAACGTCGATGCGCTGGACCACAAGACGGTGCATGCCATGGTGTACGACATCATGAGCGACGCCCAGCGCAAGACGTATGAAGAGTTTCTGGAAGTCGACTTCTCGTTTGAAATCGAAGGCCTGGCACGTTTTCGCGTCAACGCCTTCAACCAGAACCGGGGCGCTGCCGCCGTGTTCCGGACCATTCCAAGCAAGATCCTGACGCTGGAGCAGCTCAACGCACCCAAGATCTTCGGCGACCTGGCCCTCAAGCCGCGCGGCCTGGTGCTGGTGACCGGGCCTACGGGCTCGGGCAAATCCACCACGCTCGCGGCCATGGTGAACTACCTCAACGAAACCGAATACGGCCACATCCTCACGGTGGAAGACCCGATCGAGTTCGTGCACGAATCCAAGAAGTGCCTGATCAACCAGCGCGAAGTGGGGCCGATGACGCTGTCGTTCGCTGCCGCGCTGAAGTCCGCACTGCGCGAAGACCCGGACGCCATTCTGGTGGGTGAAATGCGCGACCTCGAAACCATCCGCCTGGCCATGACGGCGGCGGAAACGGGCCACTTGGTGTTTGGCACGCTGCACACCTCCAGCGCTGCCAAGACGATTGACCGGATCATCGACGTGTTTCCGGCCGAAGAAAAGGAAATGGTGCGTGCGATGTTGTCCGAATCGCTGCAGGCCGTGATCTCGCAGACACTGTGCAAGACCAAGGATGGCTCGGGCCGCGTGGCCGCGCACGAGATCATGCTGGGCACCAGCGCCATCCGCAACCTGATTCGCGAGGCCAAGGTGGCGCAGATGTACTCCACCATCCAGACCAGCAACAGCGTCGGTATGCAGACGCTGGACCAGAACCTCACCGACCTCGTGCGCCGCAACATCATCAGCCCGGCCGAGGCCCGCAGCAAGGCCAAGATCCCCGAGAACTTCCCTGGCTGAGCCCCCCGCAGCACACACCCATGAACGACTTTGCGGCCCCTGCAGGCGCCGCATACCGGAGCCCGATATGAAAGGCATTCTGAGCCTTCTGAAAATGAAAACCCGGGGCGGCAAGCCTGCGGAAGACCACACGGATTCCGTGCTGTTCTCCACGGCCTTTGCAGGCCAGGGCGTAGACGATTCGATGCTGGTGCCCTGGGAGGCACGTGCCGTGGAAGTAGGCGCCAAACGCCTGCCCACCAGCCGAGGCGGCAAGCTGCTGCAAGGTCTGTGGGCCAAGGACAAATACATGGCGCACCTGGACAAGGACGCCGTGGAGCGCATGGAGCGCTTCTTCGAATTTGCGGCCATCCCGTCCAACCGCGATGTGATCCGCCAGGACGAGTACGGCAATTTCATGGTGGTGCTGCTCACGGGCACCATCGCCGTGGACCGTGTGCAGCCCTGGGGCGAGCAATTGCGCCTGGCCGAGACGCGGCCCGGTGACATCCTGGGCGAGATGTCGCTGCTCGACAGCGGCATCCGCTTTTCGGCCTGCACCACGCTCACTGACTGCGAGATCGCCGTGCTGAGCGCCGAAGCCATGGACGACATGATGACCAAGGACCCGCAGCTTGCAGCCAGCCTGATTGCACTGCTGGCCCGCAAGCTGTCGCTGCGCCTGCGTGTGGTGAGTGCGCGCCTGAGCGACAACCACAAGTAATGATGCGCCACGACAAGATCAATGATCGTCCAGCCGACGAACAGCCCCGGGAGAACTTCTGATGGAACGCGATCAGGCCAGTAAATTCATCAATGACCTGCTCAAGTTGATGGTGGGCCGCAACGGCAGCGACTTGTTCATCACCGCAGACTTTCCACCCGCCATCAAGGTGGATGGCAAGGTGACCAAGGTGTCGCCCCAGCCGCTCTCCCCCAACCATACGCTCACGCTGGCGCGCGCCATCATGAGCGACAAGCAGGTGGCCGACTTTGAACGCACCAAGGAGTGCAACTTCGCCATCTCGCCCTCCGGCATCGGCCGCTTTCGCGTCAACGCCTTCATCCAGCAGGGGCATGTGGGCATGGTGATGCGGACGATTCCGCTCACGCTGCCCACCATCGACGGCCTGGGCGTGCCGCAGGTGCTCAAGGAAGTGACGATGACCAAGCGCGGCCTGTGCATCCTGGTGGGTGCCACGGGCTCGGGTAAATCGACCACGCTGGCCGCCATGGTGGACTGGCGCAACGAGAACTCGTTCGGCCACATCATCACGGTGGAAGACCCGGTGGAATTCGTGCACCCACACAAGAACTGCGTGGTCACGCAGCGCGAAGTGGGGCTGGATACCGACAGCTGGGAAGCGGCCCTCAAGAACACGCTGCGCCAGGCGCCCGACGTGATCCTGATGGGCGAAATCCGCGACCGCGAGACCATGGAACATGCCGTGGCCTTTGCCGAAACCGGCCACCTGTGCCTGGCCACGCTGCACGCCAACAGCGCCAACCAGGCGCTGGACCGCATCATCAACTTCTTTCCTGAAGAGCGCCGCGCGCAGCTGCTGATGGATTTGTCGCTGAACCTGCGCGCCATGGTCTCACAGCGCCTGATCCCCAAGCAGGACGGCAAGGGCCGTGCGGCTGCGGTGGAGATCATGCTGAACACGCCACTGATCTCCGACCTGATCTTCAAGGGCGATGTCTCCGAGATCAAGGAGATCATGAAAAAGAGCCGCAACCTGGGCATGCAGACCTTTGACCAGGCGCTGTTCGACCTGTACGAGGCCAACGTGATCAGCTACGAAGACGCGCTGCGCAACGCCGACTCGCTCAACGACCTGCGCCTGCAGATCAAGCTCAACAGCCAGCGCGCCAAGTCGCCAGACCTGGCCTCGGGTACCGAGCATTTCGCGATCGTGTGACAACCCCCTGAGCGGCTGCGCCGCTTCCCCCTTCTCTTGCGCGGCGCGCGGGAAGGGGGACGACGCCAGTGGCCTGGCAAAGCCAGTCCCACGGCGTCCGCTGGCCCAGGCCGCGCCAGTTTCAAACTCCGTCACATGGCGGCCTTTTCTCACAAGAACCATTTCCATGCCAAGCACCAACCCCCGCAACTACGACGCCACCCCTTCCCGCAAGGTCGCCTTTCTGGGCCTGGGTGTGATGGGCTACCCGATGGCCGGACACCTTGCACTGGCCGGGCATGAGGTGACGGTTTACAACCGGACCGCTACTAAATCAATAGCTTGGTGCGCAGAGTATGCAAGCGCCAAGGCTCCAAAACACGCTGCAACGCCGCGCGAAGCCGCTGCGGGCGCGGACATCGTGTTCTGCTGCGTGGGCAACGACGATGACCTGCGCTCTGTGACGCTGGGTGCGGACGGCGCCTTTGCGGGCATGAAGCCGGGTGCGATTTTTGTGGACCACACCACGGCATCGGCCGAGGTGGCGCGCGAGCTGTACGCAGCCGCCCAGGCGTTGGGCCTGCAGTTTGTGGATGCCCCCGTGTCGGGCGGCCAGGCTGGCGCGCAGAACGGCCTGCTCACCGTGATGTGCGGCGGCGATGCCGCAGCCTTCGAGGCAGCCCAACCCGTAGCCATGGCGTTCTCGCGTGCCTTCACGCTGCTGGGTGCCAGTGGCTCGGGCCAGCTGGCCAAGATGGTCAACCAGATCTGTATTGCCGGGCTGGTGCAGGCCCTGTCCGAGGCCGTGGCCTTTGGCCAGAACGCGGGGCTGGACATGAAACAGGTCCTCGACGTGATCGGCAAAGGCGCCGCCCAAAGCTGGCAGATGGACAACCGTGGCAAGACCATGGTGGACGGCAAGTTCGACTTTGGCTTTGCCGTGGACTGGATGCGCAAGGACCTGGGCCTGGTGCTCGATGAGGCCAAGCGCAACGGTTCACGCGTGCCGGTGACGGCCCTGGTGGACCAGTTCTATGCCGATGTGCAGAAAATGGGTGGCAACCGCTGGGATACATCGTCCCTCATCCAGCGGTTGAAATAGGCTCCCCCCTGAGTCGCTTCGCGCCTTCCCCCCTGAGGGGGGACGCACCCGGTGGCCCGGCAAAGCCGGTTCCACGGGCGCGCTGGCTTGTGCAGCGCCGGTTTCACGCCGCAGCGCGCGGGGCAAAATCCCCAAGAAAAAATCCCGGGCCGCAGGATGCGGGCCGGGATTTTTGCTGCACGGGTGGTTGGCTGTGCTGGCCGCCAAGCCTGCTAAACGGCCTTCAGCCCCCAGAGGGCTTGGTGTCATCCGTGGTGACGGGTGCAGGCTGCGGAGCGATGCGGCGCAGTTCTTCTTCCGAGACGATCTCGAACACACGCACCACCTTGCTCACGCCGCTCACACCGCGCGCAATCTCGGTGGCGCGGTTGGCTTCGCGCTGCGACACGCGGCCCATCAGATAGACAACGTTGCGCTCGGTCACCACCTTGAAGGAATTGGCCGAGATGTCCTGCGCGTCCACAAGGCTGGCGCGGACCTTGCCGGTGATGAAGGTGTCGTTGGAACGCTGGCTCAGGGTGCTGGAGAAGGTGGTGATGGTCAGGTCGTTCACCACCGAGCGCACGTTCTCCACCTGCGACACCAGTTGCTCGACGGCCTGGCGCTCCTGCGCGTTGGGGACTTCGCCGGTCAGCAGGGCCTGGCGGTTGTAGCTCGTCACGTTCACATGGACGCGGTCGCCAAACGTCTCGCGGATACGGTTGGCCGCGCGCAGTTCGATGCCTTCATCCTCGATCTGGGTGCCCGCCGTGCGGCGGTCCACGGCCATCACGCCACCCACCACAGCGCCCCCGACGATCAGCGGCGCGCAGGCCGACAGGCCTGCAGCGAGGGCGGCAGCGGCCAGCACGGTACACACCGTGCGCTGGGTACGGTTCATGGTTGTTTGCTTCATAGCGGATTCTCCTGTTCACCAAGTAACTGGGCGTCCACACCATCGCTCAGGCAATGCAGCACCAGGGCATGGACTTCGCGCACGCGCGCTGCGCGGTCGTGGGGCACGCTGATCAACACGTCGGTTTCGCGCAGCATGGCGGCCAGCTTGCCGCCGGTGCGGCCGGTCAGCACCACCACGGTCATGTCGCGCTCGTGGGCGGCTTCGGCAGCGGCCAGCAGGTTGGCGTCGTTGCCGGACACCGACAGGGCCAGCAGCACGTCACCGGCCTGGCCCAACGCACGCACCTGGCGGGCAAACTGCTGGGCGGCGTCGTGGGTACCTCCTGTGGCGGCCGTCAGCAGCGTGCTGTCGGAGGTCAGGGCCAGCGCTGCCAGCTCGGGGCGTTCGCGCTCGAAACCCGCCACGCAAAACGCAGCAAACTGCTGCGCCTCGGCGGCCGAGGGGCCGTTGCCACAGGCCAGCACCTTGCCGCCGCTGGTCACACAGGCCAGGACGGCCTGCACGGCGGCGGCAATGGGATGGCTCAAAACCTGCGCCGCCTGGTACTTCAGGTCGGCGCTGTCGATGAAATGCTGTTGGATGCGTTGCTCAAGCATGAGGGCTCGATGATACCCGCCGCGTGTTACAGCTTTTGTAGCAAACCGTAGTCACTGGCATTGCGTTGGAGCCCGAATGGGGGACAGGGAACGGATGGGGTCACTGCGCATCAAAGGCCGCCTTGAGCCACTGCACAGAAGCCTCGACCAGCACCACATCAAAACGGCAGGGCGGCGGCGATGGCAGGCGCAGCAGGTAGTGCCGGGCCGCAAAAATGATGCGCTGCTGCTTGGTGACGCTGATGCTGGCCCCGGCGCCGCCAAACGCGCTGCCCGCCCGGCTGCGCACCTCCACAAACACCAGCGTGCCGTCCCGCTCGCGCATCACCAGGTCAATCTCGCCACCGCCGCGCCCGGGCGTCCGATAATTGCGCACCACCAGTTGCAGGCCAGCCGCCTGCAGATGGGCCAGGGCCTGGTCCTCCGCCACATTGCCGCGTTCGCGCGTGGTGGCGGCAGGGGCAGCCGGGCCAGAGCCCCCCGCCGGTTTTCTCTTTCCAAGGAATTTCATTGAGCGCATCTTTCGCTTCAGCCCAGGGCGCCGCGCGCGAAGCGGCGGCTGCGCAGCATTATCCCGAGGGCGCCTTGTACGTGGTGGCCACGCCCATCGGCAACTTGGCCGACATCACCCTGCGCGCGCTGCACGTGCTGCAAATGGCCGACACCGTGGCCTGCGAAGACACGCGCCACACGCAGTCCATGCTGCGCGCCTACGGCATCGACAAGGGCGCCGCACAGCTGCTGGCGGTGCACCAGCACAACGAGGCCGAGGCCGCGCAGAACGTGGTGCAGCGGCTGCAGCTGGGCCAGCGCGTGGTCTACGTGAGTGACGCTGGCACGCCCGGCGTGAGTGACCCTGGCGCCCGGCTCGTGGCCGCCGTGCAGGCGGCGGGCCTGCGGGCCGTGCCCCTGCCCGGCGCCAGCAGCATCACCACAGCGCTGAGCGTGGCAGGCGCAGTGGCCCACAGCACTGAACATGGCGGTTTTGTGTTCGCAGGGTTTCTGCCCGTGAAGAACGCGGAACGCGCCACGGTGATTGCGCAACAGCTGGCCCCGGAGCCGCGCTGCGTGGTGCTGCTTGAAGCCCCCCACCGCATCAACGAGCTGGCCCAGGCCCTGGCGGTGCTGGGTGATCGTCCGGTAACGCTGGCACGGGAGCTGACCAAGCAGTTCGAGGAAGTGACCACGCGGCCCGCCCGGGAGCTGACAGCTTGGCTGGACGGCGCACCCCAGCGCTCGCGCGGCGAGTTTGTGGTTCTGCTGCACCCGGTGGCGGTGGCCAGCGACGATGGCGCCAGCCTGCGGGTGTTGCGCCTGCTGGTGCAGGAGCTGCCGCTGAAAACCGCCGTGCGCCTGGCTGCCGAGATCACGGGTGCATCGCGCAATGTGCTGTACGACACGGCCCTGGCGTGGAAGCGCAGCGGCGCGAGCGGGGAAGATGAGGACGAAGCAGGCGACGCCGGGAGCTGATAACACCTCGGATTTCAGGCCAAATTAACACCTAGCGCTTGATGAACAAGCGCTGATAGCTATATTTTTAATAGCATTTCTCCGCCACAGCGAATCCACCACCGGCCCTGATGCCGCCGCCCCCCTCCAGATCTATCGCCCTGACACCGCCAACCCGGCCGCCACCCCGCCAAACAAATCGCCTTCCACCTGGGGAGTGTCGGGAAACGCCGCTTTGAGCGCCTGCCGCAGCGGCCGCAGGGCCGACGAGCCCCCGGTGAGATAGATCGCATCCAGCCCCTGCACACCCAAGCCCGCCAGCTGCACACATTCCTGCGCGCAGGCGACCACCTGTTCGAGGGGTTGCAACAGGAACTGCGCCAATCCCTCCGGCGTCACGGCAGCACCGAGCCCGGCCTCGATCCAGTCCAGCGGCATGGGAGCTTCGGCATCGGCCAGCGAGGCGGCAATTTTGGCCTGCTCCACCGTGTTGGCCATGCGGTGCCCCAGGCGCTCGTGCAGCACCCGCATGAGCCGCGCGTGCAGCCGCGCATCGGAATAGTCGGTGCGCAGGTTCTGCGCATCGCGCAGTGCACGCGGCGAGTACAGCCACTGGATCAGGTGCCAGGTGGACAGGTCAAAAAACACCCGGCTGGGCACCTCGCGCCCCGTGGGCCCAGTGTGCCGAAACCCGAGCAAGGGCATCAACAGGTCCAGGCTCAGCCGCCGGTCAAAGTCGGTGCCACCCACGTGCACGCCGGTGGTGGCCAGCACATCACTGCCACGCTCGGCACGCGCCATGCGCTCCGGCCCCAGCCGCACCACTGTGAAGTCCGAGGTACCCCCCCCAATGTCCACCACCAGCACCAGCGACTCGTGCGCGATACGCTGCTCGTAGTCCAGCGCTGCGGCAATCGGCTCCAGCTGGAACGACACCTCGGCAAACCCCGCATCCAGCGCAGCCTGGCGCAACGCATCTTCCGCCTGCTGATCGCGGTCGGCATCCCCATCCACAAAATGCACCGGGCGCCCCATCACCACCCGGGCAGGCATGCCGCCCAGCTCATCGCGCGCCTTTTGCACCAGCATGCGCAAGAAGAGGCTGATGATGTCCTGGTAGCTCACCATCTTGTTGTGCACCGCCGTCTTGTCCTGCAGCAGCGCACTACCGAGCAGGCTCTTGAGCGACCGCATCAGGCGCCCCTCGGTGCCCGCCAGATACTGGCCCACGGCATCGCGGCCAAAGTGCGTGCGGTGATCCTCTGCGTTAAAGAACAGTGCAGTGGGCAGTGTGTGCGCACTCCCTTCCAGCGCAATCATCCGCGCCAACCCCGCCCCCTGGCGCACGGCCATCGCGGAGTTGGAAGTGCCAAAGTCGATACCGAGGGTGGTGTCCTTCAGGAGGGGCATGGGTGAAGTGTCGAAGCGATGAGGAAGTGTTCAACGCACACCGGCCACAGCCTCGGTGAACGCAAACATCGGATGCGGTGCTGCGGCGAGAAGAATGCTCTGGGCAGCTTGGTGGCGCGACAGGAGACCCGTCCAAAGCCTCTCCGAAGCACGACCCAGCGCCGTGGACACCGCATGCAGAATGGAAAAAGCCCTTGATTAGCAAAAATCAAGGGCTTTTATTTGGTGGCTGGGGCTCTACCGAAAGAACGCCGTAACCTGTTGTCGCAATTGATTTTTCGACTTTCACGGAACGGGAGTTGCCCCCAGAGTTGCCCCCAGCCATCTGTTGTCAGCACCATGATGGGAGGCGCGATTCTACATACAGGCCCGCGCTTGGACGGTCGGCAAACCCCTCAAAGCCTACAAACCCCACCAGTCGGCCCCAGCGTACAGGTCTCAAAACCGGACCTCAGCCCTTTTCACTTGCTCGCGCTTCGACGGTCGGTAAACCCTCCAAAGCCTACAAACCCCACCAACCTGCCAAGCCTGCGGGTCTGCAAACTGGCCCCTCTGCTTTCACGCAGGCTCGCGTTTCGTCGGAAAAAAACCCTTCAAAACCCACCAAACCCTACTGAGTCGCCAGCCCCGGCGTAACACGCTGCTACGCGGGGACCTCTGGCACACTGATTGTGCGAACGCTATTCACAACCCAACGCACTTTAAAAGTGCGCCTGCCAGCCTGCACAACTAATGCCCACGATTCCCCGCAAACTGCCCAATGCCAGCCTGGCTGAGTGGAACGCGAGAAAACCCACGGCCCACTTAGCGCGTAGCCACATGGAGCGCGTCCTGAAGTGCGCCCCGCCAGCGTGGCGGGCGGCCATTGGGGAGCGGATCGCGCCCAAGCGTGCCCCCATCGTCGCCGCCTTGCAGACCGACGCGGAGTTTTTGGCCAGTCAACCTGAGTGGGCCGACGCCTGGGACTTGATGCAGGCGGTGGCCGACTTTGAGGACGAATACGGCGCGGCCAGCATGTGGAACCTGGGCGATTGGGAAATCTGCGAGATGGCCGAGAAGCTGGCCGGTGAAGCGGATGAACTGGATGACCTGTGCATTGCCCGTGGCGAGAGTCTGGCCGCCCGGGTGGATTCCATTCGCATGCTGATACGGTGTGTGGGCATCACTGAAGACAAGCCGATCCAAGGGGAGCCAGCCATCAAGCGCGCGCAGGATGCCGCATGGTGGCGCAAGCGCCTACGCGTGCATGTGTCGCGCATCGTTGAAGCTGGCGCAATCGGCCTGGGGCTGGTGCACAAGGAGCGCTGCGGCTATGTAAGCCAGGACGGCCTGCAGCGCCGCCAAGCACAGCTCAAACGCAATGCCGAGGCGCTGGGCCGAACCCTGTTCCGCAATGAGGCCGGGCAGGTGTACACGCTGCGCGAGCTGGCGGAGCTGGGCACAGCAAACCCGGTAATTCGCGGTGGCGAGCTGATGACGCGCATTCGCGGCGCGGAGGAATACGCCGATGCCCGCGCGCACGTGGGCCTGTTTGTCACGCTGACGCTGCCGAGCCGCTTTCACCCCGTGAAGCTGGGCAGCGGTGGACGACCGGTGCCAAACAAGAAATACAAGGGCGCCACGCCGCGTGATGGCCAGCTATGGTTGCGCGACATGTGGGCCAAGACCCGCGCGGCCCTGGCGCGCAAGGGCGTGAAGATGTACGGCCTGCGGGTGGCCGAGCCGCATCACGACGCCACGCCCCACTGGCACGCCCTGATATGGGCCGAGGATGAAGCGGGCGCGCTGGCCATTGAAGAAGCGGTGCGCAAGTATTGGCTGAGCGATGACGGCGATGAACGCGGCGCCGAGCAGAACCGCGTGAACATCAAGCGCATGTTGAAGGGCGGGGCCGCTGGCTACGTGGCGAAGTACATCGCGAAGAGCGTTGGCCACCTTGCCTTGGCCGAGCATCAGGACGTGGTGAACGGTCACCAGATCACGCTGGACTTTGGCGACACGAACCCACGTGACGCAAAGGAACCAGGCGCGGGCTTCAAGAGTGTGGATGCGTGGGCGGCCACTTGGGGTATCAGGCAGTTTCAGACCATCGGCATGCCCAGCGTGACAGTGTGGCGCGAGTTGCGCCGCGTAACGCGCGATCAGCTAGAGCTGTTCCAGCTTGAGGGCGACCGTGCCACGGTACGGGCTTTTCAGGCATGCCACCGCCATGCCGAGCTGCGCGCTGACTGGCGCATGTTCATGGAGGCCATGGGAGGTCACGCGCTGCCGCGCAAGAGGTGGCACCTGTGCACGGCACACCGCACGCCCGAGGATGGCCAGGTCAACAAATACGGCGAGCCGGTGAAAGTGGGCCGCATCGTGGGCCTGCGGGCCCAGCACGGCCGCATGTGCGGGCGGTGGCTTGTGAGTCGCCGCATTGCGTGGGCGCCCGTCATCAGCGAGCAAGCGCATGCATCGCAGGCGGTCGAAGGTGAAACCACGGCTGCAGCGGGACAAGCTCAGGGCGGTGGCACGCCCCCCGCCCGCGCGGCTTTGCCGCGCGCTTGGACTGGTTTCAATAACTGTACGGCCCGCATCACGGGCGAGCTGGCGCGGGAGCTTTTCCCCCCAAGCCCACACTTCAAAGAGGACTGGTGCAAGCCTGAAACGGTGGCCCAGTTCCGCGCATTGCGCGCCATGCAGGCCACCGAGGCGTGGCACTGATAAAAAAACAAGCACCACAGCACACCACAGCCGCAGAGGCGCGCAGCGGCATGGAGCGCAGAAAAAAAGCGCGAAGCAGCCCCCGCCACTTCGCGCTTTTCTCGCCTAACCCAGCGCCCTACAGCACAGCTTCCCCGCCCCGACGCACCTTGTGAATCTGCGCAGGCGTCAGCACATCCTGCGCCGTCAGCGCCCCCAGGTCGAACACCCCCAGCACCTCCACCTGCGGCCGCGCGTTGTACTCGGGCAGCCCTTCGGCGATGGCCTTCAAGCCATCGAGGATGAACGCCCACCGCGCCGCCACCATTTCCTCGCGCAGGGCCGCAGAGCTGGGCGGGCGCCCCAGTGAATCCTCATGCGTGCTGGTGCTGCAGGGCGCATGCGCCGCCAGCGCCATGGCCCTGGCCACCGCTTCCCCGGCCTCCTGCAGCGCCTTGTAGCCCTCGGCCCGTGCGTGCGCTGTGTAGGCCCGCTCATAAGCTGCCGCATAGGTGTGCGCCTGCCTGCTGGCCTCGGCCGCGAGTGCCTGCAATTCCTTGGCCCCCTTGGCCTGGGCCACCCGCATCACCTCGGCCATGGCCTGCGCATCGTTCTTGCGGTTGAGCGCACTGCGCGTGGCTGCATCGCTGCTCTCAAACCCGCCGCTGGCAAACGCAACATGGAACGCATCCGCAGCCGCATCGGCCTCATCCTCTGCCGCCTTGATCTTGCGGCCCAGCAGCTCCTGCGCGGCCTTGGCCTGGGCAAACCTCGGGCCTGCATCGTTGTCGTAGGCCGTGCGTGCGCGGGCCAGCTCGGCCAGGGTTTCGTGCAGCGCAGCCTGGGCGCTGCGGGCGTGGTGTTGAACGTCGAATGTCATGAATCACTCCTTGTGGACTGGGGTTAAAAAAACACGCGGGAAGAAAGGGTTGAAGGCGGCGCGGCCGCAGGCTGTGGCGGTTCCTCTGGGGCGAGCCACTGCGCAGCGCCGCAGCCCTCCAGATGCCTGCGCGCCACCTGCTGCGCGGCCGGGGTGAGCTTCGGAATCAGGGCGCGCACGGCCTCGCGCAGGGCCTGCAGATCGCCCTGCCCGGCCTGCATCGCATCAAGGCGCGCTTGCAGCGCGGCCGCAGTGCGCATGGCCTTGTCGAGCTGGACAGCCAAGCGCTGCACCTGGGCCACGCTCTCGCGCTCCTGCGGCGTGGCGGGCACCACCGCGCGCAGCGCCTGCAGCTCGCGCTGGCGTTTCTGGCGGTGCTTGCGCTGCCGCTCGGCATCCGTCATCGGGGTTGGTTTGCTCGCAGCCATGTCAGTAAGGCAAAGCGCAGAACCGATGGCAGCGCTGCAGCACATCCTTATGCGGCGTGTACCACTCGGGCACGCCCGGCAAGCGCCCTTGCGCGGCCATGGCGCAATTGCCCTTGCGCTGCAGGTGGTAGCAGTCGCGGCAGCGGTGGCGGTCGTCTTCGAGCACATCCACGGCCGCAGCAGACAGAAGCGCCAGCAGCCCGGGCTTGTGCTGCCGGATCAATTCGCCGGTGGCCTCATCCAGCCACACGGCGGGCCACACCTGCAGGTTGCCCTCGGCCGTGGCCGATAGGTGCAGGCCCTTGTGGCGCAGGCGTTCCAGCAATCGGGCAGCGGTTTGGTCGTCGCTCATGCCGCCCCCTCAGAACGTGGCCACATCGTCGGCCGCAGGCATGCCCATAGCGTCGGCCGCAGCCATCGGCCGCAGCGCCGCCGACTGGTGCACAGCCCAGTGCAGCAGCCCTGCCCGGTGCCCGATGCGCACAAACCGCTTGCCGTCCACGATGCGCCCCTGCATGCGCTCGATCCAGCGGCCCAGCATGCGCGAATTGATCTTGCCCGCCTGCCCTGCAATGTCATCCATCGCCATGGCCAACAGCGCGTCGGTGTCGCTGCGCCGGATGGCACCGCCCACGGTCGTTTGATCCGGTCCAAACGCTGCAAACCATGCCTCCACCAGCGCGCGCAGCTTGGTGGTTTCCGGGTCTTGCTCGAAGGCGCGGGCTGCGGCCTCCATCGGGTCGGCCAGCGTGGGCAGCCCTTCGCCTTCGGGGGTGCCTGCGATTGCGGCCACGTGCGTTGCCAGCCAGCAGATGGGCTGCCGCACCAGATCGTCCCAATGCTCGAAGCTGGCCGTGCGCCCTTTGGCCATCTTCGGGCGCCCTGCGGTGATGTAGGCCCGAACAATCGTCAACGCAGCCACCACGTAGGCGAGGCGATCCGTCTGCACCATCTGCGCCGGGTCGAACGAGAAGTCCCGCGTGTACGGTGTCTCGCTCTGGGCGTCGATGCGCGCCGTCAGCACCCTTCGGCAGGTGTCCGAAGTCATGCGCAGGTTGTTGCCCGGGGCGATGAACAAGGCCCGGTTGGGCAAGGTGATGGTTTCGCTGCTGCCCAGCACCCGGTCGGCAAACGTGGGGGCGGTCAGGAAGGCATCGAGCGATGCAGAGCCCAAGGGCTCGCGCACGTTGTCCCAGAGCACCACGCGCTGGCCTTCGCGCAGCACCGCAAACAGGCGCTTGCGGGTTTCTTCGTCGGTATCGGCCGGGGGCAATATCGAAGGCTCCGAGCCCATGGCCAGGATGCCGATGCAGCGGGCCAGCAGGGTCTTGCCGCTGCCTGCGGCCGGGGCGTCAAAGCCCACGCCCGGCGCAGTGGGAAGGCTCGCCCGCAGCGCAGCCGACAGCAGGCCGTGCAAGGCCACCCCGTTGGCCACGGCGTCCACCAGCGGGAACAGGGCCAGGGGCGCCCACAGAAAGCGCAAGGCTGCCAGGGCGTCCTGCACGGTCGGTTTGACCGGCACGCGCGGCGGGTTCGGGTGTTCGCTGTAGAACAGCAGGCCGGAGTTTTCATCGTGGCCAGGGCGGTCCAGAATGCTGCCGTCGATGCGCAGGGTGGGCGCAGTCACCACCGCCACCAGCTTCTTGAACCCGCGTTCGCCATGCTTGGCCAGGATGGCGCGGGCCACGCTCAAGGGAGCATCCTCGGGGCCTTCTTCGGGCGCATCCTCGCCATCGGCCTTGCGGCGATGGCGCATCGAATAGAACTCGCACACCCGGCCCATGTGGTCGGTCAGCCAGTCAGGGGTAACGGGGCGCGCCTTGCCGTCGCTCACATAGGCCACCGCCCCCTCGCCGTAGTCGAACAGCTCGCCCCGTTCCTGCAGCACGGCCAGCACCGCATCGGTGGTGGCCACGCGCATGCCCCGCCCCACCTGAATGCGGGCGCTCTGGCGCAGCAGCTCAAAGCGCATGCCGCCATGGCGGTGGGTGAACAGGTACGGGCGCTGGCCGCTCTTGAGGTTGACCACGGCCACGCGGGTGTCGCTGTCCGGGTCCAGCGGGTCGGCGAACTGGGCGTTGTGCCAGCGCTCTGGGCGGTCAAGGATTTCTCCCACGGAGACGGGCTTGCCCTGCTCTGCCATCAGCACGAAGTCACCCATCAGCACGCGCTGGGCGCTGGCGCGCTGCAGCACGTCGCGGGCCTTGTCCACGGGGATGCCCCGGCGCTTGGCCAGGGCCGGGGCGTTGGTGGCCACCCAGCGTTCGCGCTGCGCTGCGCACTGCCCCGCCAATTGAACCCGCGCGGCCTTCTTGAGCGCCTGGGCCTGCTTGTGCGTGTCGGCATCGTGCGGGATCAGCGCGAGGTCGAACAACGCCAGCGGATCGCCAAAGATGCGCGGCGCAGCGTGCGGCCGCTGCAGGCTCTTGCCCAGCAAGGGGGGCGCACAGAAGTCCAGGCGCTCGGGCTGCCACACGCTGGCATCGATCAGGGTGCGTTCCAGCGCCTGCCCGGCGCGGCCTACGTCGAACCAGCCATGGCCTGCAGCCCACAAGAGCTGCACCAGCGCCCTGCCCGCTTCCGGGATGCGTGAAGCGTCGCGCACGGGGATGTAGAGGCGATGCCGTGTCAACGCCGACAGCTCGCGGCCGTCAGCAGTGCACACGCCTGCGGAACAGCTCGGGCGCCACAGCATGGGTGCATCGGCCAGGGCCGGGCAGGCTTCTATCAGGCGTTGGCGGAACACATCCGCAGACAGTTCGCCATCAGGCGCGCCGTCGTGGTCGAGCATCATCACGCCGGGGCCCACTGGATAGGCAAAGTGCCTGCGGGTGCGGGAGATGGCGCCAGGGGTTTCTGCCACTTCGCGCTCGGGCACGATGGGAACGCTGACGCCTGCAGCAGCATCGCACATGCCCCAGCTCGTGGCCTGCGCGGGGTCGAGGGTTTCCAGCACATCGGCCAGTTCCTGCAGGCCGTGCGCCACGGCACGCGATGCAGTGCCGCGCATCATGTTGGCGGCGCTTTCCTTGTGCAGCGTGCCATCGGGGGCCAGGGTCAGCACCTTGGTCAATCGGTCGGGGGCCGTGGCGGTGAAGACGGTGAATTGCAGGGCGCCAGCGGATGGCGCAGATGGGGTGTTTTTTGCAGCGTCCGATCTGGGTGCGCTGGCCTTTTTGGTTGCCATGGTGTGGTCGTTTTCTAAAGCCGGGTGGCGGTGAATTGGGGAGTGCTGGCCATGTCGGCCACCATCGGGAAGACCTGCAGGCCGCAGGCGCTGGCCTTGCGCGCCAGCTCGGCCGCGCTGCGCCATTGGTCGGGGTCGCTGGTGTCCACGAACACATGCAGGCTGCGCAGGCCACGGGGCCAGCGCGCGTGCGCGAGCAGGGCCGCATCGGGCACCGCCCACACGGGCATGCGTGCGGCCTGGGCAATACGCAGCGCAGTGGCTATGCCCACGGCCATGCCCATCACGCGGCTGGCGCTGTCTGCAGGGGCCAGCCGCGCGCAGGCGCCCAGCGCGGGACCAGCCTTGCCGGTCAGCTTGACGGGCGCGGGCACGGGTGCCAGCGATCCATCGGCCGCAAGGTAGATGCGCTGCAGCGCCACCGCGTGGGGCACGGGCGCGCCCTGCAAACCGCGCGGGTAGGTGTCCACCTCGAACAGCGCCAGCAGCGCAGGGAAGCGGCCCAGGCACACCGGCGTGCGGTCGGCCTGCATGTGCCAGTAGTCCAGCGCGGGGTGCAGGCGCAAGGCTGCTGGCCATGTGCCTTGCGCGGCACCGCTGCGGGCGAGATAGCGGCCGGCCGCATCGTCGGCAGACACCGGCCGCGCCTCGGCCCACAGGCTGGCGATGCGCGCCCGGTTCACTTCGTAGGCGTGCCTTGCGCCTGCTGCGCTCATGCTGGCTGGCCTTCGTGCGCAGGTGCTGCAGTCAGTGCTGCATGCAGTGCATCGAGCATGTCATCCATGGCTGCGGTGCGCTCTGCCATGGCGTCGGCCAGCAGGAGCAACGCGGCGCCCAGGTTCTCGCCCGTGAGGGTGTCGGCCGCGCAGGGGACCATGTCGGCCACGGCTGCAAACGCGAGCTGGGCTTGGCGCATGTGGTGGTGCTGGTCGGTGGCATCCATGGCCAGATGGCGCGCGCGGTCGCCGGTCTGGCGTGCGCTGATGGCCGTGCGCACGGCGTCAATCAATGTGCCGATAGCGTCCAGGCGCTGCTCCATGGCGTCGTTGTGCAGATGCAGCAGCTCGCCCAGGCCGTCCATGTTGACGGTTGCATGCGGATGGGTGGCGCCTGCGGCCAGCGCTGCCACGGCATGGCAGGCGCGCAGCACGGTGCGCAGGGATTCGGTGAAGTCCTGGGCTTCAAGCACCAGTTGCGGCAAGGTGGGCAGGCCCTGCGGCTGCGGTGCCTCTTTAACCAAGCAAGGCTTGGCGGTGTCTGAGCTTGCAGTGCAGGCGCTGCGGCGCACCAGATAGCCGTGCACCACGTGCTGGTCGAACACGTCTTCGGCCTTGGGCAACGGGAAGTTGTCGCGGCAGTTTTGGCAAGGCTTCGCCTGCACTGCCTCGCGGGCAGCGTTGTGGGTGGTCGTGTGCATGGTTACCCCTCCAGGCTCAAGGCCACGTCCAGGCCGCGCAGTGCGGCCAGGGCCTGCATCACCTTGCGGCGTGCGCGGGCGGCGTCTACGTGCGGCTGGCACAGGTGGTGCAGCGCAGTGCCCAGCGCGTTGTGCGCGGTGGCGTGCAGTTGGATGGGGTCGGGGGTGCCCGATGTGGGCGAGGTGGTGCGCGCGGCAAGTGCGCGTGCGGGGATGCGGTCAGCCATGGTGGCCTCCAAGCAGGTGTGGTTTGCAATAACCACCGACCCCCACGCCAATGGAGGGCGGCAGCTCGAACAGGTTGGCGTACCGGACACCCGCTTGCGCGAACCGGCGAGCCTTGCGGCTCCCTGCCCGAGCCGCCAAAAACTGGAGGCACGAACGAACAAGCCGCAGGTGCTCTGCGGTAGAGGCTGCGGCTTGCGTCGCAGCGGGTGTGTCGGGACGCCAATCCCGATCACGCCTTTTTTTGACGTGACGCGGCAGTGTAGCCGGGCTCGCATGTGCCGCGCAATGTTTTGTGCAACGAGCTGGCGGCGATCAGAGGGGAGCAGCACGTCTGGCCTCCTTCATTTTTGCCGCGACGCGCACGCCCGGCGCACCGCCTGGCTGCGCAATCGAGGGCTGCTCGGTCACCGCGCGGCGCGTGTTTTCGCTGATGGGCAGGTACACCAGCGGGTCAGGCTTGGCCGATGGCGACAGCGTGCGGACGGCCTCGGCATGTACGACGAAGGTGTGGCCGCATTCAGCGTCAGTGCACTGATAAATCATCTCGCGCAGGATCGCGGACGATTGGGCGCTGTGCCGGATGGTCGAAGGTGCCTGACAGTGCGGGCAGCGGTAGAACATCGAGGTGGCTCTCATGCGGCCCCCTGTGTCTGAACTGCAGGCCGTGCCGCGATCCATGCATCCACCTGGGTTTCGCGCCACGCCACGCAGGTGCCGTGCAGTTGCACGGCGCTGGGGAAGTCTCCGGCCTTGACCTTGGCGTAGATGGTGCTGCGGCCCAGGCCGGTCATAAAGCACACATCGTCAATACGTAGCAAGCGCTCGCGGTACGGGCGCACATCGGACGGGCCGGGACCGGCTTGGATGGGTGTGGTTTGCGTGGCTGTTCTTTGCATAGTCCCTATGGTCTTGTGTGGACTGCTGAAAGCCAAGAAACCTATGCTGTGGCTGCGCTCCCCACAGTTAGTGGTGGGGAAAGTGGGCGCAAAAAAGACGGGCGCGCCGTGGGTCCGCGTGGCGCCGGGCAGTTCATCAGAGAGTCGGGGGGGTGAGAGTGCGCGCAGCGCGCGCTATGAACGACGCATCAGCGCGCGGCTGGCCAGGCATCGGCCCGGCGCTGGGCATCGCTGGCCATCTGCTTTGAGCTGGCCACGAGTGCGTCGATCTCTGCGAGGTGTTCGGGGGACAGCAGTTCGTCCACCTCGCGGGCCACTTGGTCGGATTCCACCTGAAACACCAAGGCCAGCGCGCGGCCGGTGGCCATGGCACAGAGGTAGGGGATCAGGATGGCTGCGCCCAGCAAGGCGAACAGGCCCAGGGCGACCAGAATGACGATGAAGGCAGTCATGGGGCGATGGTAGCGCCCGGCGATCCGATGAAGGTGCCTGTAGGGTTTGGTGGGTTTTGAGGGGTTATTTTTGGACGAAACGCGAGCAAGTGGAATTCCTACCTCCGCGCCTATTCGTCGAAAATATCGGCAGCAACAGTACCGCAAACGTTGTAGGGTATGGCCTCGCACGGACACGCTCAGAGCGCTACAGATGTAGACTTGCATCTGTATGTACAGCGGGACCGGCATCTACTCAATCCCTGAGGCGTCGCGCTTAATCGGCGTTCCAACTCGGGACATTCGTCGCTGGCTTTTTGGGTATCACTACCTTAGAAAGCCCGGCGATGCTGCCTCGCGCGTGGAAAGCGCCCCCCTGTGGGAACACGAGCTGGCCCACGAGAGTTTTGATGAAGATGTCATAGGCTTTCGTGACTTGGTGGAATTGCGTTTCATCCGCGAGTTCACGCGCGCCGGGGTGGCGCTCTCGGTGATTCGCAGGTGCCTGACCACGGCATCCGATTTGTTTGGTGTCACGCACCCAATGTCGCTCCCCCGCTTCAAAACTGACGGACGGACGATCTACGCCGAAGCTGTGTCCGAAGAGAAGAACGAAAACTCATTGGTGGACCTGAAAAGCCGCCAATCCGTGTTCAAGGACATCATCAAGCCCTCCCTGTATGACGGCTTGGTCTATGACGCAGACAAACGCCATGCCAATCGCTGGTATCCCAGCGGCGCTAGGGCCCCCATCGTGATTGACCCTGCTCGCAACTTTGGCGCCCCCATCATTGACGCAACAGGGACACCAACGAGCACGCTGTACGCCTCCTACACTGCAGAAGGCGGTGATCAAAAAGCTCTGACGATTACTTCACGGGTTTATGGAGTACCGCCTAAGGCGGTAGAAGCTGCCATCCGCTTTGAGCAAGACCTCAAGCGGACGGTGCATTGAACTTCATCTTTGATGCAAATCTTCCGCCCGGCTGGGCAGGCGCTATCGCTCGCCTAGGAAACAATCGATTCGACCCTGGGCAAATCGGTGAAGTCGTTCATCTCACCGACAAATTCCCAGCGAACACACCTGATATTGATTGGCTGACAGCGCTTGGCCAAGAGCGCGGCGCCCGCTGGACAATCATCTCGCGCGACAACTTCCGCAAGCAAAAGGGAGCAGAGCGCCAAGTGCAGCGCCAGTACGGTCTATCGGTTTTCGTGCTGCAGAAGTCGTGGGCAAGCAAGCCCTATTGGGAAATGACGGCGCAACTCGTTCAATGGTGGCCACGGATCGTCGACCAGGCCTGCGCCACTGAACGTGCGGCCATGGAAGTGCCGTGGAGCACATCAGGCCGCTTCCAGCAAATCTGATGCTGGAGAGACTTGGCCGGGGTTGATGCATTTGCCAGCCGGGCCACTAAACACTCCACGCCCCCGTAGGCGCGCTTGCGCGCAACGCGACACAGTCACACCGCAGCTCCCAATGCAGTCTTAACCGGCCTTGGTGGGTTTGGTGGGTTTTGAGGGGTTATTTTTGGACGAAACGCGAGCATGTGAAAACAAGCGCTCGCTTTGGCTTGGAGCCATCGGCCGCGCTGCTTGGTGGGGTTTGTAGGCTTTGAAGGGTTTACCGACCGTCGAAGCGCGAGCAAGCGTTTTGCCCAAGCCACCGGCATGCACCCCACTGGAACCCATATCAATTCAAATTTGAGATACCCGAAAAGCACTACCTACAAAGCCTACAAACTGGTCTTCATTGGTGGGTTTGTAGGTAGTTGATTCCAAGTATTTCTAGTTTGAAAAAGCATTCTTTCCGTTACGTCACAGGCCCAGGCGGCACGCGGCACACGGCCCACAGATGCCGACGATTCCCGACAGTGAACGCGGCCCGAAAACGGCGCGAAGGCCCGCTCCACGTATGGTTTGCGTTTGTTCAGGGGTGCCGACAGAAACAACTCATCAAGCACAGAGGGCAGGCGTGGGGCCTCGCGCGCGCCACGGGTCAAAACCGTTTCGCAGCCTGCCGCCTGGCTCGGCACCCGGCTATCAGGTCAGTGCGCAGGCAGCTCGGCGCGTAGTTGGTCGAGGTAGTCGGCCCAGAGCTGCATCATGGTCACGCGCTCCGCGATGAACTCGGTGCGGTTGTAGGCACGGCCCAGGCTGTCTTTCACCGAATGCGCGAGCTGCGCTTCCACCACAGACTCAGCCACGCCCAGGCGCTCCACCAGCATCGTGCGTGCGGTCGCCCGGAAGCCATGGCCGGTCACCTCGTCGGCACTGAACCCCAGGGCGCGCAAGGCGGCATTGATGGCCGCGTCGCTCATGGGGCGCGAGTGGGTGCGCTCGCCACGGAACACCATCACGCCGTTGCCGGTGATGGGCTGCAGTTCTTCCAGGATGGCCACGGCCTGCCGCGCCAGGGGAACCAGATGCGGTTTGCCGTACAGCTTCCCGGCTTTCTCGCGCTTCATCCGGGCCGCAGGCACAGCCCAGGTTGCGGCCGCCAGATTGATTTCAGGCCATTCACCTTGCCGCAGCTCCCCAGGGCGCAGCAGTAGCATCGGCAGCAGCTTTAGCGCTGCGTTCACCACGGGAGTCCCACGGTAGGAGTCAATGGCGCGCAGCAGCGTGCCCAAGCGCTCTGGCGAGGTGATGGCCGGGAAGTGCTTCACCATCGGCCGACGCAGTGCGTCTTTCAGGTCGCGGGCCGGGTCGCTGACGATGCGCCCGGTGGCCACGGCATACCGGAACACCTGCCCGCAGTTCTCCAGCGCCCGATGGGCCGTTTCAACCACGCCCCGCCCTTCCACGCGGCGCAGCACGGCCAGGACCATCGGCGGGGTGATGGATGTGATGGGCTTGGCGCCCAGCCACGGGAAAACATCCACCTCCAGCCGACGCATGATCTTCTGGCCATAAGACGCTGACCAGTCCTCTCTGCGGGTTTCGTACCACTCGCGGGCGATTTGCTCGAAGCTGTCAGGCGGAGGCAGCCCTGCAGCCTCACGCGCCGCGTCGGCTTCGTCGGCCTGGGTCTGCACCTTGGACGCCTTGCGCACGTCGCTGGGGTCTATGCCCTGGGCGATCAGCGCGCGGGCTTCATCCCGCTTGTCGCGGGCGGCTTTCAGCGATGTGTCGGGGTAGGTGCCCAGCGACAGGCGCTTTTCAACGCCTGCAATCCGGTACTTGAGGCGCCACCACTTCCCACCGCTTGGGGCAACTTCCAGGTACATGCCCTGGCCATCGGTCAATTTCTGGGTTTTGGGGCCGGGAATAACGCGGCGAATTGCGGTGTCTGTCAGAGGCATTGGGGGCAACTTTTGGGGGCAGCTGCCCCAAATTTAGCAGTTGCCCCCAAAGTTGCCCCCACAAGTGGCTGGCTTGGCATGGACAGCCGTGGACGCGTATGGACAAAAAAAATCCCTAAGCGGTTGATTTGCTTAGGGATTTTGTCATCTGCTGGACGCCTATGGACGTCTGCGGATAGGTGAATGGTGGCCTGGGACTGGTTCTAAAAAGGCCCTCGAACCCACGCCAATACTCACTTTTCCCATCTCATCTGTTCTTTGGGTACACCGCTGGGTACACCGGACTGATCGAGTGGGCTAGTGGAAACGAACCACCAAGCTTGGAGCGATTATCTCATTGATCTGGAACAGATCAACTAGGCGAGATGAGATGGACTACACCCAGCGAGCCCAATCGTTCACACTTGCGCTCAAACTCATTGACCATAAAGTTGACGTCACAACTCCACAGGTCTCTGCCAGAAATACGTTGAACACGAGGCCCTCATGCCTCTCGTTCCGCGACGTGCACCTTGGCCAGCTCATAGAACACCGGCTCGAAAGAAGTGACGAACTTCGCCGCCTCGCGCATGTGGCGCTGCACCGCTGGATTCTTTCCCGCCTCCTCATAGTCTTTCTTGCTGCGCCAGTGGCCGTAATTCGCGACGTGGCGATGGTCATCGCTTATGTGCAGGTTCGCGGAGACGAAGCCCGGCGCGTGAAGAAAGACGTCTTCGGTCGCCTTCGACAGGCTCGCCAGCAACGCCTCAGCCTTCATCTCAGGTTCAACGGTGAACGTGTTGATGAGGATGAAGTAGCCGGCGGACGGGTCGAGGATGGTCATTTGGAGTCTCCAGTTGGTTGAACGGCCTGGGCCGCGGTCAGCGTCGCGCCGTATGAAAAGTGATCGCGTAGCCGTCGGGATCACCGGCGACGAAGAAGCGACCGAAGGGGCCGTCGGCCAGCTGGCTGAGGATCGCGCCGCCCCGCTTGACAATGAGGTCGTGCAGTGCGTCGGCGTCGTCGCATGCGACCCAGAGCACCATGCCCACTCCGAGCGACCCGGCTTCGGGAAGCGGACGAAGAGGCTCTCGCAGCGCCAGCGGAATCGGTTCGGTCTTGAGAACGACGGCGCCGGGCGAACTCTGCGCCGCGGCTTTGAACCCAAAGATTTCCACGTAGAACTTGCGGGATGCAGCGAGGTCGCGCACTTGCAAGGCGATGAAGTCAGGGCCGATTGGCGTTGTCATGTAAATCCCTGTCGGTTAATATCAGTGGACTGATAATAATGTAAGGGGCCTGATATGTCAACGACCAAAGTGGCACCTCGCAGCGGAGCCGACTGGATTGGCTACAATCTGAAGATCACGCAACATCGTTTGCGGCACCGCCTGGATGCCGAACTCGCGCGACTCGGCATCACCGCACCGCAGAACGCTGTTCTGCTTGCTGTCGCCGGGAACCCTCGCATCTCGAATGCCGAGCTGGCTCGAGCGGCGTTCGTGACGCCGCAGACCATGCAGGCCATCCTGGTCAACCTAGAGCGCGGGGGCCTGATCGCGCGCAGTCCGCATCCGGAGCATGGCCGGGTCATCATGACCGAGCTGACGAAGGCGGGCCAAAGGGCCGTCGCTGAGGGCGCAAAGGCGGCCGACGTGGTTGAGCGACAGATGCTTTCCACGCTGTCAGCAGAAGAGGCCAAGCTTCTTTGTGAGCTGCTCAAGCGTTGTGCAGCCGCCCTGTGCGTTGAGCCGTCTGTTAGCTGATGCTGGAACCCTCGTCAATCTCGTCCTTCGTAGCGCCAAGGTCGAACTCCTGCCTCCGACCCCTGTAATCGCGCCTGTTTTAAGTAGGGGTTGGGCTCCAAAATACTGGACTTGGTAAGTTTTTTCTATAAATACACCATAGCAAGTATTTTGACATTATTGGGCGAAACCAGTACATTGGCTATTCCAAATACTGTGCTGCCATGGACTACACCATTCACCTTCCGACCCAACTGCGTGAGCACCTGCGCGCGCTCAGGAAAGAGCGTGGCCTGACCCAGGCGGCTCTGGGGCGCCTGCTCGGTGTTGGCCAGGCCAGAGTGGCTGAAATCGAGAACAACCCCGGGGTTGTGAGCGTTGACCAGTTGATGCGGATGCTGTCGGCGCTGCAGACCTCCTTGGTCCTTCGGGATGATGCTGACAAAGCAGAACGCAGCCCCTTGGGCAGCGTGAACATGGGGAAGCTGGCGCCATCCAAAAACGCCCACAAACCCGTGAAGCCCCCAGCAGTCAACGTGCCACCAACAGGCGAATGGCAGACCTTGCCGTTGACTGGAGGGGGCAAGCACTTGCCAACATCGGTTCTGGTCAGTCGCACTGGCACCATGTCCTCATCCGACGGACAAATGCTTCGTGACATCAACCCAAACGCCGATGTCGTGCCGACCTCCAAGCGCAATTTCATCATCCGCCTCAAGAAGGGCTCCTGGTGATGGCGGCGCTCAATGCTTGGATGAACGGCGAATGGGTAGGGACGTGGCATGTCCATCGAGGCACCCACAGCTTCACCTATGCCCACACTTGGCCCGAATCTGAGAAGTCACGTCCCCTGTCCTTGTCGCTGCCACTCACCCGCACACTGGAGATCAAAGGTGACGTGGTCGCGAACTATTTCGACAACCTCCTGCCTGACAACGAACGGATCCGAGAACGTATCGGGAGACGCTTCAAGACGAAGACGCTGGATGCCTTCGCCCTGCTGGAAGCCATTGGCCGCGATTGTGTGGGTGCCGTGCAGTTGCTGCCCGAAGGGACCACACCCGACGGCTGGGACCGCGTCGCGTGTGAGCCACTGACCGAGGCCGAGGTCGCAGACGCCTTGCACGCCGTCCCGGCCGACCCGCGAACCCACCCCGGAAACGAAGCGCCGGCCTTCCGGATCTCCCTGGCCGGCGCTCAGGAGAAGACCGCCTTCACCTTGGTGAACGGTCAATGGTGCCGACCGCTTGGCGCCACCCCCAGCACGCACATCTTCAAACTTCCCCTCGGGGTCATCGCCAACACGAGCCGGGTGGAGATGTTCAACTCCGTGGAGAACGAATGGGTTTGTGCCCAGATCATCGAGGCGCTGGGACTGCCCATTGCACGGACCGAGATGGCCAGCTTTGGTGATCAACGTGCATTGATCGTCGAACGGTTCGACCGTGAGTGGATGGATGACGGAAAGTGGATCGCCCGGCTGCCCCAGGAAGACTTTTGCCAGGCGCTGGGTCAGCCTCCGCGCATGAAGTACGAAGAGGATGGCGGCCCCACCCTGGCCGAGGGACTCCAGTTGCTGTCTGGAAGCACTGACGCCTTCACGGACCGGCTCGTCTTCCTGCTCACGCAGTTGGTTTTCTGGCTCATGGCTGCACCTGACGGGCACGCCAAGAATTTCTCGATCTTCCTGCGTCAGGGCAACGCCTACGACATGACGCCGCTCTACGACGTCTTGTCCGTGTGGCCCTACGTGGGCAGAGGCCGTGGACAAATCCATCTGCGCGATGTGCGCCTGGCCATGGCGATTCGCTCAAAAAACACGCACTACCACCTGCACACGATCCAGGCGCGCCACTGGCACGACCTCGCCATGAAGAACGGTGGGCCAGATGTCTGGCATGCAATGCTGGAGGTGATCCGCACGCTTGAGCCCGCTTTGTCTGAGGTCGAGGCCCATCTGCCCAAGGACTTTCCGGATCGGATCTGGACCCCGATTGCTCAAGGGATGCGAAGCCAAGCGAAGAAGTTCTTGTCAGAAGCAGCCACATTTTCATGATCGCTTCGGCACCATCATCGTGCCGACACCGGCGACCGATCGAAAGCTCCCACGCGCCTCAAGCTCGATGACAAAAAAGCCCCGATCCACAGTTCAAGCAGCTGACCCATTCAGCGATGAGTTTCATCGCCTGCTTGGCCGGCTGGTGCACGCGATTGCTCGGTTCGACTTCAATGTCGGGCTTCAATTGAACTGGCTTGGCCCCCACTGTCAGCAGGATGTGTCCGAACTCCTCACGGCGAGGCAGGCAAGGCTGGGGGATCGCCTGAAAAAGCTCGAAGTGCTGATCATGGACGTGTACGAACCGGCGGGGCCCAAAGCCTTGGCCGAGTTCTCAGCATGGTTCGAAAACGCCCATCAGGCACGCGCCCTGAGAAACGACTACGCGCACGGCCGCTGGGGCGTTCCCGGCAAGTACAAATTCAAGCCCCCAGGGCGCCTGATCGATGCGGAGCCACTGCTGGTCTTCGTTCCCCTCCAATGGGACATGTCGCCCGACCGCGTCGATGACTCGATCAGTATGACGATCGAAGAATTCGCGGCGCAGGTTCACGACGCCGAATCCTTGTTCAATGCCTACTGGCAACTCTGCCAGCGCTATATCGCGCACGCCAAGCCCCGCCGCCCCTTCGAGCCGGTCTGAGCGGATTCCACATCGCTCCTATCGTCGAGCCATCACCTTGAAGGCACGATCCCGCGCCATGAACGCTGCCAGCATGTGCGGAATCAACGCAACCGCATCCACCGGCGCCTGGTGCAGCCGGCCATGCACCTCCGCGTAGGCATCGAGTTGGGCCTTCAACTCGGCTGACACCGAGATCGTGAGCTTCACTGCCTCTGGTTTCGGGATCGGACCCAGGCTCAGGCGACTGCTTCCTTTGCTCACTGGTCTCCTCCCCGCTGAAACATCAGCGGCTGGTATGGCCGCAGTACCAGATCCTTGTTCACCATCACCCGCATCGAAAAACCCGGCCGGACGGTGAGCGTGGACTGGATGCTCAGGTTGCGCCGCGTGATCTCCTGGCCCACCTGATTCACCGCTTCCTGAACGCTCTCCCTCCCGGCGACCACGATGCGGTCGCCGTCGGTGCTGTTCTCCGGCGCGGCCAGTTCGGCGCCCATGCCCAGCAGCGTGGACAGCGCCGCGCCCGCCAGGATGCGGCCCCAGTGCCAGTCCACACCATCTTCCAGACCGGCGTAGCCCGCCGGGTCGATGCCGGGCAGGCGATCCAGTGCCACCGAGGACGTGTCCGGCAGGATCAACCGCGTCCACACCAGCAGCACACGGCGCTGCCCGAAGCTCACCTGGCTGTCGTAGCGACCGATCAGGCGCGAACCCTGCGGGATCAGAAGATGCCGCCCCGTCGCCGTGTCATAGACCGCTTCGGTCACGTTGGCGATCACCTGGCCAGGCAGGTCGGAGTTGATCCCCGTCACCAGTGCGGCGGGAATCACGGTGCCGGCCATCACCTGGTAAGGCGACGTCGGCATCTGCAGGCCTCCCGGGTTGCGCGTGGCCGCCTCGCCACCAGCGGCCTTGGTCAAGAAACCTTCCTTCGCATCCTGGCGGTTCTGCACCGCCGTCGGATCGGTAGAGGGCGCGGCACCACCGCCCTGACCTGTGGTCAGCGCCAGGGGGTTGAACGCTTGGTGGCTCGCACCCTGACCGCCTCGGTTGGTGGGCGCGTTCAGCGATGCATCAGAGCCCCCGTTCGCTACCTTGCCACCCGCGCCCTTGAAGAACACCCCCGAACGGGCCGCCTCATCGGCCGCCAGTTGCGCCGGATCAGCGGCCTGCTGTGCCAACGGCTGCTGCGCTTTCACGATGGCCGGCCCCAGATCGCCCGGCAACGGTTCACCGAGCACCGGCACAGACGGTGGCAGCACCGGCGTCACCCCCGTGTAGTCCTTGGGCAAGCGCTCCAGGCCTTCGGACTTCGCCACCCGGTCCACGTTGTACAGCTCCGCGGGCTGCTCACTCCCGCGCCGCATGGGCTGCAGCGACCACACCGTGGCGCCCAGGACCAGTGCGGCCAGGCCGCCGGCACCGAGCGCCAGCATGCGCCGACTCAGCCGAACCACGGGTCTGGGAGCAGCCCGCAAAGCCATGGCCTCGGGCGGC
>NZ_JAMXAX010000330.1 GCF_023913775.1 Acidovorax facilis
CCCCCCAGGACTGCCTTGACTACCGCGAAGGGCATGCACCTAGCGGTAGCTCGGAACGATAGCCGTCGCAAACTGCATCGGCCTCATGACGCGTTCATTGACGATGCTATTACGATAATCTTTCTTATCGCCATAGTCATGTCATTCCGCTAAACTGGCGATCGTGAAAAGTACCCGAGTCTCCAAGCCGGCGAATGCGGAAAAGGAATTCCCCGGCACCGCGGCCCTCGCGGCGCTGCGCGCCTGGTACGCGGGCCTGGGTGCGCGAGCGGCCGTTGCCCAATATCTTGGGGTGGACAGGGCCGACGGCCAGTCCTCTCGCGCAATGCTGGGCGACATCCGCCGCCAGCTGACCAAGCATGCGCGCCAGCGGCACCGGGAAGACCTGGCCAGCCTGCTGGAACACTCGGCGGCGGAACGCGCGCAGCGCGCCCGCGCCGTGATGGATGCGATCGAGACGCTGCGGCATCTGCCGGTGCCCGCGCCCATGGTGACGG
>NZ_JAMXAX010000331.1 GCF_023913775.1 Acidovorax facilis
CGTTGCCAAGGCCCGGGCGATGATCTGGAGCGCGACGGCCGCGCGCATCTTGCCGGAATTCGAGAAGGCCACGGGCGCGGTCATCGGTGCGGGCATCAAGCTGCTGGTGCTGGCGCGGCCGGTGTTCCATGCGCAGTACGGTTTCAGCCTGGAGATCGAGGCCATCGATCCCGAGTACACGCTCGGGGACCTGGAAGCGCGTAAGCGCGAGATCCGGGAGCGCCTGCAGCGCGAAGGGGTGTTCGAGCACAACCGGCGCCTGGAGCCGCCCTGGGACTACCGCTGCGTGCTCGTGGTGGCGCCCGAGGATGCTGCGGGGCTGGGGGATTTCCGGAAGGAGTCAGAGCGGCTGGAGCGCTTTGGGGTCTGCCGCTTCGTCTATGCCCACAGCCGGTTCCAGGGGGAAGGCGCAGCGCGGGAGATCGTCTCCGCGATGGTGCGGGCCTTGAAAACGTTTCCGAAGGGGGCGCCGCCCGATGCGATCGCACTGATCCGCG
>NZ_JAMXAX010000332.1 GCF_023913775.1 Acidovorax facilis
GGCAACGCTGATTAAGGTCCACCATTGAGAGGGGTCAAACGTTATCCGCAGATGAAGCAGCAGACCTTGGCAATGGCCGCAGATCAAGACAACGGATTCGAGCATTCGCGCAAACCCACCCGACGCGAAGAGTTCTTGCGGACCATGGAGACAATAGTGCCATGGGCCGCTCTGTGCCAGGTGATAGAGCCGCACTACCCCAAAGCAGGCAACGGCCGCCCGCCCATTGGCCTTGAGCGCATGCTGCGCATCCATTTTCTTCAGCACTGGTTCAACCTGGCCGATCTGGCGTGCGAGGAGGCTCTGTATGACAGTGCCAGTCTGCGCCGCTTTGTGGGGATTGACCTGGGCCGCGAACGCGTGCCCGACGCCACCACGCTGCTGAAGTTTCGCAAACTGCTCAATGAGCAAAAACTGGGTGAAGCCCTGTTTGCCAAGGTAGGCCAGCAATTGCAGGAGCGCGGCTTCAAGGTCAACACCGGCACCATCGTGGATG
>NZ_JAMXAX010000333.1 GCF_023913775.1 Acidovorax facilis
TGGGGATGGCAGCGCCTGCGGCATCCGGGCTGGCGGGGTTCGATCCATTGGCGGCGGGACCTGCCTCAACGGCAGCCCAGCCTGCGGACCCCACGGCTGTCCAGAACCGGCAGGAGCAGAAGGAAGCCTTCCTGAAAGGCGGTTCCACGGAAACCCGGAATTCAGGAAGCCTGCAGATGCCTGCCTCTCCCTACCAGGTGATGGCCGGGACGGTGATTCCGGCAGCCCTGTTGACAGGGATCCAGTCGGACCTGCCGGGCGACGTGATCGCCACCGTGACCGAGCCGGTCTACGACACGGCCACGGGTAGGTACCTGCTGATCCCGCAGGGCTCGCGCATCCTGGGGCGCTACAACAGCCAGATAAGCGTAAGCGGCCAGCCATGCCACCTTGACGGCGATGTCGGCTCCCTTCAGCAGCCGTTGATCTCGTCAACCGCGTCCCCGCCGTCGTAGAACTTACCGATGGCTTTGTCCAGCCTCTTGAGCAACG
>NZ_JAMXAX010000334.1 GCF_023913775.1 Acidovorax facilis
CGGCGGGGCGGACAGGCGGCACAATCCACTACTGCGGCCCCATAGCAGTGCCTGGGCCGGAGCATTGGGGCTGACCACCACCCCCCTCTGACTCGTTGCCATCGTCACAGTCTTCTTCTTCTTCTTCTTCGTTTCCTCGCTTTTCCATGCCCAGCTACTCCGAACTCCTGGCCCAGAAAAAATCCCTCGACGCGCAAATCGCCCAGGCCCACAAGGCGGAATCCGTGCAGGCGCTGGCCACCGTCCATGAATTGATCGCGGAGTTCGGCTTCACCGCCCAGCAGGTGTTCCCCTGGAAACCCGCCCCCAAGAAAGTCGCCGCCAAATACCGCGATCCTGATACCGGCGCCACCTGGTCCGGCCGGGGCAAGCCGCCCCAGTGGATTGCAGGCAAAGACCGCGCGCCGTTTGCGATTGCCTGAATCGCGCACTGCGGGGCAGGGATAGTGCAGGACTGCAGCACGAGCCTCTGTCTAAC
>NZ_JAMXAX010000335.1 GCF_023913775.1 Acidovorax facilis
GTTCGGCAATCAGCGCCTCCAGCGGGTCCACCGGTGCGGCGGGGTACAGGTCAAACACGAGCCGGTGCTGGTAGGCCGCCACGGGGGGCAGCGTGAACACCTGGGGCATGGCCGCCTGTTTCAGGTCGACCACCAGACGCACCACGCCGGGTGCGTTTTGGCCCACACGGATACCGGCGATGTTGGGGTCGTCTGGTTTGACCTTGGCCACCAGCTCGCGCAGCTCGGGGCTCAGGTCGATGCCCTCGATGTCCACCGCCAGCCGGGGCGGGGTGGTCACGAAAAACTGCTTGGCCACCAGCGCACCGTCGGATTCGATGGTCACGCGCGAATACTCGGGGGCGGGCCACACGCGCACGGCCAGGATGGTGGCGCCGCGTGCAATCTGCTGCGTGCCCAGCAACAGCACCAGACTGCCCGCCTGCAGCACAGCGCGGCGCGAGGGCAGG
>NZ_JAMXAX010000336.1 GCF_023913775.1 Acidovorax facilis
GGGGGTGCGGATAAAAACTTGGACTGGTTTTATGCCGCAAGTCCAAGGCTCACCCGGTATTCGATAGGGCTGAGGGAGCCAAGAGAGATCTTGATCCGCTTCTCGTTGTACCAGCGGATGTAGTCGTCGACCACCTCAATGAACCGCTCGATGGTCGTGCCCTTCCAGTCCCGAGGATAGAACAGCTCATTCTTCAGCCGGCCGAAGAAGCCCTCACACGCCGCGTTGTCAGGCGAGCACGCCTTACGTGACATGGAGCGGGTGAGCTTGGCATCGCTCATTCTCGATAGCCAGCCAGGCCAGCGGTAGTGCCCTCCGCGATCGGAATGAACTACCGGCCTAGCGGTGGTTTCTGCCACTGTCTCGATAGCAGCATCCAGCATGGTGTTGACCAGTTCAGCGTCCGGGCTCGTGCCAATGGTCCAGCTCACCACCATCC
>NZ_JAMXAX010000337.1 GCF_023913775.1 Acidovorax facilis
CGCGTGGTCAGGCTGCGTTCGATGGCGCGCACGGCCTCCAGCCGTTCGTTGAGCTGGTCGTTGCGGCGCTGTGCCTCGCGCAGCTGCTGGCCCTGCCGCTCCAGCTGGTCTTCCAGCCTGCGTTGCTGCAGAAGCCGCGACTCCATCAGCCGCGCCAGGGGGTGGAGGGCTTGTGCCGCTGCCGTGGTGTTGCTCATCACCCGCTGCACCAGGCCCAGGGCACGGGCCGTATCGACGGGCTGGCGCGTCTGGGCCAATGCTGTTGCCAGAAGGAGGGGGGTCTCCACCGAGGCATCTTCCGCCTCGCCCAGGCGGGCAATCTCTTTGGCCAGCTCTGCGGGGGCCATGCGCAGGGTACGGTCCGTTTGCGCCAGCACCTGCAGGACCGGGATGGCATCCGAAGGAGCGCTGGTGGCGGCGGCCGGGTTGGGGCT
>NZ_JAMXAX010000338.1 GCF_023913775.1 Acidovorax facilis
TGAAGTTCGACACGAACCGCACCCGTGCCGAAGTGGCCGCTGAAGCCGCCACCGTGGCCCAGACCCGCAGCATCGAGCCCGCTGGTTCGCGTGTGGTGACCTACACGTCCACGGCTGACCGCGCTGCTGTGCGCGCCCAGGCTGCTGAAGCCCTGCGCACTGGCAAGATCCCTTCGGGCGAATTCAGCGCCATGTAATTCGCGCGGCAGGTACTGCGGTCGGCACACCGACGCAGTCTCACGCTCAAAAGCCGAGGCCCCTCACGGGGCCTCGGCTTTTTTCTGCCCTGTGACCCGTCCTACCCAGCGTTGACACGTGGACCTTTCAAAAGGGCATGTGTCATGGAATCGAGTGTCAAACGCACGCAGCGCGACTACACGCTGGCCTTTAAATTGGCGGTGGTGGAGCAGGTA
>NZ_JAMXAX010000339.1 GCF_023913775.1 Acidovorax facilis
CCCCAACTGTCTGATGGTCGGGCTGGTGCGTTTGCCGAGCTTGATGTACAGCTCAACGGCTCGGATTCGGTCTTCGTAGGAATACATGAACTACCTTCTAGTAGTCCAAGTTTTCGTCCGCACCCCCAAGGACTGATCGAGTGGTGCAAGATTTGAGCACTTGGAAAGGTAAAAATCGACCGGAGAAATCGCAGGACTGCGCTGTGGACGCCACTACGATGCCTCCAGAAGTGGGCACACGACGCGCAGCCGGCGAGTCGTGTCACCGGGAGTGGGAGTGTCAGAAAGTTTGTGTGTGAGGCATAGCATGTCGACTTGGAGCATGAATGCCACGCAAGAAGAAAACAGAAGCCCCTACGGGCAATACGGCGCAGCCGCAATTCTCAGCCGCAGCGCTTGA
>NZ_JAMXAX010000033.1 GCF_023913775.1 Acidovorax facilis
TCTACCTGCTCCACCACCGCCAATTTAAAGGCCAGCGTGTAGTCGCGCTGCGTGCGTTTGACACTCGATTCCATGACACATGCCCTTTTGAAAGGTCCACGTGTCAACGCTGGGTAGGACGGGTCACTTTCTAGAAAGAAGCCCCCGATCATGCGCCCTGTCTCTCCAGCCCCTTTGTCACGCGCCGTGCTGGCCGCTCTTGCGTTGGCGGTGCTGCTGCCGGGTTGCGTGGGTACGGTACCCACCGCGCCCACTGCGCCGCGCAAGGTCGCGCGTCCTGTGCTCAACGACGTACCTGCCGCGCCCGCCAATCCCTGGGGGAACCTGCAAACCCAGGTAGGCAACTATCCGGTCGGGGGCTCAGACTTCCTGCGTGCCGGCCCGCTGGCCGAGCGGCTGAGTGGGCTGCTCGGTCTCGCCAACTACAACGTGCTGCTGGACAACCTGCAGGTGAGTGGGCCGCTGCGGCAAGACGGCTCCATGCTCTACATCACCGGCAACCGGCCGGACGCAGGCGACACGGCGGCCGCCGCCATCGTGATCCACGCCGCCACCGACACGGTACGCGTATGGCTGCTGACCGGCGGGGAGGAATGGGACGTGCAGGACCTGGGGACCCCGAAGACCCTGCCGGCCCACGTTGCCACGATGATGGAAAACGCGCGGCGCTGAGCGCGCAGCCGACCTGTCCGCGTGGTGGCGTGCCCAGGATCTGGGCGGGAATGTGTTTCTATAATCGAGAATCATTCTCAAAAAGGCCGTCACGCCATGTCTGCCGCTCATCCCCTGCACGCGCTCTACAGCCACCACCACGGATGGCTGCAGTCCTGGCTGCGCCGGCGGCTCGGTTGTGCCGACGATGCGGCCGACCTGGCGCAGGACACTTTCGTGCGCCTGCTCGCACGGCCGACCGCCATCGCCCCCGACGCGATGCGCGAGCCGCGCGCCTACCTGACCACGGTGGCACGCGGGCTGCTGGTGGACTTCTGGCGCCGGGGTGAACTGGAGCGCGCCTACCTGGCAGACCTGGCCCTGCAGCCCGAGGTGCTGCAGCCATCCCCCGAAGAGCGCCTGGCCGCCGTGCAGATGCTCCACGCGGTCGATGCATTGTTGCAGGGCCTGACGCCCAAAACGCGCGCAGCGTGGCTCATGAACCGGCTCGATGGTCTCACGCATGCAGAGATTGCCGAGCGGCTGCAGGTGTCGTTGCCCCGCGTGCGCCAATACCTGGCCAACGCCATGCGCCACGCCTACCACCTGCGTTTTGGCGGCGCGGCGTGAGCAGTGCGGGCTGGACAATGGGCGGCCCACCTGGTGGTACAGGCGACGACCATCCCGTGCCGCCTGCCGTGCTGGAGGCCGCCATCGGCTGGCAACTGCGCCAGGGCGAGGGCGATACCTCGCCGGCGGACGCCCAAGCCCTGGCCGACTGGGTGGCCGCACACCCCGACCATGCCCGCGCCTGGCGCCAGCTGGGCGACATCGACCAGCACTTGGCCCGCGCCGCCGCAGGTCCCGGAGCCCGCGCAGCGTTGCTGCTGCCACCGCGCCGGCGCCGTCCTGCCCGTGTGGCGGGCGCCGTGCTGGGACTGGCGTTGGCGGTGGCCTGCGGGGTGCTGGTGCTGGACCGCTACCAGCCCGTGGGCCAGTTGCTGTCCGACCACCGCACCGCCACCGGCGAGCGCCGCACCATCGTGCTGCCCGACCAGACCGTGCTGCACCTGAACACCCGCAGCGCTGTGAATGTCGTGTTCAGCCAAGACCAGCGCGCCATCCACCTGCGCGCGGGCGAGGTGGCCGTGGAAACCAGCCATGCCGACCCGGCCGAGCGACGCCCGTTCGTCGTGCTGACCGAGGACGGCAGCCTGCGCGCTCTGGGCACCCGCTTCACCGTGCGCCGCTGGCCACGGGCGCACACCGCTGGCAGCGATGGGGCGCAGGGCCGTGGCGCGCCCGCCACCGAGGTCGCGGTCACCCAGTCGGCCGTTGCGGCCCGCCCGGCGAACTGTGCGGCAGCAGCGTCCGAGCCGTGCGCTGCCGAGCGCATCGTGTCGGCCGGGCAGGGCGCGCGGCTGGAAGGCGGGTGGGTGGACCCGTGGGCGGCCCCGCCCGATGCCGACGCATGGAAGGACGGCATGCTGGTCGTGGACAACCAACCTTTGGGCGAGGTGGTGGCCATGCTGGCGCGGCACCGGGTCGGCCACCTGGGTGTCGACCCCCGTGTGGCCGGGTTGCGCGTGACGGGCACGCTGCCCCTGGCGGACACCGACCAGGCCCTGTTGGCTCTGACTGCGGCCGTGCCGGTGGAGGTGGTCTGGACCACGCGCTGGTGGGTCATGCTCAAGCCGCGTGCTGCGCCCTGAGGATGAAAATACTAAGAAAATAGGCCGCTACCGCTTGATGGGCAAGCGCTGGAAGCTATCAAAAGATGAGCGGATTGGTGCGGCTGATCGACGGTTCCATTCAGTTCAACCCAGATCCACCCGCCGAAGCAGATCAACCCAGAGCGCCGCTGCCAGCTGGCACCCCATCCACCAACGATGCCGGCCCGAAAAAGAAATTGCCCCGGCCCCCTCTCACTTTTCGGCACCCGTTCGGCAATCAGACAGAGACCGTGCATCCGCGCGGTTGCCCCTCTTTTCTGACGTGACCCGTTTCGGAGCCTGACCCATGCCCTCTGCTGTTCTCCCCTTTCCGCTGAACCCCTGCGCTGCGGCGCTGCTGCTCGCGCTGGCGGCCTCTGCGGTGGCTGCACAGCCAGCCACGGCAGAGACCCCCGCGGCCACGGCCAGCGCTGCGGCGGTGCGCGACTACGACCTGCCCGCCGGGCCATTGGGGGCGGCCCTCAACCGCATCGCGCGCGACGCAGGCCTGGCCCTCACCGCCGATGCGCAGTTGGTGGAAGGCCGCAACGCGGCGCCCGTGCGGGGCCGCTTCGATGCCCCCGAGGCACTGCGCCGCGCGCTGGCGGGTTCGGGGCTGGAGCTGCGGCAGGCCACGGGCGGCGTCTTCACGCTGCGCGAGGCATCGCGCCCTGCAGCGCAGGCACCGCGGCTCAGCGATGCCGCCACCCTGGGCGCCGTCACCGTGACGGCCAGCGCCGAGGCAGCGCCCGGCGATTTGCCGCCCGCCTATGCCGGCGGCCAGGTTGCCACGGGCAGCCGGGTCGGCCTGCTGGGTCACCAGAGCCTGATGGACACGCCGTTTCACATCACCAGCTACACGGCCGAACTCATGCAGGACCAGCAGGCGATCACCGTAGCCGATGTGCTGGCCAACGACCCGTCCGTGCGCACGGTGTCCTACAGCCTGACCAACGCTGCTGCGGGGGGCGACATCTTTCTGATCCGCGGCTTCTCGGTGCAGGACTCGGTGCTGTTCGACGGGATCGGCGGCATCGCCACCAACCGTACCGTGGCGGTCGAAGCGGCCGAGCGCGTCGAGGTGCTCAAGGGCCCCAACGCGCTGCTCAACGGCATGGCGCCTGGGGCGGGCGGCGCGGTGGGCGGCGCCATCAACCTGGTGCCCAAGCGGGCGGGCGACGTGCCGCTGACCCGCCTGACCACCACTTACCTATCCAAAGGCAACCTGGGCGGCCACCTGGACGTGGGCCGCCGGTTCGGCGACGACCACCAGTGGGGTGTGCGCTTCAACGGCGTCTACCGTGACGGGAAGACCGCCACCCAGGGCCAGTCCGTCGAGCTGGGGGCTGCGGCGCTGGCCGTGGACTACCAGGGCAGCCAGTTGCGGGCCTCGGTAGATGCCGGCCACCAGACGATGAACAACGAAGCGCCGCAAGGCGCCGCTGGCTTCGGTATCGACGACGCCATTGACATCCCCAGGCCGCCCCGGGCCAGCCAACGCATCGCCCAGGATTGGGAATTCGCCAGGTCGCAGAGCAACTACCTGTTGGCCAAAGCCGAGTACGACCTCACCCCCGACTGGACGCTCTCTGCGGCGGCCGGTGGCAGCCACACGCGGTCCCGCTACCTCGCCAACGACGTGTTCGTGACCAGCGTGCAAGGCGATGCGCAGGCCACCACGTACTTCTGGCCCAACTGGACGAACTACCGCACCGTGCAAGGCGGCCTGCAGGGCACGGTGCGCGCCGGCGAGCTCACGCACCGCATCCACCTGCATGCGTCGTACCTGAAGAAGGACAGCGGCTTCACGGCGCAGTACTACGGCTTCGACAGCTTCGCCACGAACATGTATGCACCCGCGGCCACAGCGCGTCCGTCCATCGACGGTTTCTCATCGCGGCCGCCACAGACCGATTCCTTGCAGTTGCCGTCTGTGGCGCTGGCCGACACCGTCTCGCTGTGGCAAGACCGCCTGTCCGTCACCCTGGGTGCCCGCTACCAGCGCGTGAAGGTCGTCAAGTACGACACCACCACCGGGGCAGGCAGCACCGCGTACGACGAGCACGCGGTAACGCCGGCGCTGGCGGCGGTGTTCAAGCTACAGCCGCACGTATCGCTCTACGGCAATTACA
The DNA here is from genome assembly GCF_023913775.1 of Acidovorax facilis. Classification (GTDB taxonomy): domain Bacteria; phylum Pseudomonadota; class Gammaproteobacteria; order Burkholderiales; family Burkholderiaceae_C; genus Acidovorax; species Acidovorax facilis. The sequence goes on from NZ_JAMXAX010000033.1 coordinate 4,496, forward strand.
TCGAAGGGCTGGTCCAGGGCGATTCAGCGCCGCTGGGCACCACCAACGCCGGACAGGTGTTTCCGCCGGTCCGGACGAAGCAGCGGGAGGTGGGCGTGAAGGCCGATTGGGGCCGCTTCAGCACCACAGCGAGCCTGTTCCACATCCAGAAGCCGAGCGGGCTGGTGGCGTCCAACGGCGATGGCACGTTCACCTACCAGGTCGGTGCAGAGCAGCGCAACCGCGGCGTTGAACTCAATGTCTTCGGCGAGGTGGCCCGGGGCACGCGCCTTTTGGGCGGCGTGACCTTCAACGATGCCCGGCTGACCAAAACCGAAGGCGGCACCTACAACGGCAACGCCGCACCCAATGTGTCGCGCTGGCAGCTCAACCTGGGCAGCGACCACGACGTGGCTGCCGTTCCAGGACTGACGCTGTCGGCCCGCATGATCTCCAGCAGCGCGCAGCATGTGGACGCCGCCAACCTGCGGCGCATTCCGGGCTGGACGCGCTGGGACATCGGTGCCCGCTACAAGACCCAGGCGTGGAGCCGGCCGCTGGTGCTGCGCGCGGGCGTGGACAACCTGTTCAACCGCAACTACTGGTCCAGCGGCTCCGGCAACTGGCTGTATGTAGGAAGTCCTCGCACGGTGACTCTCTCTGCCACGGTGGATTTCTGACGGGAGCAGTGCTGCCGTGGGCGGACGGGCAAATGGATGGAGGAGGGGGTAGTGGTGTCTTCCCCAGTGGGCCTTGGTGCACGAAATATGAATTAAATTGGCCTCTACCGCTTGATAGGTAAGCGCCAAACGCTATTGATTTGATAGTGATTTGGGGCATCCGCGACTTCAACCGTGCTGGGGGTCCGGCCCCTCTCTTCCTGGTCGGTTAGATACCCTGTTGACACCTCTAGGTATAAATCCTGAGTATCTGGTGCAAATTGGTATTTGTGGAGGCATCTGGAGTACCAATCGAGCATTGCAGCATCGGTATCGTTCAGTTCGTCAATGCCGTATGCCTGCACTGGCGTTGAACGGTCGATCCCATACCAATTACGAAGGAGACATTCCGATGCCACATTCCCCCCGTGTTTTTGCTCCCCAGCGCCTGGCCCTGGCCGCTGCACTGGCCCTGTCGCTGTGCGGCGCCGCCAGCGCGCAGACCGAGCTGGTCATTGCCACCGTGAACAACGGCCACATGATCGAGATGCAAAAGCTCAGCAAAAACTTCGAGCAGGCGAACCCCCACATCAAGCTCAAGTGGGTCACGCTGGAAGAAGGCGTGCTGCGCCAGCGCGTGACCACCGACATCGCCACCAAGGGCGGCCAGTTCGACGTGATGACGATCGGCATGTACGAGGCGCCCATCTGGGGCAAGAAGGGCTGGCTGCAGGAGCTGAAAACCGACGCTGCGTACGACGTGGACGACCTGCTGCCCGCCGTGCGAAACGGCCTGTCCATCGACGGCAAGCTGTTCGCTGCGCCGTTCTATGGCGAAAGCTCGATGCTCATGTACCGCAAGGACCTGGCCGACAAGGCGGGCGTGCAGGTTCCCGAGCGTCCCACCTGGCCGCAGATCAAGGACCTGGCCGCCAAGATGCACGACCCCAAGAACGGGGTGTACGGCATCTGCCTGCGCGGTAAGCCGGGCTGGGGCGACAACATGGCGTTCTTGACCACGCTGGTCAACACCTTTGGTGGCCAGTGGTTCGACATGCAGTGGAAGCCGCAGCTCGAGTCCAAGCCCTGGAAGGACGCGATCAACTTCTACGTGGACCTGCTCAAGAACTACGGCCCGCCCGGCTCTGCCGCCAACAGCTTCAACGAGATCCTGGCGCTGACCAACTCGGGCAAGTGCGGCATGTGGGTGGACGCGACCATTGCGGCATCGTTCGTGGCGGACCCCAAGCAGTCCAAGGTGGCCGACCAGATGGCCTTTGCCCAGGCGCCCACCATGAACACGCCCAAGGGCGCTAACTGGCTGTGGTCGTGGAATCTGGCCATCCCGGCTGGTTCCAAAAAGGTGGACGCCGCGCAGAAGTTCATCACCTGGTCCACCAGCAAGGAATACATCCAGCTCGTGGCCAAGACCAACGGCTGGGCCAATGTGCCCACCGGCACGCGCAAGAGCACGTACGCATCGCTCGAGTTCCAGAAGGCAGCGCGCTTTGCGGCCGCTGAGAAGACGGCCATCGACTCGGCCAACCCGACGGATTCGACGCTGCCCAAGAGCCCGTATGTGGGGGTGCAGTTCGCTGCGATTCCGGAGTTCCAGTCGATTGGCATCGCCGTGGGCCAGCAGATGAGTTCGGCACTGGCGGGCAAGACGACGGTGGACGCGGCGCTCAAAGCCAGCCAGGTGTCGGCAGACCGCGAAATGAAGAAGGCCGGCTACTACAAATAGGCAAGCACCCATTGGGCTACTGCGCGGCCCGATCTGGGGGCGGTGTTCCTCGCCGTACGGGAGTACGACTGCGGTACAGCACCCCCACCTCGGGCCGCTCGCTACGCCCACTGGGCGCTTGCCTCACTGCGTTGTGTAAGTCTGTATCGGAATTCCCATGAACCGCCGCCTGCTTCCCCGCCTGCTGCTCACGCCAGCCATGGCCACGCTCTTCCTTTGGATGATCGTGCCGCTGGTGATGACGATCTACTTCTCGCTCATCCGCTACAACCTCATGCAGCCCGACCAGACGGGGTTTGCGGGGCTGGAGAATTTCGAGTACTTCGTCACCGACCCATCGTTCGGGGCTGCAGTGGTCAACACCATCCTGCTGCTGGGCAGCGTGATCCTCATCACGGTGTTCTTCGGCGTGGCGATCGCGCTGCTCATCAACGATCCATTTCCGGGCCGGAGCATCGTGCGGGTGCTGCTGATCTCGCCGTTCTTTGTCATGCCCACGGTGAACGCGCTGATGTGGAAGAACATGATGATGAACCCTATCTACGGCGTGCTCGCCCAGGTGTGGATGTTCTTTGGCGCACAGCCGGTGGACTGGCTTACCGACCACCCGCTGTTCTCGGTGATCGTCATGGTGTCATGGCAGTGGCTGCCGTTTGCCACGCTGATCTTCATGACCGCATTGCAGAGCATGAACCACGAACAGCTGGAAGCATCGCGCATGGACGGCGCCAACTACCTGCAGCAGCTGCGCTACCTGTATGTGCCACACCTGGCGCGCTCGGTGGCCGTGGTGGTGATGATCGAACTCATCTTTTTGCTTAGCATCTTTGCCGAGATCTACACCACCACGGGTGGCGGGCCGGGCGATGCGAGCACCAACGTCACCTTCCTGATCTTCAAGCAGGCACTGCTCAACTTCGACGCGGGTGTGGCCTCGGCCGGGGCGCTGTTCGCAGTGTTGCTGGCCAATATCGCGGCGGTGTTTCTGATCCGCATGGTCGGCAAGAACCTTGACAAGTAAGACGGGGCAACGCTCATGACAACGACAAAACGACGCCGCTCCAACTACCCGCTGGGCCTGCTGGCTTTGCGCACCGTGGCCGCCTGGGGCGTGGCCCTGCTGCTGTTCTTTCCGCTGGGTTGGCTGTTCCTCACTGCGTTCAAGACCGAGTTGCAGGCCATCGCCGTGCCGCCGCAGCTGTTCTTCATCCCCACGCTCGAGAACTTTCACGAGGTGCAGGAGCGCAGCGACTACCTGCTGTACGCCAAGAATTCGGTCATCACCAGCGTGGTCTCTACCCTGGTGGACCTGATGCTGGCCGCGCCTGCGGCCTACGCCATGGCCTTCTTCAAGGGCAAGTACACCAAGGACATCCTCATGTGGATGCTCTCGACCAAGATGATGCCCGCCGTGGGCGCGCTGGTACCCATTTATGTGCTGGCGCAAAAGAGCCACCTGCTCGATACGCAGCTTGCGCTCATCATCGTGTTCGCGCTGTCCAACCTGCCCATCATGGTCTGGATGCTGTATTCGCACTTCAAGGACATCCCGCGCGAGATTCTGGAAGCCGCGCGCATGGACGGCGCCACGCTGTGGCAGGAGGTGCGCCTGGTGCTGCTGCCGCTGGGCATGGGCGGCCTCGCGTCCACCGGCCTCTTGTGCCTGGTGCTGTCATGGAACGAGGCCTTCTGGAGCCTGAACCTCAGCGCCGCCCAGGCCGGCACGCTGGCTACGCTGATCGCGTCGTACTCCAGCCCCGAGGGCCTGTTCTGGGCCAAGTTGTCCGCCGCCTCGCTGATGGCCATTGCGCCCATCGTGGTCTTTGGCTGGTTCAGCCAGAAGCAGCTGGTGCAGGGCCTGACGTTTGGCGCCGTGAAGTAAATGGACATGACTCCCCCCCGAAGCGCCTCCGGCGCCTCCCCCTCCAGGGGGCGCAGCCAGCGGCCCGGCAAAGCCGGTTCCGCGGCTACCGCGCCTTGCGCCCCTGTTCAAACCACCGCTGCTGGCGGATCGGAACCAACCTGTTATTCGGAGCACTAGAGTGGCCTACCTTCAACTGCGCGGCATCGAGAAATTCTTTGGTGAACACCGCGCCATCAAGGGCATCGACCTCACCATCCAGCAAGGCGAGTTCATCGTCTTCGTCGGCCCCTCGGGCTGTGGCAAGTCCACGCTGCTGCGGCTGATCGCGGGGCTCGAAAACATCGACGGCGGCACCCTGATGCTGGACGGCCGCGACATCACCGACCAGCCCTCGAGCAAGCGCGACCTGGCGATGGTGTTCCAGAGCTATGCGCTGTACCCGCACATGAGCGTGTACGAGAACATGAGCTTTGCGCTCAAGCTCGCCAAGGTGGACAAGCTGGTGATCGACGAGAAGGTGCAGAACGCCGCGCGCATTCTCAACCTCACGCAGTACCTGCAGCGCACGCCCAAGGAGCTGTCGGGCGGCCAGCGCCAGCGCGTGGCCATCGGCCGCGCCATCGTGCGCGCGCCCAAGGTTTTTTTGTTCGACGAGCCGCTGTCCAACCTCGACGCAGCGCTGCGCGGCCAGACGCGGGTGGAGATCGCCAAGCTGCACCGCGACCTCGGGGCCACCACCATCTACGTGACGCACGACCAGGTCGAGGCCATGACGCTGGCCGACCGCGTGGTGGTGCTGCGCGATGGCGTCATCGAGCAGGTGGGTACGCCGCTGGAGCTGTACGACCGGCCCGCCAACCAGTTCGTGGCCCAGTTCATCGGCACGCCGCAGATGAATGTGGTGCCCCTGCCGCAGCTGCCATCGCCTGTACAACAGCAGGCACCCGCCGGGGCGGAGGGCGGTGCCATCGGCCTGCGCCCCGAGAACATCACGGTGCGCAACACCGGCGCGACGCCGGTGCCGGGCCAGGTGGACCTGGTGGAAGCATTGGGCGCCGAGACGCTGATCTACGTGAGCACGCCCAGCGGCGCGCAGTTTGTGGCGCGCCAGAACGACCGCACAGGCCTGCGCGCCGGCGATGCGGTGAGCCTGGACATCGACGCGTCGCACGCCCATTGGTTCGACCCTGCGGGCCGTGTTGTCGCGGGTGCAGCTGCATGACCGCCGTGACCGCAGGCCGGGAATTGCACGGCAAGGTGGCCGCCGTCACCGGCGCTGCATCGGGCATCGGGTTTGCCAGTGCAAAGGCCATGGCCGACGCTGGAGTGCACGTGGTACTTATCGACCGCGATGAAAAAGCGCTGGACAAGACTTGCGCTGCCATCGGCGCCCAAGCGTCGCCGCTGGTGCTGGATTTGCTGGACACAAAGCAGTGTGCGAGCCTGCTTGCGCGCACGCTGGCCATTGCGGGACAACTCGACATCTTCCACGCCAACGCCGGGCTGTATGTGGGTGGCGACCTGGTGGATGCCGACCCCGACGCCATCGACCGCATGCTGAACCTGAACGTCAACGTGGTGATGAAGAACGTGCACAACGTGCTGCCCCACATGATCGAACGCGGCGCGGGCGACATCATCGTCACCAGCTCGCTGGCCGCGCACTTCCCCACCCCGTGGGAGCCCGTCTACGCATCGTCCAAGTGGGCGGTCAACTGCTTCGTGCAGACCGTGCGCCGCCAGGTGTTCAAGCACGGCATTCGTGTGGGCTCCATCTCGCCCGGGCCCGTCATTACCTCGCTGCTGGCCGACTGGCCCGCGGAAAAGCTGGCCGAGGCCAAGGCCAGCGGCAGCCTCATCGAGGCCTCCGAAGTGGCCGACGTGGTGCTTTTCATGCTCACCCGCCCACGCGGCATGACCATCCGCGACGTCGTGATGATGCCCACGAACTTTGATCTCTAGAAACCCGCAGTCACGCACCATGAATTTCATCCTGCACCTGGGCCTGGGCTCGTTCCACCGCGCCCACCAGGCCGTTTACGTTCACGCATTGCGCCAGCAGGGCGACACGGGCTGGGCCATCGCAGGCGGCAACCTGCGCCCGGACATGGCCGACACCATCGCGGCGCTGCAAGCGCAGGATGGGCGCTACACGCTCGAAACCGTCACCCCCCAAGGCGAGCGCAACTACACCGTCATCGAGTCGATCCAGCGGGTGATCCCCTACCAGGACGACTTGGCCCCGCTGATTGCCATGGGTGCCGACCCCGCCACCCGCATCATCAGCTTCACGGTGACCGAGGCGGGCTACTACCTGGATGCCCAGAACCAGCTCGACTGGCCCACGTTTGCCGACCTGCGCGCCGACTTGGCGGCCGTGAAGGCCGGCCAAGCAGGCCACACGATCTACGGCGGTCTGGTCAGCATCCTGCGCGCGCGCAGGGCAGCCGGTGCGGGCGCTGTGACGCTGATGAACTGCGACAACCTGCGCCACAACGGCGACCGCTCGCGCGGCGGGCTGCTGCAGTTCATCGAGGCGCTGGGCGATGCGCCACTCAAAGAGTGGGTAGAGCAGAACACCACGAGTCCCAACGCCATGGTGGACCGCATCACGCCGCGCCCCACGCCCGATGTGGCCGAGCGCGTGAAGGCTGCCACCGGCTGGGACGACAAGGCAGCACTCATGGGTGAAAGCTTTATCCAGTGGGTCATTGAAGACGACTTCATTGCAGGCCGCCCCGCGTGGGAAACGGTCGGTGTCGAGATGGTGCAGTCGGTGCAGGCCCATGAAGAGGCCAAGATCCGCCTGCTCAACGCCACCCACAGCTGCATTGCCTGGGCGGGTACGCTGGCGGGCTACCAGTACATCCACGAAGGCACACACGACGCGGCCATTCGCCAGATGGCCTACGACTACGTCACCGACGACGCGATCCCTGTGCTCCACACGCCCGAGCAACCATGCCCCATCAACCTGGAGCAGTACCGCGACGTGGTGCTGGACCGCTTCGGCAACCCCGCCATTGCCGACACCAACCAGCGCGTGGCCATGGATGCGTTCTCCAAGATCCCCGGCATGATTGCGCCCACTATCCGCGACAAGCTCGCGCGCAACGCGTCGTTCGACAGCGTGGCCATGCTGCCAGCGCTGTTCCTGGCCTACCTGCAGCGCTGGCACGCGGGGCAGATCCCCTACAGCTACCAGGACCAGGCCATGGATCCCGCCGTGGCCCATGCCATCTGCGATGCCGCTGACCCTGTGGCGGCCTATGCGGCCGACACGACCCTGTGGGGCGAGATGGCCAGCCACCCCCAATTGTTGGACGCGCTGCGCAAAGCCTATGCCCGCGTGTTGGCTTTTGTGGCGGAGCGGACAGGCGCCTGATGCTGGTGTAATTTGAGTCCACTATCGCAATGACCGTGAAGACGCCCATCGCCCCGCGCCAGACCAAGCCCGAGCTGGAACACGACTATGTGCGCTCGCCCGCTCTGGGCTACGAGTCGCCCGAGACGGCGGGCTTCATCCGTTGCTTGTCGCACGGGTTTCCCACGCCGCTGGCGCGCTGGCATTACCACGACGAGTACGAGCTGCACCTGATCACCGCGACCTCGGGCAAGGTCTTTGTGGGGGACTGGATCGGTCAGTTCCAGCCCGGCCACCTGGTGCTGACCGGGCCGCGCCTGCCGCACAACTGGATCAGTATGGATCTGCCCGAAGGCGGCGTGCCGCTGCGCGACCTGGTGATCCAGTTCTCGCACGCGCCGCTGGTGGCCAGCAGCGAGACCATCCCCGAGCTGCGCGAGGTGCTGCCTCTGCTGGAGCGCGCGCGCCACGGTGTGGAGTTCTTTGGCATGGAAGCGCAGGCGCAAGAGCATTGGCACCGCATTAAGGCGCGCCAGGGGCTCGCCCGGTTCGGCGCTTTCTGTGAGTTCATGAGCGACCTGGCGCGCTGCACTGACTTTCGCCTGCTGTCGAGCACGCAGCTGCAAAGCGAGGACAACGACACCCAGCTCGACCAGATCAACGCCATCGTGAGCCGCATCACCGACCACCTGGCCGACCCGCTGTCGGCGGCCGACCTGGCGCAAGAGCTGGGCATGACGGAGAGCCGCTTTTCGCGCTTCTTCCGCCGCGCCACGGGCAATACCTTCACAGACTTCGTGAACCTGGTGCGCGTGAACCGCGCGTGCCAGCTGCTGATGGAGACCGAGCGCTACATCACGCACATTGCTTACGACGTGGGCTTCAACAACATGGCCAACTTCAACCGCCGCTTTCTGGACATCAAGGGCATGACGCCCAGCGAGTACCGCAAGCAGGGCGCGGGAAGGTTTGGAAAGACTTCCTGATCCCCGGCCGGATCTGCACCCTGAGAGGGGAGGCCCTTGTTGCGTGACCCCTTCACGCAGCCCGCCAAAGGCAAAGGCCGGGCCATGGCTTTCACTGTGAATCACTGACATCTGTCCATCACCCATGTACCTCGGAATCGATTTAGGCACCTCGGGTGTCAAGCTCCTGCTGCTGGACGATGCGCACACTGTGGTCGCTACGGCAGATGCCGCCGTGCCCCAGCTGCGCCCCCAGCCCACCTGGAGCGAGCAGCACCCCGCCGACTGGTGGGCCGCCGTGGAGACTGCCGTGGCGCAGCTGCGCGCGCAGGCTCCCGCAGCGTGGGCGCAGGTGCGGGGCATCGGCCTCTCGGGCCACATGCATGGCGCGGTGGTACTGGACGCGCAGGGCCAGGTGCTGCGCCCGGCCATCTTGTGGAACGACGGCCGCGCCAGCGCCGAATGCGCTCAGCTGGAGGACGCCGTTCCCGCGTCACGCCAGATCACCGGCAATCTCGCCATGCCCGGCTTCACCGCGCCCAAGTTGCTGTGGCTACGCACGCACGAGCCCGCCGTGTTCGACCAGATCCGCACCGTGCTGCTGCCCAAGGACTGGCTGCGCCTGCAGCTCACGGGTGATGCGGTGAGCGACATGTCCGATGCATCGGGCACGCTGTGGCTGGACGTGCAGGCCCGCGCCTGGAGCCCAGCCATGTTGCAAGCCTGTGGGCTCGATGTTTCGCACATGCCGACGCTGGCCGAGGGCAGTGCGCCCACCGCCACACTGCGCAGCGATGTGGCACGCCGCTGGGGGCTCGGTGACAGCATCGTTGTGGCTGCTGGCGCGGGCGATAACGCCGCCAGTGCCGTGGGCGTGGGCGCCCGCACTGCGGGGCAGGGCTTTGTGTCGCTGGGCACCTCGGGTGTTGTCTTTCGCGTGACGGACGCTTTTGCGCCTGCCACCGAGCGCGCCGTGCATGCCTTTGCCCATGCGCTGCCGCAGCGCTGGCACCACATGTCCGTCATGCTCAGTGCAGCGAGTGCGTTTGGCTGGGTCACCCGGCTCACGGGGCGTGGCGACGAGGCGCAACTGTCTGACGCCGTCAGCGTCCTCAACACCACCCGCCAGGCGCAGGCGCCGCTGTTTTTGCCGTACCTGAGTGGCGAGCGCACACCGCACAACAACGCGGCTGCCACCGGCGTGTTCATGTGCCTGCGGGCCGAGCACGAAGCGGCGGACCTGGCCTATGCCGTGATGGAAGGCGTGGGCTTTGGCCTGCTCGATGGCCTCAATGCCATGCGTGCCGCCGGGGCCGGGCAGGGTGGTGCTGCCCGCCGGGATGACGCAGCCCTGGCCTTGGTCGGTGGCGGTGCCCGCAGCAACCCCTGGGCGCAGCTCTTGGCCAGCGCGTTGGGCGCCCCGCTGCAGCGCCCGCAGGGCGCACACGCCGCAGCCGCCCTGGGGGCTGCGCGCCTGGCGGCCATGGCCTGCGGTGGTGACGAAGCCCACTGGTGCCAGCCCCTGGCTGCTGACGCCACCTTCATGCCACAGCCCGCACAACAAGCCCAGCTGGCCGAACGCTATGCCCGCTTTGTCGCGCTGTACCCCGCGCTGCAATCGCAGTTCTGACGCACTGTCTGCTTCCTTCCAAACGTCCATGACTTCCGCATCCACGATTTCCATCGGCACAGCGCCCATCCACGCCGCCATTGCCGGCGAGGCCCTCATCGACCTGATCCGCCGCCCCGATGGCAGCTACCTGCCGTGCCTGGGCGGCGCGCTCTACAACCTGTGCCGTGCGCTGGCCCGCCAAGGCGTGGGCACCCAGTACCTCAACCCCCTGTCGCGCGACCGTTTTGGGCGCGAACTGGCGACGCAACTGGTGGCTGACGGCGTGGTGCTGGCCCAGCCCGAGCCCGTGCTGCAGGTCACCTCACTGGCCGTGGTCAACCTCGACGCACATGGCCACCCCGACTACGCCTTCTACCGCGAAGGCGTGGCCGACCGCGCCGTGTCCGTCGCAGGTCTGGGCGATAGCTGCGCCGCCTTGCCCGCGCTGCAGTTGGTGTGCACCGGCGCGCTGGCGCTCGACGCGCGTGACACTGCCATCTACCTGCCGTGGCTGGCCGCCCAGCGCGCCGCAGGCCGCTGTGTGGTGGTCGATGCCAATCTGCGCCCCTCCGTCATGCCCGACCTGGCGGCCTACCGCACCGCGGTGCACGCCGCGCTGGCCCACGCCCACATCATCAAGGCCAGCGACGAAGACCTGGAGCATCTGGCCGTGCCTGGTGTGGATGCCCTGGCCCGCGCACAGCACCTGCTGGCTGCCAACCCGCAGGCCCACCTGCTGGCGCTCACGCTGGGCGCGGAAGGCGCCTGGCTGCTGCACCGCAACGGCGTGCAGTGTTTTGCCAAAGAGGCCCAGCCGCTGCCAGTGGTGGACACTGTGGGCGCGGGCGACAGCTTTCTGGCAGGGCTGCTGGCGCATTTGCTGCGGCAATCGCAGGCTGCCGGTGGTGCGAGCTTTGTGCGGTTTGTCGAAGCGCTGGCGGCCGATGCGTGCCAGCAGGCGCTGCGCCATGCGCTGGCCAGCGCCAGTTTGTGCGTGATGGAGCAAGGCTGCGTGCCGCCAGGCTGGAAAGCTGCCCGCGCATGGAGCCAGCAGCATCCCGCAGCCCAAGACCCGCGCTGACATGGGGGTTCGGTCACCGTCTCTGGAGTGGCAGGCCGTCTATCATTTCCCGTCGCTGATTTGCGGAGAATGCCGATGACGGAGTTTCTGGTTGCGATGCTGTGGTCAGTGGTTGAAGTGCTGATCGTCTTCACGGGTGCTCAGGTGGTGCGGGTGGTCGGCCTGGGCCGCTGGCGCTCTGAGCGCTGGGGCAGCAACGAAGCGCGGACCTGGAGTGCAGCGGGCGCACTGTCGTTCCGGCATGAAGGACAACGTGTGGTGACGACCAATGGCCTGATATTCGTGGGCTTGTTGTTCTATGGGGTGCTCGCTGTGTTGGCTGTCGCGCTTGCAGGGCTGGTTTCGGCGTGATTGCGGGTAGCGCAGTGCCTCAGGGCACACAGATCATCCCGGTGGGCCCCGAGGCGGCAGAAGCCGCCTGCACGGTCATCCGTCGGTCCATCACCCACTGCTGCGTGCTCGACCATGCCAATGACCCCGCTATCCTGACGGCCTGGCTGGCCAACAAGACGCCCGAGAACCTTGCTGCGTGGATGTCCGCGCCGGGCGCTGCGGTGTGGGGCGCATACCGGGGCGGAACGATGGTGGGCTTTGCGCTGCTGGCGAGGGCCACGTTGGCGTTGTGCTATGTGGTGCCAGAGGCCTTGCACCAGGGCGTAGGCCGCGCCCTACTGCGTGAGGCCGAGGCTCACGCGCGGCAGTCGCGGCTGGCGGCACTGGGGCTGGAGAGCACGCGAACGGCGGAGGCTTTTTACCGCCGCAATGGCTATGAACCCGCAGGTGCAGTGCAGTCTTGGGCAGGGCTGCAGGCACAGCCGATGCGCAAGGTGTTCTGAAGGGGGCTCTGGGCCGCGTGGAACGCGATGCCCAGAGCCACGACCTCGCCGAGTGCCCTGTCCATCAGGGTTATGGCAGTTGTTGGAAGCGAGAATGTTAATAAAAAATGGCCCTGGCGCTTGATGTGTAAGCGCAATCAGCTATTGTTTTCATAGTAAATCTCGGCGTGGCCGGCAGGCGTTGATCAGAGTTCCTGCGAGTAGACGATGGACCCATGGTGCTTGGCCATCTTGTCGTACAGCAGTCGCGCGGTGGTATTGGTTTCGTAGGTTTGCCAATACACGCGCGATGCCTTGGCTGCCCGCGCTGCGCTGTACACGGCGTCGATGAGCGCACGCCCCACGCCCCGGCCCCGCGCGGCTTCGTAGGTGTACAGGTCGCTCAGGTAGCAGATGGGATCGATGCGTGTTGTGCTGCGGTGAAAAAGGTAGTGCGCAAGCCCGAAGATCTTGCCGTCCGCAGCGTCGTGCGCCACGAGGCAGAAGACGGGCTCTGCCGGGTCCAGCAAGCGCTGCCAGGTGGTTGCGTTGATGTGTTCGGGCAGCGCTGTGGCGCCAAAGCGGCCGTAGAACGCGTTGTAGCCGTCCCAGGGTGGGCGCCAGGCGGCATAGTCTTCGGGCTGGACGGGGCGCACGGTAACCGCAGCGGTCATGGGGTGACCTCCAGTGGATTTATTGGAGCACCCGCCCCGGGTTCATGATTCCCTGCGGGTCCAGCGCCTGCTTGATGGCGCGCATCATGCCCATGGCCACAGGCGACTGGTACTTCTCCAGCTTGTCGGCCTTGAGTTCGCCAATGCCGTGCTCAGCCGAGAACGAGCCGCCGAACTCGGCCACGGCCTCATAGACGAGGTGGTTCACATGGGCTTCGTGCTCGCGCAGAAAGGCCTTGGGGTCGCCCTCGGCGGGCGCCTGCACGTTGTAGTGCAGGTTGCCGTCGCCCAGGTGGCCAAAGTTGACCAGGCGCACGCCGGGGATCTCGCGCTGCAGCACCGCATCGGTATGTGCCACGAAGGCGGGGATGCGCGAGATCTGCACCGAGATGTCGTGCTTGATGTTCAGGCCTTCCTCGGCCTGCGCGAGCGGAATGCTCTCGCGGATGTGCCAGAGCTGGTGGGCCTGCGTGAGGTTCTCTGCCACCACGGCGTCGGTCACGCAGCCCATTTCAAACGCGGTCTCCAGCAGCGACTCAAACCGTGCACGCGCGTGTTCTTCGGATTCGCTGTCGGAGTTTTCGAGCAGCACGCACCAAGGCGCGTTGTCGTCGCCCAGGAAGGGCACACGCAGCTGTGGCATGTGCTTGCCCACCAGGCTCAGCGCAAACTGGCCCATCACCTCGAAGCCCGTGAGGCCCGCACCCAGCTGCTTGTGCGCCAGGCCCAGCAAGGCCACGGCGTGTTCCATCGACGGCACGGCGGCCCAGGCCGTGAGGTTGGCGGCGGGCTGGGGGTAGAGCTTCATCGTCGCAGCGGTGATGATGCCCAGCGTGCCTTCGCTGCCGATGAACAGGTCGCGCAGGTCGTAGCCCGTGTTGTCCTTGCGCAGGCCCTTGAGGCCGTCCCACACGTCTCCCTGGGCGGTGACCACCTCAAGCCCCAGGCACAGGTCGCGCGCGTTGCCGTAGCGCACCACCTGTGTGCCGCCTGCGTTGGTGCCCAGATTGCCGCCAATGGTGCAGCTGCCCTCGGCCGCGAGGCTCAGGGGGAACAGCACGCCCGCGTTCTGCGCCACATCCTGCAGGTTCTGCAGGATGCAGCCAGCTTCCACCGTCATGGTGAGGTTGTCGGTGTCCACGCTGCGCACCGCGTTCATGCGGGTGAGGCTCAGCACGATCTGCGTGCCCGAGTCATCGGGCGTGGAGCCCACGGCCAGGCCAGTGTTGCCGCCCTGGGGCACGATGACGGTGCCTGCTGCTGCGCAGGCCTTGACCACGGCCGCCACTTCCTGTGTGCTGGCGGGACGCACCACGGCCAGGGCCTTGCCGCGCACGCGACGGCGCCAGTCCTGCTCCCAGGCAGAGAGGTCGCCTTCGGTGATCACATGGGCGGGGCCGACGATGGCGCGCAGGGTGTCAAGCAGAGTGGTCATGGTCAAGGAGTTTCTTCTTCAAGGCGATGAAAAGAGGAGGCCAGCATCAGGATGCACCAGAGGCGGCTGCAGCCGCCTTGGCATTGCGCTGGCGCAGTCGCACATGCAGCGTGCAGGCGGTGAACAATACGAGGCACAGGGCCACCTCGGCCCAGGCCAGCCACTGCGACGGGGGCTTGTCGCTCCAGCCGCGCACCACGCCTTCGGTGAAATACAGCCAGATCACCAGGCTGACCCAGCGGTAGGTGTACATGCGGTTCTTGAGAATGCCCGCCAGCGGGATGCACAGCGGAAGCGCCTTGAGTGCGAGCCATGAGCCACCAGGACGCAACGGGGCCAGCACCAGCTCCCAGGCCAGGCACAGAACAATCAGCGCCAGCAGGCTGCCGGTGGCCAGCCAGCGCGTGGATTCCACAGCGCCGTCTGCGGGAACGGGGAGGGCGGGCGGGGCGGAAGGTGATGCGGTCATTGGGGTGGCATCATATCGGCCATGTCCTTGTCCTTACAGGCAGTGGCCCAGCGCGCGGAGGCGCTGGTGACCGAGCTGTCGCACTTCCCCTGGAAAACCACGGCCCAGACGCTGCGTGAGCGATTTCGTGAGGACCATCTGGGGCTCACGGCCAGCAGCCTGACCTTCACCACCATCCTGGCGCTGGTGCCCTTCTTCACCGTGGCACTGGCAGTGTTCACGGCCTTCCCCATCTTCGGCAAGCTGCAGGATGCGCTGCAGGGCTGGCTGGTGAACAGCCTGGTGCCCGACAGCATCTCGCGCCAGGTGCTGGGCTACCTCACGCAGTTTGCGGCCAAGGCCAGCAGCCTGGGGGTGGCAGGTTTCAGCATTTTGTTGGCCACGGCGCTGGCGCTGATCCTCACCATCGACCGCACCCTTAACGACATCTGGCGCGTGCAGCGGCTGCGGCCGCTGGGCCAGCGGGTGCTGATCTACTGGGCCGCCATCACACTCGGCCCGCTGCTCATGGGGGCGAGCCTGGCGCTCACGTCGTACGTGATGTCGGCCTCGGGCGGGCTGGTCAAGCGCCTGCCCGATGGTGTGCAGCTGCTGTTCGATTCGATCCAGTTTGTGGTGCTGGCGGGGGGCATGGCGTCGCTGTACCACTATGTACCCAACACGCCGGTGAAGTGGCGGCACGCCTGGACGGGTGGGCTGTTCGTGGCCGTGTGCATCGAGCTGGCCAAGAAGGTGCTGGCGCTGTACCTCGGCAAGGTGCCAACGTATTCGGTGGTGTACGGTGCATTCGCCACGCTGCCCATTTTGCTGGTGTGGATCTATGTGGCCTGGGTCATCGTGCTGCTGGGCGCGGTGGTTACGGCCTACCTGCCCAGCTTGCTGGCAGGTGTGGCGCGGCGCGGCACCGTGGCGGGCTGGACGTTTCAACTGGCGGTGGAGGTGCTGCAGCAGCTGCACCGCGTGCGCCACCAGCCCCTCAAAGGCCTGCGCCCCGGCCAGCTCGCCCAGTTGCTGCGGGTGGATGTGCTGCAGCTGGCCCCGGTGCTCGAGGCGCTGACCGCGCTGGACTGGGTGGGCCAGGTCAACGATGCGGCGGTGGACGCTGCGGACGTGCCCGAGCCGCGCTATGTGCTGCTGGCCAACCCGGGCGCGACACCCCTGGCGCCGCTGGTGCAGCGCCTGCTGCTGGAGCGCGCCGAGAGCTTGCAGCCGCTGTGGTTACAGGCCCGGCTGGACGGGTTGCTGCTGGAGGATGTGCTGCAGGTGGGCGCAGGCGCTGACCCCGGCCTGGGCGCGCAGCGGGCCGTGCCCATGTAAGCTATCGAAAATATAGCTGCTGGCGCTTGTTGGATAAGCGCTAGGGCCTATCTTTACTTGAATTTATCGCCGAGGCAGCTGCCGCGAATCACCGCTTCAGAACGGCACCTTCCCCGTCCAGATGTCCTTGTACATCACCCAGTCGCCCATGAAGCTGTAGAGCGGCCGCTTGAAGCTGGCGGGTTTGTTCTTCTCAAAGCCGAAGTGACCCACCCAGGCAAAGCCGTAGCCACACAGCAGGCCATACAGCAGGTACTGCGGTTTGCCCGTGACCACCAGCATGGCCAGGCAGACCAGGGTGAGCGTGGAGCCCACAAAATGCAGGCGGCGGCAAGTGCGGTTGCTGTGCTCGCCGAGGTAAAAGGGGTAGAAGTCGGCGAAACGCTTGAAGGTGCGCGGGTCGGTGGTCGTGGTGTGGGGGGCACTGATGTCCATCGTTGTCTCCTTGGGGGTGGGGCTACCTGATGCCAAACGCTTTATACGCCCAAGCCCTTGAAAATGCAGTGCCACTGTGGACATGAGATGCCGTGGGCTGTCGTTGAACAGGTTCTGTCACCATCGCCAGGATGACTTCCACGGAATCCACAACCACCCCGTCCTTCGCTGCCCCCGCAGGGGGCCGCGAACACGCCATCGACGCGCTGCGCGGCTTTGCGCTGCTGGGCATCCTCATGGTCAATGCGGGCAGCTTTGCCTCCACCTACTTTGGCGTGGGGGTGTCTGACCCGACCTTCTCGCGGCCGGTGGACCACGCCGTGCGCTGGCTGGTGAGCTTCTTCTTCGAGACCAAGTTCTATCTGCTGTTCTCGATGCTGTTTGGCTATAGTTTTGCGCTGCAGATGGACGCTGCCCGGCGCACCGGCAGCGTTTTCGTGCCGCGTTTTTTGCGGCGCTTGCTGGGGCTCGCATTGCTGGGGCTGGCGCATGCGTGGCTGCTGTTTGCGGGTGACATCCTGGTTACCTATGCGCTGCTGGGTGTGCTGCTGCTCGCATGGCGGGACGTGCGTCCGGGCGCGGCAGTGGTGCTGGCACTGGTGCTGCTGGGTGCCACTGCCGCTGGCTGGGGCCTGTTGGCCTGGCTGGTGGCGCAGGTGCCGCCGATGGACTTGCCCCTGGCAGAGCTGCACGCCAAGGCGCAGCAAGCCGCGCAAGCGTATCGCGCCAGTGCCCTGGAGGCCATTGCGCAGCGCGGGCGGGACATGGCCGAGGGCGTGTGGTTTGTGCTGGTGTTCGTGCAGGGCCCGTGTGCGCTGGCCATGTTCTTGTTGGGGCTGGCGGCGCACCGCACCGGCTATCTGGCCACTGTGGCGCAGCACCCCGCGCGACTGCGCCGCTGGATGGTGTGCTGCCTGCCGGTCGGTGTGGCGGGTGCGTTGTTCTATGCCTCTACGCAGGGAGGCGGCAGCGCTCACTCGCCCGAGCATGTGGGTCTGGCTGCACTGGCAGTGGATTTGGCCACCGCACCGTTTCTCACTTTCGGCTATGTCGCGCTGCTGCTGTGGTTGCTGCAGCGCGGCCCTGCCGGCCGCCGGCTGGGCGCTGCGCTGCAACCAGCGGGGCGCATGGCACTGACGAACTACCTGCTGCAGTCGCTGGTCGGGGCGCTGGTCTTCACGGCCTACGGCCTGGCGCTGGTGGGCCAGGTGTCGCCGGGATGGGTGGTGCTGGGCGTGCTGGTGCTGTACGCCAGCCAGCTGGCGTGGAGCCACCGCTGGATGGCCACGCATGCCTATGGTCCGGTGGAATGGCTGCTGCGTGCTTTCACGCAGTGGCAGTGGCCCGCATGGCGGCGCGTCCCGGCCTGACTGCAGGCCGGGACGCGTGCGGAGCGCTGCTCAGCGGGCCAGAAAGTCGCGCAGCGCGAACAGCGTTTCTTCCGGCGCCTCGGTCATCTGGTTGTGGCCCACCGGCAGGTTGGCCATCGACACGGATTTGCCTGCTGCGCGTGCCGCATTCACCAGGCCCTGCGCGGCTCTGGGCGGTGTCATCTGGTCCTGGCTGCCTAGCGCAAACAGCACCGGGCATGTCAGCTGCGCCATGGCGGCTTCGCCGCCGGTGTAGCTATCGCAGGCCACAAACCCCCGGTGGAACACGTTGACCGCCGTATTGCTGCGCAGCACCTTGCGCCCCAGCGCCATGCCCGCGCCAAACACCCAGGTGCCTGGGCCCAGGGCCGATGGGGGCGCAGACAAGGTGCTGCGCGAGAACACGTTGACCATGCGCATCGCCTTCTCGGGGTCGGTCTGTGACGCTTCGATGAGTGCGGGCGAGACCTTCATCGGGAACGCCGTGCCCACCAGCACCAGGTGACTGATGCGGTCCTTCAGGCGCGCGGCCGCCTCCATGGCAATGAGTGAACCCCAGCTGTGGCCCACCAGCGCTGCGCGCTGCACACCGGCGGCATCGAGCAGCGCACCGATGAAGTCCGCGCCTTGCTCCACCGTGGCGGGCGCCTCGCCACTGCTGCGGCAGTGGCCGGGCAGGTCGATGGCCAGCACGTTCCAGCCGTGGTTGGCCATGTAGCGGCTTTGCAGGGCCCACACGCTGTGGTCGTTGAGCACGCCATGGATGAACACCACGGTCGGTTTGGCGGCATCAAATGCCTTGCCGCCGGTGTAGCAGTAGATGGCGGCGCCGTTGACTTGGATGTGCATGGTCAGGCCCCCGCCTTTTCTGCGGCTTTGAGCGCGCGTTTCAGGTCGTCAATGAGGTCGTCGGCATCTTCGAGGCCGATGGACAGGCGGATCGTGCCCTGGCTGATGCCTGCGCCCGCCAGCGCTTCGTCGCTCATGCGGAAATGCGTGGTGCTGGCCGGGTGGATCACTAGGCTGCGGCAGTCGCCTACATTGGCCAGGTGGCTGAAGACCTTGAGGGTTTCGATGAACTTCTTGCCCTGCTCGCGGTTGCCCTTGAGGTCAAAGCTGAACACCGAGCCCGCACCGCGCGGCAGCAGCTTTTGCGCGAGGGCGTGGCTGGGGTGTGATGCCAGCATGGGGTGGCCCACGCGCGATACAAAGGGCTGCGCAGCCAAGAATTCGACCACCTTCTCGGTGTTGCGCATGTGCTGCGCCATGCGCAGCGGCAGGGTCTCGACGCCCTGCAGAATGAGCCAGGCCGTGTGCGGGCTCATGCAGGCGCCAAAGTCGCGCAAGCCCTCGCGGCGCGCGCGCAGCAGAAAGGCGCCCACGGTGCTCTCCTCGGTGAACACCATGTTGTGAAAGCCGTCGTAGGGCTGCGTCAGCTCGGCAAACTTGCCGGCGGATTTTGGGCCGTCCCAGTCGAAGCTGCCGCCGTCGACCACGATGCCACCCACCACGGTGCCATGGCCTGAGAGGAACTTGGTGGCCGAGTGGTAGACCAGGTCGGCGCCATGCTCGAAGGGCTTGATGAGCCAGGGCGAGGTGAGCGTGGAGTCCACCAGCAGTGGCACGCCGGCCTCGTGTGCGATGGAGGATACGGTGGGGATGTCCAGCACATCCAGGCCTGGGTTGCCCACGGTTTCGCCAAAGAACAGCTTGGTGGTGGGGCGCACAGCGGCGCGCCAGCCGTCAATGTCGCCGGGTTTGACGAAGGTGGTCTCAATGCCAAAGCGCGAGAGCGTGTAGTGCAGCAGGTTCTGCGAGCCGCCATACAGCGCCGTGCTGGCCACGATGTGGCTGCCCGCGCCCATGAGTGTGGCAATCGCCAGGTGCAGCGCGGCCTGGCCGCTGGCGGTGGCAATCGCGCCGACGCCGCCTTCCAGTGCTGCCACGCGCTGTTCCAGCACCGCGTTGGTGGGGTTGCTGATGCGGCTGTACACATGGCCGCCGCGCTCCAGGTTGAACAGCGAAGCCGCGTGGTCGCTCGACTCGAAGACGAACGACGTGGTCAGGTGGATGGGCGTGGCGCGCGCGCCAGTGGCGGGGTCGGGGCTCGCGCCTGCGTGCAGCGCCAGCGTGTCAAAGCCGGGGTCGGAGTAACCGGGCATCTTGTGTCTCCCATGTTGTCAATGCAGGCGGGCATTGTGGGCTATATTTGCCGACAAACGGCCTGCAGCACCTCGGCAACCCCAGCGGATGTGCTGGTGCCTGTGGGTCCACACATACTCTTCCCGATCCCCCGGAGACTCTGCACCATGAAAGTCAGCGACATCCTTCGCGTCAAAGGCAACACCCTTTACACCGCATCGCCGGACGAGCCGCTGGCGGGTGCCGTGAGCCTGATGGCCGAGCGCGACATTGGCTCGCTGGTGGTGATGGAGCATGGCGACCTGGTGGGCATGCTCACCTTTCGCGAGGTGATCCAGGCCTTGGTCAAAAACGGGGGCAGCGTGGGCACGATGCTGGTGCGCTCGGCCATGGACGACGCGCCCCTGACCTGCACGCTCGAAACCGACATGGACGAAGTGCGCCGCATGATGCTGGACCGCCATGCGCGCTACATGCCCGTGATGGACCGCCGCATGCTGATGGGCGTGATCAGCTTTTACGACGTGGCCAAGGCCGTCGTGGACAGCCAGAACTTCGAGAACAAGATGCTCAAGGCCTACATCCGCGACTGGCCGGAAGACGAGTCCCGCAGCGGCTGAACGCTGCGACGTCTGCGACACCGAGCGCTGTTCTCAACTCACGCCCCGCGCAGGCGCGCAAAGCCAGACTTCCAGTTCATCTGGTGGCATGGGCCTGCCGAACAGATAGCCCTGCATCACAGGGCAACCGTGGGCCTGTAGCCATTGCTGCTGGCCTGTAGTTTCCACCCCTTCGGCCACCACCACCATGCCCAGGCTGTGGGCAATGCTGAGCACCGATACCGTGAGCGCGCGCGCGGTGGGGCTGGTGGTGAGGTCCTGCACAAACGCCATGTCCAGCTTGAGTTCGCTGATGGGCAGGCGGTGCAGGTAGCTCAGGCTGGAGTAGCCAGTGCCAAAGTCATCGAGCGACAGCTTAAAGCCCTTATGGTGCAGCGCCTCGATGTTGGCCAGCGTTACCGGCCGTGCATCCATCATCACGCTTTCGGTGATCTCCAGCAGCACATCGTTGGTGCGCAGGCCGTGGCGCTCCAGCGCGTCGCAGACCTGCTGCGCAAACTCTGCCTGGTGAAAACTGCGTCCTGACAGGTTCACGGCCACGCAGGGCACGCTGTGGCCAGCTGCACGCCAGGCCGACAGCTGCGCACAGGCTTCGTCCAGCAGCCACAAGGTCAGTTCGTGAATGAGGCCGGCCTCTTCGGCCACTGGGATGAACCGGCTGGGGGGCACCATGCCCCATTCGGGATGTTGCCAGCGCGCCAGGGCTTCCACACCGTGCAGGGTGCCAGGCGCACTGCTGAGCACCTGGGGTTGGTAGTGCAGGCTCAGGCTGCGGTCGGCCAGCGCCTGGCGCAAGGCGCGTTCCAGGGCGGCGCGCTCCTGTGCGCGCCGGTTCATTTCGGCGCTGAACAATTGCAGGCTGTGCCTGTGGTCGCTTTTGGCCTGGACCATGGCTTGGTCAGCGTGGCGCAGCAGCGTGTCGATCGCATCGCCATCGTCCGGAAACATCGCAATGCCAATGCTGGCGTGGCAGACATGGGCTTGCCCGTGGAGGTCCATGGGGCGGGCCATCTCTTGCAGGATGCTCTGGGCCATCTGCACGACTTGCCCGGTGCTGCACTCGGACAACAACAGCACGAATTCATCACCCGCCAGCCGGCCGATCAGATCGCGCGCGCGCAGGCACTGCGTGAGTCGCTTGGCCACTTCGCACAACAGCGCGTCACCTGCGGCATGGCCCAGGGTGTCATTGACCTGCTTGAAGCGGTCCAGGTCGATGAAAAGCACCGCACCAGGGTGGTCTTCCTGCCGCAGGCTGGCCAGCGCACGCTCCGCACTGCTGCGGAACATGGCGCGGTTGGGCAGGCCCGTGAGTTCATCAAAAAAGGCGAGCTGGTGAATGCGCTGGCGTGTGGCGTTGCGTTCAATGGCCAGCGCACACAAGTGCAGGCACACGTCCACCAGCCGATGGTGCAGCGCGTCGGGCGCGCGCGGCTCCCGAAAATAAAAGGCAAAGGTGCCAATCACCTTGCCTGCGTGGTCACAGATCGGGCTGGACCAGCAGGCTCGCATGCCGCTGGGCTCAAACAGGGTGCGGTAGTCGGCCCACAAGGGGTCGGTGGTGATGTCGGTGACCACAACAGGCGCCCGCCGGAAGGCCGCAGTGCCACACGAACCGACACAAGGGCCGATGGGAACCCCGTCCAGCGCCTGGCAGATGGCGGGGGGCAGCCCGGGCGCTGCCAGCGGGTGCAGCAGGCCCAGCTCGTCCACGGACAGGATGGAGGCCGTGACTTCGGGGGCGATGCGTTCGACTTCGCGGCACACCAGAGCCATCAGGTCGGCGAGCGGCAATTCGTTGACCATGCCCTCCAGCACGCGCTTTTGCAGCACCTCGTGCATCTTGGTGAGTGTGATGTCGGTCAGCACCGTGATGCTGCCCCCCGGTCCGCCGGAGGCCTCGTTCGAGGCATTGATCATCATCGACACCCAGCGTGGCTGGCCAGCCTTGCTGTACAGCAGCGTCTCTATATGAAAGCCCCCTTGCTGGTCGATGCCATCACGGATTTCGCTCAGCAGCCCGGGGTCGGAGTGTGGGCCCAGCAGCACGTCGCTGAGGTATTTGCCCAGCACCTCCGCAGGGCTGAACCCAAACAGGCGGGTGAATCCTTCATTCACATACACCACGTGCCGGGTGCTGTTGCTCATCACGATGGCGTTGTCGCTGGCATCCAGTGCCCTGCGCAACGGGGCATCGGCCAAAGGGGCTGGCGGCATGATGCCGTGGTGGGAAGGAGGGCCGGAAGTGTGCGGGGCTGAAACGGGCATGGATGTCCCAAAGATCGTCCATGGATGCTAGCAAGTGCGCGCCGCACTGCCAAGCGCGTTTGTGGCAAGTATTCATCTGAACCCCATGTTGTGCCTGTCATTCTTGGGTGGGGCGTGCTCTGTGGTGGGGTCCAGCGACGGCGGCGCACGCCGCTCTGGGATAATCCCGCCCCATGAGCGGCAACACCTTCGGAACCCTATTCGCAGTCACCAATTTTGGTGAATCCCACGGCCCGGCCATTGGCTGCGTGATCGACGGTTGTCCGCCCGGCATGCCGCTGTCCGAGGCGGACATTCAGGCCGACCTGGACCGGCGCCGCCCTGGCACCAGCCGCCACGTCACGCAGCGCAACGAGCCCGATGCGGTGGAAATCCTCTCCGGCGTGTACGAGGGCAAGACCACGGGCACGCCCATCGCCCTGCTGATCCGCAACACCGACCAGCGCAGCAAGGATTACAGCAACATCGCCGAGAGCTTTCGCCCCGGCCATGCCGACTACACCTACTGGCACAAGTACGGCATCCGCGACCCGCGTGGCGGTGGCAGGTCGTCGGCCCGGCTGACGGCCCCCACGGTGGCTGCGGGCGCGGTGGCCAAGAAGTGGCTGGCCCAGCAATACGGTGCACAGTTTCGCGCCTGCATGACGCAGCTGGGCGAGCTGGCCATCCCGTTCGAGAGCTGGGAGCATGTGCGCAGCAACCCCTTCTTCGCCCCCGTGGCCGATGTGCAGCAGTACGAGGACTACATGGATGCCCTGCGCAAGGCCGGTGATTCGTGTGGTGCCCGCATCCGCGTGCAGGCCACCGGCGTGCCGGTGGGCCTGGGTGAGCCGCTGTACGACAAGCTCGATGCCGACATTGCCCACGCCATGATGGGCCTCAATGCTGTCAAGGGCGTGGAAATCGGCGCTGGGTTTGCCAGCGTGGCCCATCGGGGCACCATGCACGGTGATTCGATGACGCCCCAGGGCTTTCGCACCAACAACGCCGGTGGTGTGCTGGGCGGCATCAGCACCGGGCAGGACCTGGAAGTGAGCATTGCGATCAAGCCCACCAGTTCCATCATCAGCCCGCGTGAATCGATCGATGTGCATGGCAACAGCACCGAGGTCATCACCAAGGGCCGCCACGACCCCTGCGTGGGCATCCGCGCGGCGCCCATTGCCGAAGCGCTGCTGGCACTGGTCGTCATGGACCACGCCCTGCGCCACCGCGCGCAGTGTGGTGACGTGGTGCCCCCGGTGCCGCCTATCCAGGCATCGTTCCTGTAATGGGCGCGCTGCGCTGCGGGTGGAGCACGGGCTTTTGGTGCTGGCGACGCAGAGGGCGTGCAGCGATGCGCGCCCTTTTTTCTTGGATGGAATGAGGTAGTCCATGCGCAGCTTGTTGGCACAGGGTTTCATGGGATCGCAGCGAGGTCGCCGCAAGGTCACACTCGCGATGGTGGCCACACTGGGGGCGCTGCTGGCGGGCTGCGGCACGGCTTTGCCAACCGGCGATGGGCGAACCCCTCAGCACCTCGACATCACGCTCATTGGCTTCAACGACCTGCACGGCAACCTGGAGCCGCCGCGCATGGCGCATACCGTCCAGACTGCGGCGGGGCCGGTCTCGGTGCCTGCCGGGGGCATGGCTTATTTCGCCAGCGCCATGGCGGCGCTCAAGGCCCGGGGGCCGCACCACGCCGTGGTTTCGGCGGGGGACATGGTGGGTGCATCGCCGCTGCTGTCGTCACTGTTCCTGGATGAGCCCACCATCGAGGCGGTCAACGCCATGCAGATCGACTTCAATGCCGTGGGCAACCATGAGTTCGACCGGGGCTGGCGCGAACTGCTGCGCCTGCAGCACGGCGGCTGCGAGAAGTTCACTGCGCGCCAGCCCTGCCAGATCAGCCAGCCCTTCGTTGGGGCGCGGTTCGGCTTCCTGGCTGCCAACACCGTGCGCACCGAGGATGGGCGCACGCTGCTGCCTGCCACCGGCATCAAACGATTTACCGAGGGTGGAGTGACCGTCACCCTGGGCGTGATCGGCCTCACGCTGCAGGCCACGCCCACCATGGTCAGCCCTTCGGGTGTGGCGGGCCTGCGCTTTGAGGACGAAGCGGCCACGGCCAACGCGCTGATTCCGCTGCTGCGGGCCCAGGGCGCCGATGTGATCGCCGTGGTCATCCACGAGGGCGGCGGCACCACGGCCGGCGTGCAGGAGACCAGCTGCGCGGGCCTCTCGGGCGACATCGTGCCCATCCTGGAGCGGCTGGACCCGGCCGTGGACGTGGTGGTCTCGGGCCACACGCACCAGGCCTATGTTTGCGACTACGGCCGCGTGAACCCGGCCAAGCCCTTTCTGCTGACCAGCGCGGGCCAGTACGGCACGCTGCTCACGGACATCCAGTTGCGGGTGGACACGCGCACCCGCCGCGTGGTGCACAAAGCCGCGCGCAATGTCATCGTGCAGGGCGAGGCGTTCACGGGCAGCCAGGGGCACGTGCCCCTGACCTCCGCCGTGCCGTCCTTTGCGGCCGATCCGCAGGTGCAGAAGGTCATCGACACTTACCGTGCCGCCGCCGTGCCGCTGGCCCGGCGCCCCGTGGGGCAGGCCGCTGGCGCCCTGCGGCGCACACCGGCCCCGTCGCTCGAAAGCGCGCTGGGCAATCTGGTGGCCGATGCCCAGCTCCACGCCACGCGTGCACCGGAGCAGGGTGGGGCGCAGCTGTCGTTCATGAACCCGGGCGGCCTGCGCGCTGATCTCGTGCCCGACGAACAAGGGCTGGTGCGCTATGGCCAGCTCTACGCGGTGCAGCCATTCGGCAACCAGCTGGTCGTCAAGACCTTCACGGGCGCGCAGATCAAGGCGGCGCTGGAGCAGCAGTTCGCCAGCGGCAGCAACACCGTGCAGCGGCCCCGGGTGCTGTTGGTGTCCGCAGGATTTTCGTACCGCTATGACCTTACCCAGCCAGTGGGTGCGCGTATTAGCAACATGGTGCTGAACGGCACACCGCTGCACGACGATGCGCAGGTGCGCGTGGTGATGAGCAGCTACCTGGACAGCGGAGGTGACAACTTCACCGTGCTGGCCGAAGGCCGCGACCGCCTGGTGGGCGGGCTGGACCTGGATGCGCTGGAGGCTTACTTCCGCGCCCACAGCCCGGTGCCGGTGCCCGCCACGGACCGCATCACGCGCGGGGCCCGCTGAGGCGCTTGCTGGTTCTTAGCTGCGCCCCGGGCGCACTGCCGCCAGCCAGCGCAGCGGGTTGAATCCTGTCACCAGCCCAGTGGCCACCAGCACCAGCGCTCCGCCCCACACCATCCCGGGGCCCAAGGCCTCGCCCAGAAAGACGTGGCCCCAGGCCACACCGAACAGCGGGATCATGAAGGCCGAACTCATCGCTGCCACGGGCGATACATGTTTGAGCACCCGCAGGTTGAGCCAGTAGGCCAGGCCCGAGGTCACGATGCCCATCACGGCCACCGCAGTCAGTGCCCCTGGTGTGAAACGGGCCTCGGGCAGGCTCCACGCAGCGCCCGGCAGCAGCAACACCAGTGCAGCGGCGTGGATGCCTGCGGCGATCGACAACGGGGACATGCGCGTCGTGGCGCGCTTCATCCACGTCGTAGAGACGCCATAGCAGGCAGACGCTGCCACACAGGCCGCCGCCGCCATCAGCAAGGCAGGCGTGGGCTCCACGGGCCCCAACTGCACGATCAGCGCCACCCCCGCAAAGCCGCAGAGGCAACCCAGCCACTTGCGCGTGCTCAGTGTGTCCTCCTTCATCCACGCGGCGGCAATCACCCCAAAGGGCACGGCCATGGTGTTGAGCAGCGAGCTGTAGCCGGCGGGCAGGTGCAAGGCCGCCCAGGCATACAGCAGAAAAGGAAGTGCGACGGTGAGCGTGCCCAGACCGAACAGCTCGCGCCAATGGCGCCACGGCCAGGGTTCGTTGGCGACCCGCATGATGCCCATCAGCGTCAACGTGGCCAGGCCAATGCGCAGCGCGGCCATCACGTTGGGCCCGAGCACGGGGCTGGCAATGCGGATGAAAAGAAAGGAGGCGCCCCACAGGGCGGACAGCAGCACCAGCTGCAGGAAGTGGCGGGTTTTCACCGGGCGCATTGTGGAGTACAGGCGAGTCGCGCGCTGGCTCGTACCCAGCCAGTTTTCAAGCCAAATTGGCATCTAGCGCTTTTCCAGAAAGCGCGGGCAGCTATTAATTTTGGAGCATTCCTTGGTGTAGCACGCGCGACAGCGACCGCCCGCTCAGGTCCACATGCGTCGCCCGTGGATGTAGGTGCTACTCTATTTATAGCTGTTAGCGCTTGTGTGATAAGCGCTGGAGGTCAAAAATGCCTGAGATCGTCCGGCCCTGTAGCCGACACCGGTGCAGACAGCAATACGAAGGCTTTTACTTGCGCACTTCGTCGACCATGGCGCGGAAGTCGTCGATGTCTTCAAAGCTGCGGTACACGCTGGCAAAGCGGATGTAAGCCACCTTGTCGAGCTTCTTGAGCTCGCGCATCACCAGCTCACCAATGCGGCTGGAGATCACTTCGCGCTGGCCCAGGTTGAGCAGCTTTTCCTCGATCCGCTCGATGGCGCTGTCGATCTGGTCGGTGCTCACGGGGCGCTTGCGCAATGCCAAGTTGAACGAGGCGAGCAGCTTGCCCCGGTCGTATTCAATGCGGCGCCCGTCCTTCTTGACGATGGCCGGGAAGTTCACTTCCGGCCGTTCGTAGGTGGTAAAGCGCTTGTCGCACGCGCCGCACTGGCGGCGGCGGCGGATGAAGACCCCATCCTCAGACACCCGCGTTTCAACGACTTGCGTCTCGAGGTGGCTGCAGAAGGGGCACTTCATGGTTTTCGGCTGTGGATTTAGCCGTAGACGGGGAAGCGAGCGGTCAGCGCATTGACCTTGGCACGCACCGCAGCGATGTTGGCTTCGTCGCGCGGGTTGTCCAGCACGTCGGCGATCAGGTTGGCCGTGATGCGGGCCTCTTCTTCCTTGAAGCCGCGCGTGGTCATGGCGGGGGTGCCGATGCGCACGCCGCTGGTCACCATTGGCTTTTCGGGGTCGTTGGGGATCGCGTTCTTGTTGATGGTCATGTGGGCGGCGCCCAGCACGGCCTCGGCTTCCTTGCCGGTGATGCCCTTGGCGCGCAGGTCCACCAGCATCACGTGGCTTTGCGTGCCGCCGCTCACGATGCGCAGGCCGCGTGCGGTCAGCGTCTCGGCCACCACCTTGGCGTTCTTGGCCACTTGCTCTTGGTAGGTCTTGAACTCAGGCTGCAGGGCTTCCTTGAAAGCCACGGCCTTGGCGGCGATCACGTGCATCAGCGGGCCACCTTGCAGGCCCGGGAAGATGGCGCTGTTGATGGCCTTTTCGTGCTGGGCCTTCATCAGGATGATGCCGCCACGGGGGCCGCGCAGGCTCTTGTGGGTGGTGGAGGTGACCACGTCGGCGTGGGGCACGGGGTTGGGGTACACGCCAGCGGCAATCAGGCCGGCGTAGTGGGCCATGTCCACCATGAAGATTGCACCCACGTCCTTGGCCACCTTGGCAAAGCGCGCAAAGTCGATGTGCAGGCTGTAAGCCGATGCACCGGCGATGATGAGCTTGGGCTTGGTCTCGTGGGCCTTCTTTTCCATCGCTTCATAGTCGATGGCTTCGTTGGCGTCCAGGCCGTAGGAGACCACGTTGAACCACTTGCCCGACATGTTCAGCGGCATGCCATGTGTCAGGTGGCCGCCTTCGGCCAGGCTCATGCCCATGATGGTGTCGCCCGGCTTGAGGAAGGCCAGGAACACGGCCTCGTTGGCAGAGGCGCCGCAGTGGGGCTGCACGTTGGCGGCTTCGGCGCCGAAGATCTGCTTGACGCGGTCGATGGCCAGTTGCTCAGCCACGTCCACATGCTCGCAGCCACCGTAGTAGCGCTTGCCGGGGTAGCCTTCGGCGTATTTGTTGGTCAGCTGCGTGCCCTGCGCCCACATCACGGCGGGGGAGGCGTAGTTCTCGCTGGCGATCAGCTCGATGTGGTGCTCTTGCCGGGCGTTTTCAGCCTGGATGGCGGCAAACAGCTCGGGGTCGGTTTGTTCGACAAGAATATTGCGGTCGTACATGATTGGCAGTCCTATGAACTTGTGTCCCTTGAAACAAGGGCTGCCCAGGCGAACGGCTGAACGCAGGAGGGATGAACCCCGTGCGGCACGCTTCCCAGTGGTTCACAAGAGGCAGGCCCTTGTCGGTTTCCACGTCAGCGGCAGCACCCTGTGTGGGATGCCGCGCCTATCGCCAGTCGCGTACCTCGCTAGTGTAGCTGACGTGGCGCGCGCAAAGGTGCCAGGGAAATGGGGGGCGGTGTGCCCGGGGGATGTTTCTGCCCCCAGGGGCTCGCGAACCTTGTCAGAGCCCGGAGAGCAGGGCCACTTTGTCACCGCTGGCGGCAGGCGTTGCGGGCGGTGCGGCCACCGGGATGACCTGTGCGGGAGCCTGGGTAGAGAGGTTGGGTGGTGGCGTGGTGGGCATGGCCCGGCCACCGGCGACCTGGCGCAGCCGGAAATGCTCGGCCATCACCTTGGCCGCATAGCCGCCATCGTCGGCAAGATTGCCTGCGCCGACATAAAAGCGCAGCCCGCCCTCCACCGAACCGGCGCGCGCAATGCACTCCTGCAGAACCTTCACGCCCACACGCAGATTGCTCACGGGGTCAAAGGCAGCAAAGTGCCCGCCAAAGTTCTGGTACTTGTCGGTGTGCACATTGGTCATCACCTGCATCAGCCCCTGGGCGCCAACGGCGCTTTGTGCAAATGGGTTGAAGCTCGACTCGATGGCCATGATGGCAAGGATCAGCGTCGGGTCGATCTTGGACTTTGCGCCAATTTCATAGGCCTCGGCCACCAGCACGCTCAGCGGCTCAGGGGCGACACGGTACTTCTTGCTGAGCCAGAAGGCGACGGCAGCCTGCTCTTTGGGCAGGTCCTTGGGGTTGCCCGCCGTGGCGCGCTCACTGGCTTCTGGTTCGATGGGCATGCCAAGCACTTCCACTTGGCGGGCCTGCAGCCAGTTCATCAACTGTGCTTCACCAGCCTGGCGCAAGTCCGGGCGGGCCGTGAGGGTGATCACGACGAAGGCGACAGCCAGGCCGATGAGGGCAAAGCTGTTGTGGGTGATTTCAAGAAAACCTTCGGTCACGTCGGCCACGAAGGTCCGCACGCCGGAGACTATTTTTCCTGACGCTGTCATAGCTCTTCCTTTCTGAGGCGCCACAGTGAGCCGGGCAGTCGTCGGGGACTGTCTCGTCTCGGCGGATCGCCTGGATTGGTACGCCATCAAGTGAGGCCGCACGTCTTTGGTGTGCTTGGGGCCTGCTTTGACTTAGCCGGGTTCGGCAGCGAGGTTGGGGTTTTTACTAGCCCGTTTTGGGGCTGGCGGATTCTAGAAGTTCACTAAATGCTTAGTCAATACTAACATTTTGATTTTTAAGATCATTAAGTTATGAAAAATATGTAAAAAATCACAGGTTTTAGGGGGTGTGCGCCGACCTAGCGCTTGGGACTTTGCGAGCTGTTGTTACGTGCGTATTTCAAATTCAATCGCCGGTCTTTTTGCCATTGAGAATCCAGTTTGAGTTGCGGCGGCGCCTTTGGTAAGGTTGCGTTGCCTGTAGATTTCAGGCATCGCCAGACGAAGCCAAGTCTCCCTCCGAGGGCATTCAGTGTCCTGGTGCAGCAGATGCGGCTTCTACGGCAAACCCCTGGAGGCAATACCTTGCCTCCTCGCCATGTGGACCTTCATCTCCGCATCGCGACCGATGGCAAAGACCGTTGTGTCAGCCGTCAAGCCCGGCAGGCAGGCCTTGAGGCCCTGTCTGCCGGGCTTTCTTGTTTGTGGCGTGGCGTGCTTTTGGGCTCTTGGCCCTTATATATAGATAATGGGGGCTGTTCCCTAGAGCGGCGGCACCCTTGCAGGGCCGCAGCATGTCAGCCCGTCTGGCAAAGCCTTGTGCCAGATCACCCCTCAGGGCTTGGCACACCGCCATGCTGCGGCCTGTTTGCCAAACCCGGTGAAAATAGCCGCTTTGTTGCCCTGGCGCGCGTGCAGCGCAGTTGCCGGGGCAGGCCTTCAGGCAGTGCGCCCGGGGCCGCCTTTGTTATCCATTGGATCCATGTTTCCATTTTTTTCCCGCAGCAAAATGTCCGACGCACCTGAAGTGAATCCGGCCCCGGCCAAAACCCATGAGCCGCATCCGCTTGATGCGCTGACCGGTGGCGCTTTTTCTGCCGCTACCTCAGGCGAGCGCGCCTCCCGCATTCGTGACTGGCTGGCTACCCAGCCAGACCACGAGCAGTTGCAGGAGGTTTTCAAAGAGTTGAGCGGGCGTGACAAGGGCGCCGCGCGCGCGGTGCGTGAGCGCCTCGATGAAATCCGCCGCGCCAAGGGCCAGGAGGTCATTGCCGCCGAGTGGGCTGAAAAAGCGCAGGCGCTGCTTGCAGCCCCTAAGCTCAACATTGCCGATGCCCTGGCATGGCAGCGTGATGCCGCCAAGGCGGGCGCACCGCTGTCCCGCGAGCCCTTGTCTGTGCTCAAGGTACAGGTCGCGGATCGCGTGAAGGTGATCGAGGATCTGCAGCACCGCGTTCAGGTGCAGCGTGAGGCGGCTGTGCTGCTGGCCCAGCGCATCGAAGTGCTTTCCACCAAGTCCTGGCGTGACGCTCAGGCGGCGCTGGAGCTGTTGCGTGCCGATGTGGCCCGCTGGCAGGAACAGGCGCAGGAGTTGACTGGCGATGCCAGCTGGGCCAGTGTGGAGGCACGTTTCCCCCCCTTGCTCGATGCGTCGCGCACCCAGCTGCTGGTGGTGTGGGAGGCATTCCAGCCCGCTTTGGCCCAGGCTGTGGCGGCCGCCGAAGATGTCAATGCACCGCTGCCGCCAGTGCCCGTCTGGGCGGATGAGCTGCGTACCGCGCGCGGCCTGCCCACGGAGGCTGCTGCGGCCGCTGCGGCCGCCAAGCCTGCGCGTGTTGCCAAGCCCAAAGTCGCGCCGGAAGTGATTGAAAAGGCTGCGCATAGTGTGCGGGAGGCCTTGGCGGTCCTCGAAAAGGAAACTGCCGAGGGCCATGGGAAGGCCAGTGCCGGGGCTGCAGCCGCGCTGCGCGCCGTGCTCAAGGTGCATGGCAAACACATCGATGGCGCCCTGGAGCAGCAGGTGCATACGGCCCTGGTGGCGGCTGGTGAGCTGGAAGGCTGGCAACGCTGGAGCGCAGACCAGGTGCGCGAAGACTTGGTGGCCAAGGCGGAGGCCTTGCTCAATCGCCCTGAGGGCCAGGCCCTGGGCGGCCGCAAGATGCAGGAAACCCTGCGCAACCTGCGCGAGCAGTGGAAACAGGCAGACCAGGGCGGGGCTCCGAACCACAGCCTGTGGAAGAAATTCGACGAAGCCTGCAACGCTGCGCACAAGGTGGTGGAGGCGTGGCTTGACAAGATCCGCACCGAAGCGGCTGAGCACAAGGCCCAACGCCTGGCGCTGATCGAAGAGGTCAAGGCGTGGGCGCAGGAGCATGCCAACTCTGGCGACTGGAAAGCCATCAACCGTGCCCTCCACCAGTTTGGTGATCGCTGGCGCGAAGGCGGCCATGTGGGCGAGAAGCTGTTTGCGGAACTGCAACCCCTTTGGAAGCAGGCGATTTCCATGGCAGCTGCTCCCCTGGAAGCTGCACAGAAGGAAAGCCTGGCCCGCCGTCATGCAATGATTGATGAGGCCATGGCCCTTGGTGCGGCCCCCACTTTGCGCATCGATGCGGTCAAGGCGCTGCAGCAGCGCTGGCAGGCTGAGGCGCAAACCGTGCCCTTGGACCGCAAGCACGAGCAGAAGCTGTGGGATGCGTTTCGCAAACCCATCGATGAAGCCTTCAACCGCAAGTCGGCAGACCGCGAGCGCGCGGTGACCGAATTGAGCGCACGTGATCGCGTGGTGCTGGAGGCTTCGAAGGCCCTGGAGGCTGCCAATGCCAGCGGTGATGCGCAGCAGATTCGCGCGGCCATGCAGGCGCTGGAAGCTGCACTGCGCGGTCAGGCCCAGGCGGCAGAAGCTGTGGCCACGGCGCAAAAGGATGCTCAGGCGCATTCAGAGGCGCAGGCAGGCGCTCTCCCGGTTGCTACCGAGGGTGGCGCCGGTGAATCTGCCGAAACCCCCGATGGTGGTGAAGTTGCCGAGGTTGCCACTCCAGCGCCCGCAGCGCCTAAGCCTGCTGCCCGGCCTGTGGTGGCAGTGCGCGGTGACGACCGCCCCGGCATGAAGAAGGATGCGCCTGCGGCCC
Source organism: Acidovorax facilis (assembly GCF_023913775.1). Classification (GTDB taxonomy): domain Bacteria; phylum Pseudomonadota; class Gammaproteobacteria; order Burkholderiales; family Burkholderiaceae_C; genus Acidovorax; species Acidovorax facilis. Next base: position 37,614 of record NZ_JAMXAX010000033.1, read on the forward strand.
CTGGCCGTGGTGCGCGTCCAGGCGACCGCCGCGATGGTCGTCCGGGTGATCGCGATGGCGCCCGTGGCCCGCGTGGCGATGGCCGCATGGGCGACCGTGCTGACCGTGGCGGCCGTTTTGGCGAGCGCCCAGCGTTCGAGGACCGCGGCCCCCGCCTGGGTGACACCGCGTTCCGCGCCCAGCGCGAAGCCATGGAGCATGCCCAGCTGGCCTTGAAGAAGCTGGCGGCTCAGGCTCACGGCGAGGCGCTGACCCAGTTGTTGACGGCCTGGGAGAAGCGCGATGCAGCGCTGGTGCCCAGCACACAAGATCTGGGTTCGGGTGTGACCGCATCGGTGCGCAGCGCCTGGACTCAAGCGCTGACGGCTGCCCCCAAGGGTGATGCGGCAGAAGCGCTGCTGCGTCTGGAGATGGCGGCTGAGGCGCCCACTCCGGCGGAGCACATCGCTGCCCGTCGCATGCTGCAGTTGCAGCTGCTGACGCGCCGCAATGATCCTGCGCCTGCACAGACCTGGGGGCAGGATGTGGCGCGCGTGCTGGCCAGCTCCAGCGATGCAGGCAGCGCACGCCGTTTGCAGAATGTGCTGAAAACACTGCTGCGCAAGTGATGTGAAGTGACGGTGGTGGGCATGTGCACTGCGGTGTGTGTGCCCACAGTGCTTACCGCAACACGCAAGACGAGATCGCTGGTGGTCTCGTTTTTCTTGGGCGACCAGAAAACAAAAAAGCCGTTGCAACTGCAACGGCTTTTTATGTGTTTGGTGCCCAGGAGAGGACTCGAACCTCCACGATGTTACTCGCTAGTACCTGAAACTAGTGCGTCTACCAATTCCGCCACCTGGGCTTTCAGATCAGCCTCGAATTATAGGATAAGAAACTTGGGCTTCTGAAGAGTTTTCAAAAAAATGTGCCGTCGGTTCAAAATTCTTTGGCTGCAACAGGGAGGGCAAAACGTATCGGCAAATAAAAAAGCCGCTGTGTGTACAGCGGCTTCGATATTTTGAAAACCATCGCTGGTTCTCGTTAAACTTGGTGCCCAGGAGAGGACTCGAACCTCCACGATGTTACTCGCTAGTACCTGAAACTAGTGCGTCTACCAATTCCGCCACCTGGGCATTTCAGGAAAGTCTAAGATTGTATATCAAAAAAACCACCCCCGGCACGCAGTCCACGCATTTGTCGGACGAGATTGAAGGCAGCGTGCAAGGGCACCGTGATGGACACGGTTTTGTCATCCGTGACGATGGCGAAGGCGACATCTATATCCCCCCGAACGAAATGCGCGCAGTCTTGCACAAGGACCGTGTGCGCGTGCGCATCGTCCGCCAGGACCGCCGTGGCCGCCCCGAAGGGCGCGTCGTTGAAATCATTGAGCGTCCGCCCCAGCCCATCATTGGCCGACTGCTGCAGGAAAGCGGCGTGTGGCTGGTGGCCCCCGAAGACAAACGCTACGGTCAGGATGTACTGATCCCCAAGGGCGCCACCGGCGCCGCGAAGCCCGGGCAGGTCGTGGTGGTTGAGCTGACAGAACCTCCAGCCTTGTTCGGCCAGCCTGTGGGGCGTATCACCGAAGTGCTCGGTGAAGTGGACGATCCTGGCATGGAGATCGAGATCGCGGTGCGCAAGTACGGCGTGCCACACGAGTTCTCGGCAGAGTGTCTCGCCCAGGCCAAGGAGCTGCCCGACAAGGTGCGCGCACAAGACAAGAAGCGCCGCGTGGACCTGACCGACGTGCCCCTGGTCACCATCGACGGCGAAGATGCGCGCGACTTCGACGATGCCGTGTACTGCGAGCCCGCCAAGGTCGGCCGCAGCAAGGGCTGGCGCCTGCTGGTGGCGATTGCCGACGTGAGCCACTATGTGGAGACGGGCAGTGCCATCGACATCGATGCCTACGACCGCGCCACCAGCGTGTACTTCCCGCGCCGCGTGATCCCCATGCTGCCCGAGAAGCTCAGCAATGGGCTCTGCTCTCTGAACCCCGAGGTAGAGCGCCTGTGCATGGTCTGCGACATGCTGGTCACCGCCAAGGGCGAGGTGCATGCCTACCAGTTCTACCCGGCCGTAATGTTCAGCCATGCGCGCTTCACGTACACCGAAGTGGCGGCCATCCTGGCCAACACGCGCGGCCCCGAGGCCAGCAAGCGCAAGGACCGCGTCAAGGACCTGCTCAACCTGCATGACGTGTACCGTGCGCTGCTCATCGCGCGCCAGGCGCGCGGCGCTGTGGACTTCGAGACCACCGAAACACAGATCGTCTGCGACGAAAACGGCCGCATCGAGAAGATCGTGCCACGTACCCGTAACGATGCGCACAAACTCATCGAAGAGGCCATGCTGGCCGCCAACGTCTGCAGCGCCGACTTCATCGCCCAGGGCGGACAGCCCGGCCTGTTCCGTGTGCACGAAGGCCCCACGCCCGAGAAGCAGGAGATCCTGCGCAACTACCTCAAGGCCATGGCTGTGGGCATGACGATCGGCGACGACCCGAAACCCGGTGACTTCCAGGCCATCGCCACGGCAACCAAGGACCGGCCCGACGCTCAGCAGATCCACACCATGCTGCTGCGCTCCATGCAGCAGGCCATCTACACGCCCGTCAACAGTGGTCACTTTGGCCTGGCGTTCGATGCCTACACGCATTTCACCAGCCCGATCCGGCGCTACCCCGACCTGCTGGTGCACCGGGTCATCAAGGCCATTCTGAGCAAGACGAAGTACGCGCTGCCGTCCTTGCCTACACCCGGCGAAGCCCATGCCAAGCTGGCCAAGCGGTTGGCGGCCCGCGTGGCGGCGCCCGGCACCAAGCCCCGCAAGGATGTAGCACCGCCAAGCCGCGACACCCAGGCCTGGGAGGCCGCAGGCCTGCACTGCAGTGCCAACGAACGCCGTGCCGACGAGGCCAGCCGCGATGTGGAAGCCTGGCTCAAGTGCAAGTACATGCGCGAGCACCTGGGCGAGGAATACAGCGGCGTGGTCAGCGCAGCAACGAGCTTCGGCATCTTCGTCACGCTGGACGCGATGTATGTCGAAGGACTGGTGCACATCACCGAGCTCGGCGGCGAGTACTTCAAGTTCGACGAGGCGCGCCAGGAGCTGCGTGGTGAGCGAACAGGCATCCGCTACGCCATCGGCGCGCGGGTGCGGGTGCAGGTCAGCCGTGTGGACTTGGACGGACGCAAGATCGACTTCCGCCTGGTGCGCGAGGGCGAAGAGTTGCTGGGCCGCGCGTTGAAAGACAAGGGCCTGGGCACAGAAGGCGCTGGTGGCGCCCGCAAGGCGGGTGGCCGGTCCGGTGGACGCAAGTCCGACAAGGGCCCAACCCCATCTGCCACGGAGCAAGCGGGCCTTTCGCGTGAGCGGGCCGCGCGTTCACCGATCCAGTCTCTGAAAGCATCTGTCAAGAAGGCGGTTGCGGGAAAATCCAGCAAGAGCAAGGCGCGCAAGCCCCGCCGGGGCTGACACAAGCGGGGACGGCGTACAAAATCACGCTCAAGCTATTGCTCACTAATTAATAGCTGCTAACGCTTTATGGATAAGCGCTAGCAGCTATTTTTATTGGATTTTCGGGGTGGTCTCGCGCGGGGTCGTGGCCACAACGCCCAAGAAGCGGGCGTACCGCTGCGCCGTCTCTTTGGGCGCCTCCATCATGGGCAGGTGGCCAATGCCGGGCAGTGCTTCGGCATGGGCGTGGGGCAACAGCTTCTGCAAAGTCTGCAGTCCAGAGTGGTCGAACACGCGGTCGCTCTCGCCCCACAGGGCGAGGATGGGGTGGTGCTGCAACGTGCTCAGTCGTTGCTCCAGCAGGTAGCGGTCTTTGAGCTGCGCGTCCCACAGGCGCGTGTTGGAGGTGGCGTTGCGCAGCGCTTCTTGTTCAGACGCATGCAGGATGGGGTAGGGCAAAAAGGGGCGCTTTTCAAACACCAGATCCATCATGGCACCGAAGGCTGCGGCATCGTGGGTTACCAGCGGGCGTTGTCCGGTGTCGATGAGGCGGTCCATGGTGCTGGGCTGGGGCGAGCGAATGCCGTGGGGTGCGCCGATGAACGCCACGCTGGCCACGCGCTCGGGATGCTGCAAAGCAAAGAGAGCGGCGATGGTGCCGCCCATTGAGTTGCCCGCCAGATGCACTTTCGCAAGGCCGAGCGCGTCCAGAAACGCGGCCAGCCGCGTGACGTGGGCGGCGTAGTCGTAGGGCTGGTCGTCCCGCCGCGTGCTCTCGCCAAAGCCCGGGATATCTGGGGCAATCACCCGGTACTGGCCGGTGAGCGGTCGCGCAAAATCCACCCAATGATCTTTCTCCGCAAAAATGCCGTGCAGCAGAACGATGGGTGTGTCACTGCCGTGGGCCGGCGCGGGGTTTGGGGGCGTGCCGTTGTCTAGGTAGTGGATGGTGTGCATGGCCGCATCGGCGGTTTTTTCTTCCAAGCCGGACAGATGGCGATTGGCGCTGAGCAGAGGCTCTTTGAACAGCGAAGGTGCCCCGTAGTAGAGGCCGACCGTGCCCAGTACCAGAGCCGTTGCGACAGAAATAACGATGCGTTTCAAGAAGCGTTCTCCAAGGATATGGCTGCGTGCATGCCTGGGGCTGCTGCTTCAAGTGTCAACACCTGCTCGGCCCCTGGCGGGAGAGGCAAGGCTACGGAGAACGCGGAAAAAAAACTTGTAGGTTTGGGCTATGCCAGCACGCAACACACTGACCCTGGGCACTGACCGGGCGCTCTACGTCGGAGAGATCCCGGCCACGGGCTGGCACTGCCATGCGTCGCCGGTGCTTCTAATGGGGCTCTCGGGTCGGTTCGCGGTGCACTGGGGGGCAGGGCGTGTGGAGACCTGCCACAGCGCGCTGGTGGATGCGGGCGTGGAGCACCTGTTCGACCCTTGCGGCGAGACGGTTGCCCTGGTGTACCTGGAGCCCGATTCGCGCGAAGCACGGGGGTTGCGCGGTCTGTTCCGGCAAGAGGGTGGCGTGGTGTTGGATGTCGCAGTCTCCGTGGGCGCGCGCAGCGCCATGGAGCGTTATCTGCATCACTTCGACCTGCCCGCCTTGCTGCGTTGCCCGCTCGATAACGAGGTGGCGCCGCTGGACCCACGCGTGGCGCGCAGCCTGCATGTGCTGCGCCATCCGCAGGCGGGGCGGGTGGCACGGGGTGACCTGGCCTCGGGCGTCCAGCTTTCAGCGTCGCGTTTCAACCACCTGTTTCGCGCCGAAATGGGGGTGAGCTTGCGCACCTATCGGGTCTGGTCCCAGGTGCGGCTGGCGATGGTGGGGCTGGCGGTCAGTCCGCGCCTGACCGACGCGGCGTTGCACGGCGAGTTTTCTGATTCGGCCCACTTCAGCCGCATGTTCCGGCAGACCTTTGGCATGACACCGTCGAGCGTGCTCAAGCCGCTCAAGACGGTGACCTTGCTGGCCTGAGGCTCAGCGTCCGCCCACGCGCCGCGCCAGCACACTGGCCGTCAGCGCCTGGCGCGCTGGCCAATCATCAGCCGCCTGGCCATGCTGGTACACCGCTTCACTCGCAGCGCGCAAGGCGCTCGCGCCAGCGGCCAGGTGGGCGCCCACCATGCCTGCCAGCACATCGCCCGTACCCGCCGTGGCCAGGCGCGCATTGCCCGTGGGGTTGATGGCCGGGACGCGGTCGGGTGCGGCAACCACGGTGCCCGAGCCCTTGAGCACGGCCACGCAGTTGAACTGGTTGGCCAGCTGCTGCGCGGCCCCAAGCCGGTTGGCCTGGACCTCGGCGGTGGTCAGACCCAGCAGGCGGGCGGCCTCCAGCGGGTGCGGTGTGAGCACCGTGGCTTGCCCGTGCTGTCCGCGTGCCACCACCAGCGCGTGCAGTGCGGCCTGGGTGGCGATGGTGTTGAGCGCGTCGGCATCCAGCACCAGTCGGGCCGCGCGGGTGATGACCTCGGGCAGAACGCGTGCGATGGCCTGCCCGCCGCCACAGCCGCAGACCACGGTGAGCTGTTCCAGTGCCAGTGCGTCAAAGCGGCGGAACATCAACTCCGGCTGCTGTGGGTCGAGTTGCTGCTGGCCGTTGTCGAGCAAAGCCACCAGCACACGGCCCGCGCCGCTGTGCAGAGCGGCCGAAGCGGCCAGCAGTGCGGCGCCCGCCATGCCCATACCCCGCGCCCATGCCAGCCACAAAGGCAGCTATGGCGACGTGGCTGTGGTGGGCGGCTCGTACCCGGGTTCTACGCCCAGATCATCCAGCCAGACCTGGCCTGCTGCGT
>NZ_JAMXAX010000340.1 GCF_023913775.1 Acidovorax facilis
TGAACGATTGAACGATTGAACAGCTGAAGGAGCGCGGGGCTTGCGAGCCTCCGCGCTCCTTCAGCTGTTCAATCGTTCAATCGTTCAATTGCGGTAGGGGTTGTCCGGGCGGCGGTCGTGCCGATTGGGAACGCCGTCTCCGTCACGGTCGCGGTCATAGCGGTTGGACACGCCATCGCGGTCTCGGTCGTGGTGATCGCGGTCGTAGCGGTTGGGAACACCATCACCATCGCGGTCACGGTCATAGCGGTTGGGGATGCCGTCGCCATCACGGTCCCAGCGGCCGGGGCGCAGGTCCCACCGGCCGCCGTGTTCCACCCAGCGCGGCTCGCGGTAGTAGTAACCAGGGCGCGCCTTCACCCAGTGGCCCTGGACCCAGACGTGGCGGTG
>NZ_JAMXAX010000341.1 GCF_023913775.1 Acidovorax facilis
CCGGCTACCACGCCGACGGCGCAGGTCTGTACCTCTGCGTCAAGCCCAGCGGTGCCAAGAGCTGGATCTTTCGCTACCGCTTTGCCGGGCGCGAACGCGAGATGGGCCTTGGCAGTCTGGTCACCTTTGGTCTGGCCGACGCGCGCGAACGCGCCCTGGCGCAAAGGCGCCTGTTGGCCGATGGCAAGGACCCCCTGGACATCAAACACGACGCCCAGGCACAGCAGCGCCAGAGCCGGGCAGACGTGCTGGTGTTTGACGCGGCGGCTGCGCGCTACATCGCCAGCCACCGTGCGGGCTGGAAGAACGCCAAGCATGCCGAACAATGGACCAACACGCTCGCCACCTATGCCTCCCCGGTGCTCGGTGCGCTGGCGGTATCCGAGAT
>NZ_JAMXAX010000342.1 GCF_023913775.1 Acidovorax facilis
TGCCGAACCGCCTCCAGTTTGAACTCCCGCGTGTACTGCGCACGCACTTGCTTGTCACTCATTGCTCAACTCCTTGTCGGTATTTTCAACAAGGGTTAAGAACTCCACTTTTCAGGGGCAACCTCACATCACTGTCATCACTGCAGGAGCCATAGTCGTTGCGCCTCGTGGCTGGCTCGCGGCAGGCACTTGGGCCTTCGGCACACCGCAAGCTCCTCTCGTCGCTAAGGTCATTTCGGTGGAACAGTTCAGAGCTCGCAAGGGGTGCGACCAGCATGCCACCCTCAGCCTCCTATCGGTTCAAGCAACTATCTGCCTCGCCGATCACTACGTCGGCGCCCCGCTCAGGACGGATCAGGAAGTTTTCGTTTCC
>NZ_JAMXAX010000343.1 GCF_023913775.1 Acidovorax facilis
TGGTCACGCCGCCAGTGACGTATGGGGATGTCGTGAGCAAGAACACCGGGGAGAGGCAATCGGATACTATTGCTGGATGAAATCACAGTATCAACGGGGCTGCTGGAGCTAAATAGATACCCCTTATGAATATACAGTTTTTTCCAACAGAATTCGAGCCCTGAAAGATCACCCGGGAGCGCGGGATGATGGAAGGATTGTTCTCAATACTGGAACAGTTAGTTCGCGACCAGATAGTTTTTCCGTGAACACCATCGGCGTACAGTTCATCCCATCGATGAGCCGAACCCGCAAGGCGACTCACCGAACCCGGTTCAGGAATGGTTTTTGACCCGGCTTTTTTGAGACGCTTTTTAACCTT
>NZ_JAMXAX010000344.1 GCF_023913775.1 Acidovorax facilis
CGCCCTCGGTACCACCGCCGCCGCCACCTCCTGCGCCCCCGCCGCCCAGCGCGGGATGGAGCGTGGTTTCAGTGAACTCCCTGCTCGCGCCCCTGGCCATCGCCAGCGACCTGACCCCCAACCCCGGCCGGGGCTACTACCAGTGGCGCTCGGACCCGGGTGACGTGCCGCTCGCACAATCGGCACCACCCCAGGCCGCCTACCAGCGCTACCTCTGGAAAGACCTGGAAGGCAACACACCCGGCCAATACACCCTCGGCAGCCTGGTGGCCGCGCGCGATGCCGCCCGGGCCGCTGGGCGGCAGTTTGCGTTTCGCATCCAGGCCATGCGCGGCTACGGCACCAACACGCCGG
>NZ_JAMXAX010000345.1 GCF_023913775.1 Acidovorax facilis
CGGGTAGAACACATCACGGAACCACTCGAGCATCACCGTGGCGTCTTTGGTCCTGCGCGCGCTCTCCCACGATCCCCACATCGCCTCCAGCACCGCGCCGACCTCCTCATGCCGCCACCATTGCGGGTCCCAGCGCACGGCCTTGGGATTGCTCCGGTAGTGGGGCAGCAGCCACTCTGTGACCCAGTGCTCCGTGTTGGCGAACACGGTCTTCTTCGCCGGCTTGGCCGGGACTTCCTCGGGCTCGCTGTATTCCATCGTGAGCGTCACCGGGAAAGCACCTCCTGGCGCTCCTGCTCGGCACCCTGGCCGCCGCGCGGCCGCCGGCCACGCTGCTGGGACGCCT
>NZ_JAMXAX010000346.1 GCF_023913775.1 Acidovorax facilis
GGAAAACGCCTGAGCCACTGCACTGGCCACGCCATTGAGCAGGCGCGAGAGCGGAATGCCTTTGGCATGGGGGAGGGCGAGTGTCCCTTCAGACAAGGGCAGGGCCAGATCCGTGGATGAAGGTGAGGGCGAGGAGGGCGCCTCTACGGGCGTCGGCAGCCATTGGGTGAACACCGCCAGATCCCGCCCCTCATCGACATACCAGCGATTGACCGCGCCATCGAAGCGCGCGCCCAGCGACTTGGCGGCGTCTTTCTGCGCGAAGGGAACGTTCAGGTACTGCCGGGACATGGGAAATGAAGGGGCTGCGAGGCAGCGCCATTGTGGATCAAGGG
>NZ_JAMXAX010000347.1 GCF_023913775.1 Acidovorax facilis
TGGGTACGCCGCGTCGCATATCTCGGTGTCTCTGAATCTTTGAGCATGGTGTCCACGATGGTTTACGTGCACACGATCTTGCGAGATGTCGCGGGACTGTTCAAGGTGGTACGGCTGGTCGCTTACCGTCAGAGGGTGTGCAGAATTTTGTGTAAACGGACAATCCACCGCAGGCGAGAGCCTGCTTGTCCGCAAACACAATGTAAGCGTCCAGCCGAGGCATCTTGAGTTGAGCCACATGTCCCGCGAATATCGCGGGCATGATGAAGAAGGTGGATGCAGTTTGCGTGGCGACGATCGCGTTGTTTGCGCGCTGGCTCAGCGTTGC
>NZ_JAMXAX010000348.1 GCF_023913775.1 Acidovorax facilis
GGGCTATCAACATGGCTTCACTCCCTGGGTGGATTGCAAGGACTCTATCAACTCCTTTAGAACCGCTCGCGCCATGAAGAGTGGATAGCGTTTGGAGTCTATGCAATCGTCCGGGATGTGACACTTATTCAGCAATCGCCAATAGCTATAAAATATATAGCCAAATTCCCACAACGGGCCCAGGGCGGTTTCAAGTCCAAGTGCAACAATCAAGTTAATGGACTGAATCGGGCTGTTGGGCCAAGCGAGCCAAATGCTCGGCATACACCTCAATAGGCTTGCTCCAGCCCAAAGTCATCCTGGGGCGT
>NZ_JAMXAX010000349.1 GCF_023913775.1 Acidovorax facilis
GTGGAAATCGGGCCTCAAGGCCCTGCGAACGGCCCAAATGGGCGGCGCAAGAGGCCACAAAATCCAAAAAATGGCGTCTTCCGCGTTCGCGCGGGAAATTTCGAGGGCTTGTTCAGCGTAGCCTTAGAACCTGTTCAAGATCTTTTCGGGGATCGCATTGGAGTGCAATCGGGATGAGTGGATGCTTCGGATGCGCCGCATGGGCTCGTGCCCATGCAAGCAGCCGGGGCGTCCAATCGCCCGATTTCACTCCAACCCTTCGGGCAAGTGCCTTGCCGGGCGGTCTGCGGCGTTGCGGCGCT
>NZ_JAMXAX010000034.1 GCF_023913775.1 Acidovorax facilis
CTCCATGCCCAAGGCCCCCGAAACCCCCGCTCCTCCCGCCGAACCTGCCAGCTACGAGGCGGCCCTGGAAGAGCTGGAGCAACTCGTGGCCCGCATCGAGTCGGGCCAGTTGCCGCTGGACCAGATGCTGGCCGGCTACCAGCGCGGCGCCACGTTGCTGGCGTTTTGCCGCCAGCGGCTCGAAGCCGTGCAGGACCAGATCAAGGTGCTGGATGAAGGGCAACTGCAACCATGGAACCAGGAATGAGCGCGGTGCCAATGAATTTCGAGAGCCAGCCGCTGGACATGAACCTCTGGAGCCAGAACCACCTGGCCCGGGTGGAGCAGGCCCTGTCGCAATGGGTGGGCGATGGCGCACCCGCCGGGCTGGGCGACGCCATGCGCTATGCCGTGCTCGATGGTGGCAAGCGGCTGCGGCCCCTGCTGGTGCTGGCGGCCTATGAGGCGGTCTGCAGCGGCGCACCGGCCTCTGCGGTGGTTGACGATGCCGCGCTGCGCGCTGGCCTGGACGAGGCGGCCCTGCGGGCCGCGTGCGCGGTGGAACTCATTCACGCCTACTCGCTGGTGCACGACGACATGCCCTGCATGGACAACGACGTGCTGCGCCGTGGCAAGCCCACCGTGCATGTGCAGTTTGGCGAGGCCCAGGCGCTGCTGGCGGGCGATGCCTTGCAGGCCTTTGCATTTGAGCTGCTCACGCCCGACAACACCCTCATCCCCGCCGCCACGCAGGCCACGCTGTGCAGGCTGCTGGCGCGGGCCGCCGGCTCGGCCGGCATGGCGGGCGGGCAGGCCATCGACCTGGCCAGCGTGGGTGTGGCGTTGACCGAAGACCAGTTGCGCCAGATGCACCGGCTCAAGACCGGCGCGCTGCTGCAGGGCAGTGTGCTCATGGGGGCGGCGTGCGGCCACGCCGTGGGCGAGGCCTACCAGGCGCTGTCCGACTACGGGGCCGCCATGGGTCTTGCGTTCCAGGTGGTGGATGACATCCTTGACGTGGTGGCCGATTCCGCCACGCTGGGCAAGACGGCCGGCAAGGACGCTGCGGCCGACAAGCCCACCTATGTGTCTTTGCTGGGGCTTGCGCGGGCGCAGGCCTATGCCCAGGAGCTGCTGGCCGAGGCCCATGCGGCCCTGGCCCGCAGTGGCCTGCCCGATACCCGCGCGCTGGCGGCCCTGGCGGACATGGTGGTGCGCCGCTCGCACTGAGCCTGGCCCGATGATCCGTGCTGCACCCTGTTCATGCCCGTTGCAGTGAAATCAATGCCAAATTGGCCTCCAGCGCTTTCCTGTAAAGCGCTGGCAGCTATGAAAAAAATAGTAAATGTCCACGATGTCCTTTCCCCTGCTGCAGACCATCAATGACCCGGCCGACCTGCGCCAGCTTTCGCGCGCAGATCTCAAGGCCCTGGCGACCGAGTTGCGCGGGTTCGTGATCGAAAGTGTTGCGCGCACGGGTGGGCACCTCAGCTCCAACCTGGGCACGGTGGAACTGACGATCGCGCTGCACCATGTCTTCAACACCCCTGAAGACCGCCTGGTGTGGGACGTGGGCCACCAGACCTATCCGCACAAGATCCTGACCGGCCGCCGCGACCGAATGCACACGCTGCGCCAGTTGGGCGGCATCTCGGGCTTTCCGCAGCGGGCCGAGAGCATTTACGACACCTTTGGCACGGCGCATTCGAGCACCAGCATCTCGGCCGCGCTGGGCATGGCGCTGGCCGCCAAGCGCAAGGGCGAAAACCGCCACGCCGTGGCGATCATCGGCGATGGCGCCATGAGTGCGGGCATGGCCTTCGAGGCGCTGAACAACGGCGGTGTGGCCGATGCCAACCTGCTCGTGGTGCTGAACGACAACGACATGAGCATCAGCCCGCCCGTGGGCGCGCTCAATCGCTACCTCGCTCAGCTCATGAGCGGGCAGTTCTACGCGGCTGCCAAGAACGTGGGCAAGACCGTGCTGCGCCCCGTGCCGCCCCTGCTGGAGCTGGCCAAGCGCTTCGAGCAGCAGGCCAAGGGCATGGTGGTGCCTGCCACGTTGTTCGAGAAGTTCGGCTTCAACTACATCGGCCCCATCGATGGGCACGACCTCGACTCGCTGATCCCCACGCTGGAGAACATCAAGGGCCTCAAAGGCCCGCAGTTCCTGCACGTGGTCACCAAAAAAGGCCAGGGCTACAAGCTGGCCGAGGCCGACCCCGTGGCCTACCATGGCCCCGGCAAGTTCGACCCCTCCGTGGGCCTCACCAAGCCCGCCACGCCGCCCAAGCAGACGTTCACGCAGGTGTTTGGTCAGTGGCTGTGCGACATGGCCGCACACGACTCTCGCCTGGTGGGCATCACGCCCGCCATGCGCGAGGGCTCGGGCATGGTGGAGTTTGAAAAACGTTTCCCGGACCGCTACTACGACGTGGGCATTGCCGAGCAGCATGCCGTAACCTTTGCCGCCGGCATGGCCTGCGAAGGCGTCAAGCCGGTGGTGGCGATTTACTCCACCTTCTTGCAGCGCGGTTATGACCAGCTGATCCACGACGTGGCCCTGCAAAACCTGCCCGTGGTGTTTGCGCTGGACCGCGCGGGCCTGGTAGGCGCCGACGGTGCCACGCATGCAGGCGCGTACGACATCCCGTTTGTGCGCTGTATTCCCAACATGAGCATGGCCTGCCCGGCTGACGAGCGCGAATGCCGCCAACTGCTCAGCAGCGCCTTCGAGCAGGACCACCCCGTGGCCGTGCGTTACCCGCGTGGCAGCGGGGCCGGTGTGGCGCCGCTGGCGGCGTTGGATGGCCTGCCTTTTGGCAAAGGCGAGATCCGTCGCGAGCGCCAGGGCACCGATGCCAAGGCGCCGCGCATTGCGATCCTGTCGTTTGGCACGTTGCTGTACCCCGCGCTGGAAGCGGCCGAGGCTCTGGACGCCACGGTGGTCAACATGCGCTGGGCCAAACCCATCGACGAGGGCTTGTTGCGCGAGGTGGCCGAGCGCCACGATGCGCTGGTCACGCTGGAAGAAGGCGCGATCATGGGCGGTGCGGGCAGCGCCGTGACCGAAGCGCTCCACAGCATGGGCATCGTGCGGCCCGTGCTGCAGCTGGGCCTGCCGGACGTGTTCATCGAACATGGCGACCCGGCCAAGCTGCTTGCGTTGCAGGGGCTCGATGCCGAGGGAATCCGCCTTGCGATCGAGCGGCGGTTTTTGCCCGCGCTGCAGTCTGTGCGGGCTGCCTGATCTGCCAAGGTGGTCTGCCGCAGTCCCGTTTTGCAGCGGGGTGCGTGCGGCTGTCCCCAAGATGCTTGCAGAAGCCTGAAGCCATGTGCAAGGGCCGGGATTTTCGCGGGAAAACCCGCAAAAGTCTGAGGGGGCATGTTTCTACAATGAACCCGGCTCAAACAAGTCCTTGACGGCGCCGTGCACAACGCGTGCGCCCAAGTTTCGCAATCACTATATCGGAGAGAACCTCATGGATCGTCGTTCAATCATCAAGCAGGCTGGCATCGCTGGCGTGCTGGCTGCAGGCGTTGCGCCTGCCGTCCACGCCCAGGCTGCCATTCGTTGGCGTCTGGCTTCCAGCTTCCCCAAGTCGCTGGACACCATCTATGGCGGCGCTGATGTGTTCTCCAAGGCCGTCAAGGCCATGTCGGGTGGCAAGTTTGAAATCTCCGTGCACGCTGGTGGCGAGCTGATGCCCCCCTTTGGCGTGATGGACGGCGTGCAGCAGGGCACCGTGGAGATGTGCCACACCGTGCCTTACTACTTCTACGGTAAGAACCCTGCCTTCGCGCTGGGTTCGGCAGTGCCCTTCGGCTTCAATGCCCGCCAGATGAATGCCTGGATGCTGCATGGCAATGGCCGCAAGCTGATGAACGAGTTCTACGCGAACTACAACGCCATCAGCTTCGCCGGCGGCAACACCGGCACCCAGATGGGTGGCTGGTTCCGCAAGGAAATCAAGTCGCCCGCCGACTTTAAGGGCATGAAGATGCGCCTGGGCGGCGGCCTGATTGGCGAGGTGATGCAAAAGCTGGGCGCTGTGCCCCAGAGCATCCCTGGCGGCGAAATCTACCAGGCCCTCGAAAAGGGCACGCTGGACGCTGCTGAATGGGTGGGTCCGTACGACGACCAGAAGCTGGGCTTCAACAAGGTGGCTCCGTTCTACTACTACCCCGGCTGGTGGGAAGGTGGCCCGGAAGTGGACTTCTTCGTCAACCAGAAGGCCTTCGACGGCCTGTCTGCCGAGAACAAGGCCATCATCGAAGCCGCAACCAACGTGGCCCACATCGACATGCTGGCCAAGTACGACGCGCTGAACCCGACGGCCCTCAAGCAACTGGTGGCTGCCAAGACCAAGGTGCTGCCGTTCTCGCAAGCCGTGATGGACGCTTCGTTCAAGGCCTCCATGGAAGTCTTCGCCGCCAACGACGCGAAGAGCCCCGAGTGGAAGAAGATCTACGCCGACATGCGCGCATTCCAGCGCGACCAGGTGCTCTGGTTCCGCTTTGCCGAAGCCCGCTACGACTCGTTCATGTCTTCGCAGAAGCTCTGATCCCGAGTGGCTCTGGAATGGCGGCGCAAGCTGCCATTCCAAGGTCTGCAAAACCCGTCCTCTTTTGGGCGGGTTTTTTTTCGTCCCGGTGTTCTGCGAGGCGGCGCCTTGCTGCGGCCATGCGGCCCCCTTCAACCGCAGGAACGTGGGCAAGGTCCCAAGCCACAGCCGGCGGCTTGACTCTCGATGCCTTGGAGCGCGCGGCCGTTGCCCGTGTACCGCTGAAGCCTTTCGATTCGTGAAGGGCTTCCTTGTGGCTGCTCGCCGCTAAGAAAGAGGGTGGCAGGAGATCAAGGGGCTCATCTGCTTGCGCGATGCGCCAAAGTCGATGCCCCACCGCTACCTCCATGATCCATGGCGCACGGCCCCCCTGCGTCTGCTCCATAAAAAATGTCCGCTGTCAAGTCTTTGGTGCGGACCTGCAGTGGTGCGAAAGGTCTTATGGGGCAATGGGTTAGGCCAGATTCGCCCTGTTGCGTACTCTCGCCGCTTTTGGAGCTAGGTGCCGCATAGGCGCTTCGCGGTGGTGAGCGCAGGGGCATCGCAGCGGGCAAGGTCGCATTGCCATCATAGCCTCGGCTTGTCGCCGCCCAGCTCCCAAAGCGAAGCGCAGTCCGTGGGCTGCGCTTTCGTTGGTGGCGCGATGACAAGGGTATCCGCGTCGTCAGGGCTGTTTCGGTTTCGGTGGTGAGGCCCTGGTCATCGCTCCCTTCCGGAATCCCCGATCCCCCGCCATGAACGCTTCCAGCATATGCGGAATCAGCGTCGCCGCATCCACAGCCTCGCCATACGCTTGTGCGTGAAGCGCAGCGTACTGGTCGAGGTCGGCTTTCAAGCTGACCGGGCATGCAAAGGTCAGCTTGGTGGATTCAAGTTTCGGCAGCGGCCCGAGGCGGAGTTTTTTTGTCGTACTCATCGCGTAGTTCCCCTCAGGTAGAACATGGGCTGGTAAGGACGGAGCCGTAAGTCGCGGTTGGCGACGATCCGCACCGACAACCCCGGCCGCGCCGTCAGCGTCGGCTGGACGTTCATGTTGCGCCGAGTCATCTCCTGCCCGACCTGATTGATGCTGTCCTGGGCACTGTCGCGCCCGGCGATGATGATGCGGTTGCCGTCCTGCCGGTTCTCCGGCGCGGCCAGTTCGGCCCCCACGCCCAACAGCGTGGTCAATGCCGCCCCGGCCAGGATGCGGCCCCAGTGCCGGTCTACCTCGTCCTCCACACCGGCATAGCCGGCGGGATCGGTGCCCACGAGGTTGTCGAGCGTCAGCGAAGACGTGTCCGGCAGGATGATCCGGTGCCACACCATTTGCACCCGGCTCTGGCCATAGCTCACCTGGCTGTTGTAGCGGCCCAGGATGCGCGAGCCCTGCGGGATCAGCAGGAATTTTCCAGTGGCCGTGTCATAGACCGGTTCCGTTACCGTGGCGATCACGTCGCCCGGCAGATCGGACTTGATGCCCGTCACCAGCGCCGCCGCAATCACCGTCCCGGCCATGACCTGGTACGGCGAGGCCGACATTTGCAGATTCCCGGAATTACGGGTTTCCGTAGAACCGCCTTTCAGGAACGCCTCCTTCTGCTCCTGGCGGTTCTGCACCGTGGTCGGGTCGGCTGGCTGGGCCCCGGTCGAGGCTGGCCCGGCGGCCAGCGGGTCAAAGGCCGCCATGGCGCTGGGTGCACCGGGTGCCGCTTGCGGGATAGCACCAGCGGCTTGTCCCGGCTTGCCCGAGCGGAAGAACACCGACGACGCCGCTGCCGCTTCCGCCTCCTTGCGCAAGGCATCCTCGGGATCATGGCCCGGCGGCGCATAGGTGGGCGCCATCGGCTGCTGCGAGGCCACGATGGCCGGGCCGAGATCGCCCGGCAGCGGCGGCCCCAGTTCGGGCACCTTGGGCAGCTTGGAGTAGTCCGAAGGCAACCCATCCAGCCCCTCGGACTTCGACACGCGATCGACGTTGTACAGCTCGCTCTGCCCACCGCCGCGCCGGTGCGGCTGCAGCGACCAGATCGTGGCGCCGAGCACGGCGACCGACAGGCCGCCAGTGAGGATGGTCAAGGTGCGCCGGTTCAGGCGCGTGACCGGGCGCGGCTGCGCGCGCAGCGCCACAGCATCGGGCGCCACCTTGCCCGCCTGCTGCGTGGCGAGGTCGGGAGTGTCATCCTGGCCCATGTCAATTCCTCCCTACGCCATCCGTGCGCTCAATCCGCACCACGTCGCCCTTGTCCCCGCCCAGCCGCAACTCGGCCGCACCAAACAGCCGATCCACGATGTAGTACGGCGATCGGAAGCGGTAGTTCACCAGTTGCCCGTCGCCCTGCGCGCCGATCACAAACAGCGGCGGCAGCTCGCCATGGGCAATACCTGGCGGGAACTGGATGTAGACCTTCTCGCCGTCATCGAAAGCGCGCAGCGGCTTCCACGGCGGATTGCTGCCGCTGACCGCATAGCGGAAGCGGATCTTCTCCAGCGACAGGCCGCTATCGACCGGCGCAGCCGCACCGGCCGCCTGCGCCTGGCGCTGCAAGGCCAGCATCTTGTCCTTGGGATACTCCCAGGACACCGACGCCATCCATGTCTTCTCGGTCGCGGTCAGCTCTAGCAGGTAGGTACGTCGGCTGGTCGTGATGACCAGATTCGTCTTCAACCCCGAGCGGATCGGCTTGACCATCACATTGACGCGCAAGTCCGCGCCGGAACCGCTGGACGTATCGCCCACGATCCAGCGAACGGTATCGCCCGCAGCCACCGTCACCAGTTCTTCGCCGGGTTGCAAGGCAACCACCGTCACGCGGCCCACAGCCGCATAGACCTGGTACAGCGCGCCATCGGTGAAGGGCCAGACCTGGATCGCGTTCACATAGCCCTCGCGCGTGGGTGCGATGCGCGCCTCGGCATTGGCGCGTGATACGCGCACCTTCTCGTCCGCAGGCTCTTGCGCAAGTTTGGCGTCCCCCGTGCCGGACAACGGCATCAGTTGCCCCGGCAAAGCCAGCGGCTCGGGTACGCTGACCACCTCCACGGGCTTCGGCGCTTCGGGCAGCGGTTGCGCTTGCACCGGTTCATCGAGCGAGATGGACGGCGGCGGCTTGCCCTGCGTGGCGCAGCCCGCAAACAAGACGGTGGATGCCAGCAGGATCACCGGCAAAGCGGGCTTACGGAAATGTGCATTCATGGTTTTGCTCCTTCGTTCGCTTCCAACTCGCGGCTCCACGACAGACCATTGACGTAGATGCCCAGGGGGTTTTTGCGCACACGCTGCTCGGTGCGCGGGGTTTGCAACACGGTGGAAACCACCGCGTTCCAGCGTTCGGTGCGATCCAGCGCACCATTCACAAAGCGTGTCTCCGTCCAGCGCACGTTGAAAGACGACTCACTGGCGCGGGTCACGCTGCTGATCTGCACCGTCACCGACTCCTTGCCGATGCGCGCAAACGGGTCATTGGTGCGGGCGTACTCGTTCAGCACCACCGCCCCCTTGTCGGTGGTGTAGTCGTAGGCATCCAGCCAGTTCTGCCGCACGACGATGGGGTCGATGGACAGCGAGCGCACCAGGCCGATGAAGCGGCCGAGGTGGTAGGCGATCTGCGCATCGCTGGGCTTGTAGGGCGTGGCGGCTTCGCCGACGGCCCGAACCTGGCCCGCGTTGTCCACCTCGATGACGTAGGGCGTGACGATGGACTGGGCCGAGCGCCAGACCAGGCCACCCGCCATCAGCACGGCCAGCGTCAAGCAGCCGAAGGCCATGAAACGCCAGTTCTTCGCCTGCACGCGGGCCGAGCCAATGCGCTCGTCCCACACCTGGGCGGCCGATTGGTAGGGGGTGGCAGGCTGCGGCGTGTCGGCGTAGCGCACCTGCGGTCGTTTGAATCGCATAAGGGTTCTCCTTGAAGTTCAGGAATTGGAATCACGCAGGCTTGGCCCCTGGCTGGAACTGCCGGCGTCGCCACCGCGCAGCGTGTGGGCGGCGGTCGTGGCGGCATGGCTGAGTTGCTGCCTGCGGTGCAGGCGCTTGGCCCAGGCGGGTTGCTCGGTGGGTGGTGACGAAACGGCTGCATCGGCGGTGCCACCCGACGCGGCGCCAGCCGCTCCCGTTCCAGAGGCGGGGCCACCACCTTCCTGGAACGCCGCTGCGGCGCGCTTTGTCATCGAACGCGCGCCCTCGGCCACCTTCTGCCCGGCCGCCTGTGCGCCGGTCTTGGCGACATTGCCCATGCCAGTGGCGGCACCCTTGAGGCCACCACCGGCCGAAGCAGAACCCGCCTGGTACGCCGACTTGGCGCTGCTGGCGGTCGATGCCATCGAGCGGGCACCGTCTCCGGCCACCTTGGCGGCCGCGGGCGCCATGCGGGCTCCGGCCGCCACTGCGCTGCCCACGCCCGTGGCCGCGGCACCGACCACCACGGCGGTACCGGCTGCACCGATGGCAGCCCCGGCCATCGCTCCCGCGCCAAGCTGTGGCCCACCGGACACCAACCCGGTCGCAATGCCCGGTCCGAAGATGCCCAACGCGAGCATGGACAGCGAGGCCAGCATGATGACCAACGCCTGGTCGATGGAGGGCTCGGCGCCTGCCGGAATCGTGAACTCAGAGAACAGCCCAGACCCGATCCCCACGATGACGGCGAGCACCAGCACCTTGATGCCCGAGGACACCACGTTGCCCAACACCTTCTCGGCCAGAAACGCCGTCTTGTTCCAGAGGGCAAACGGCACCAGCACAAAGCCCGCGAGTGTCGTCAGCTTGAACTCGATCAGCGTCACGAAGAGCTGCACTGCCAGCACGAAGAAACTAACGATGACCACCAGCCAGGCGAAGAACAGCACCACGATCAGATCGATGTGGACGAACACCTCTGGAAAGCCTGCCAAGTCGCCAATTTGCGTGAAGATAGGCGCCGCTGCTTCCACACCCACCTTGGCCAGGTGGCCCGGTTGCAGGAAGTTGCCCATGCTCAAGGTCGAGCCGCTGGCCGTCAGGCCCAGACCCGCAAACGACCGGAACACGATGCCCGCCAAGGTATTGAAGTTGCCGATGATGTAGGCGAAGGCTCCGACATACAGCACTTTGCGGATCAGCTTGGCGATCACGTCCTCACCCTGGCCGGTGGCATGGCTCATGGCCCAGAACAGCCCCGCCAACGTCATGTCGATGACGATCAGCGTGGCCGTGAGGAATGCCACCTCGCCCTGCAGCAGCCCAAAGCCCGAGTCGATGTAGCGCGAGAACGTGTCGAGGAATCGGTCAATGACCGTCACGTCGTTCATGGCTGTGCTCCGTCAGTTGCCGTAGAAGTTGACGGGATGCGGCGTGTACGGGGTGCCCGTACCCTGAAAACGCCGCCGTACTTCTCGCCCGCGCTCGGCTGCAGCCGCCTGCCGAGCCAGTTCCAGCGAGGCCGCCCGATCCTGTGTGATCTGCAATCGCTGCGTCTGGATGGACTGCTTGGCCTGCAGGGCCAAGAGTTGGTTCATGGCCTGCATGGCCTGAAGCGCACCTTCAGCCGATTGGCTCTTGCCCACGAGGTCAGCGAGAACGCCTTCGTCATCGCTCAGGTTCTGCGAGGCCTGGGCCTGCATCTGCATCGTGGTCTGCAAGCCGTTCAGTGTGTTCTTCCAGCGCTCTTGCGTATCGCGGTACATCTGATCGCCGCTCACCGTGGCGGCGTACTGTTCGGGATATAGCCGCTGGAAATCCTGATCCATGCGCGCCACGTCGTAGGCCATGCCTTTGGCCCGAGCGATCAGCCGCTGCGTGGTCGCCAGATTGCTGCGTAGGCGGCTCACCACATTGAACGGCAGGCTCGCTAAGTTGCGGGCTTGGTTCGTCAGCATCTGCGCCTCGTTCTGGAGCTGCTGGATCTGGTTGTTGATCTGCTCCAGCGTGCGGATCGCGGTCAGCGTGTTCTGCACGAGGTTCGTGGGGTCGATCACGACCCATTGCGCCTGCACGGCGGGCACTGTGCAGAGCAGGGATGCGGCGACGGCGGCGGCGATAAGGTGCTTCTTCATGATGGGTTCTCCTGTGGGTGGTCAGCGGTGCGAGCGGAAAACTGAGAGGTCAGCGGCGCAAGGCCGGGGAACGAGGGCAGCAGATCGGCCGCCCAATCGAGGCCACGATGGCACAGCCAGGCACCCGCGAAGCCGGGCACGCCTGCGTCCAGCAGTACGCGATCCATGTTCCGCTGGTCCTGCGGCGAGGACGCGCCCGCAAAGGCTAGCGTCGCGGCCCCCAGGTCGAGGTCGAACAGGCGGTTGCCGAGGCGGGATTGGTAGTAGTAGTCGCGCTTGGGCTGCGCGGTGGCGACGATCTCGATCTGGCGGCTATTGAGGCCGAAGCCCTCGTAGATCGTGCGAATCTGCGGCTCGCTCGCCTGCGGATTCGGCAGGAAGATGCGGCTGGCGCAGCTTTCGATGATCGCGGGCGCGATGCTCGAATCCTTGATGTCCGCGAGCGACTGCGTGGCGAAGATGACGCTGACGTTCTTCTTGCGCAGCGTCTTGAGCCACTGGCGGATGCGGGCAGCGAATACCGGGTCATCGAGGAACAGCCACGCTTCATCGAGGATCAGCAGCGTGGGGGCACCGTCAAAGCGTTCGTCGAAGCGCGCAAAGAGGTAGTGCAGCACGGCCATGACGGCGGCCTTGCTGTGCATCAGCTCTTCCATCTCGAAGCACTGAACGGAGCCGAAGCCCAGGCGATCCGAATCCGCATCCAGCAGCTTGCCGTGCGCGCCGCCGAGCACATAGGGCGCGAGCGCCTGGCGCAGCGCGTTCGATTGCAATAGCACGGACAGGCCAGTCATCGTGCGCTGCTCCACGGGCGCACCGGCAAGGCTGCCGAGCGCCGACCAGATCGCCGCTTTCTCATCGGGGCCGACCGCCACCCCTTCGTGCAACAGGCGGCCCTCGATCCATTCGGCCGCCCATGTGCGGTAGCCTTCGCGGTCGATGCGCGCGAGCGGCTGGAAAGCGATCTCGCCATCCGTGCCCAGGTCATAGTGCTCGCCTCCCAGCCCGAGGATGGTGGCACGCATGGAACGCCCCATGTCGAAGGCAAAGATGCGCGAGCCGGGGTAGCGGCGGAACTGCATCGCCAGCGTGGCGAGCAAGACCGACTTGCCCATGCCGGTCGGCCCGGCCACCAGCGTGTGGCCCACGTCGCCAATGTGCGTGACCAACCGGAACGGCGTGGCGCCTTCGGTGCGGGTCACGATCAGCGGCGGCCCGTCGAGATGGGCATTGCGCTCAGGGCCTGCCCATACGGCGGACACCGGCATCAGGTGCGCCAGGTTCAGCGTCGAAACGATGGGCTGGCGCACGTTCGCGTAGGCGTGGCCCGGAATTGACGACAACCACGCATCGACCGCGTTCAGGGTTTCAGGAATAGTGACGAAACCACGGCCCTGAATGACGCGCTCCACCATGCGCAGCTTCTCGTCGGCCACGGCGGGATCGGCATCGAGCACCGTCACCGTGGCGGTGACGTAGCCGAAGGCCACTTGGTCGCTACCCAGCTCCTGCAGGGCCGCGTCCGCATCGGCCGACTTGTTGCTGGCGTCGGTATCGACCAGCGGCGATTCCTGCTGGAAGATGGTTTCGCGCAGTAAGGCGATGACGTTCTTGCGCTTGGCGAACCACTGGCGGCGCAGGCGCCCCAATTCCCGTTCCGCCTCGGATTTGTCCAGGCAGAGAAAGCGCGTACTCCAGCGATACGCAAATCCGAGGCGGTTGAGGTCGTCCAGAATCCCCGGCCAGGTCGAGGTCGGAAAACCTCGCACCGTCGTCACGCGCAGGTGCTGGTCGCCCAGCATCGGAGCCAGCCCACCAATGAGCGCGGAATCGGCCAGCAGCGCATCGAGGTGAAACGGCACTTCGGGCACTGGCACGGGATAGCGTCGCGTGGAAATGGTCGCGTGCAGGTAGGTCAGCGTCTGCGCGTCATCGAGCCATGCGATTTCCGGCATCACGCCATCGAGCAGGTCAAACACGCGATCCGTTTCCGCCTGAAATGCTGTCAGGCGCTCGCGCCAGTCCACGCCCTCGGTGGGTCGGTTCTCGTACAGCAGCCCCGCTGCGCGGGCGCGCGATTCCTCGGGCGGCAGGTACACCAGCGTCAGGTGGTAGCCGCTCTCGAAGTGATGCCCAGCTTCCTCGAAGCTGGCCCGGCGCTCCTCGTCCACCAGCCACGACAACTGTTCCGGAAACTCGGAGTGCGGGTAATCGGCGGCAGCGCGGCGCTCAGCCTCCACGAACAGCGCCCAGCCCGAACCCAGGCGGCGCAGCGCGTTGTTCAAGCGCGCCGACGTGGCGATCAGCTCGCCCTGCGTGGCGCTGTCCAGATCAGGCCCACGGAAACGCGCCGTGCGCTGGAAGGAACCATCCTTGTTCAGCACTACGCCAGGGGCCACCAGTCCGGCCCACGGCAGCCAGTCGGCCAGCAGCGCGGGCCGTTGGCGGTATTCGGTAAGGTTCAGCATGGCATCCCCCTACACGTCCAGCAGCGGCTTGTGCTTGATGTGCCGCGCGAAGACCTGCATGAACTGCGGATCGACGCGCGCGCCCCACACCGTCAGCGAATGGCCGACGATCCAGAGCACCACGCCCGGAATCCACAGTTGCAGGCCCAGCCCGACAGCAGCAGCCAAGGTGCCGTTGGCAATCGCCACGGTGCGCGGCGCACCGCCCATCAGAATCGGCTCGGTCAGCGAGCGATGCAAAGGCACCTCGAACCCGGCCGCGAAGTTGTCTGGGCCGCTCATACGACTGCCCCACCCGAGAAGCTGAAGAACGACAGGAAGAAGCTCGAAGCGGCGAACGCGATGGACAGACCGAACACGATCTGGATCAGCTTGCGGAATCCTCCCGAGGTATCGCCGAAGGCGAGTGCCAGGCCCGTGGCGATGATGATGATGACGGCAACGATGCGCGCCACCGGCCCCTGGATCGACTCCAAGATGGATTGCAGCGGCGCTTCCCACGGCATCGAGGAGCCGGCGGCCTGCGCGGTGCCGGCCAGGAACAGCAGCAACGCGGCCAGCAGCAGCCCTTGCGCCGCAGGGCGGGCCAGGCTGCGCAGCCGTGCGAGGTTGGGCAGACGCGAAAGCGGATTTACGGAAATACGGAAAGCAGCAACGTGCGTCATGAAAGTTCTCCAGGTGGATCAAGGGACAGGGAAGGTGCAGCGGCAGGCACTGCGGAGGAAACCGGCGGCAACTCGGGAAACGGCGTTTCCAGCGCCCCCAAGGCATCCACCAGTTGGTAGCCCACGCCGTCGAAGCCGACGACACGGGCGATGCTCTCGATGCGGCGCTTGCGCCCGCGCCCGGCGATGTGGATCACCACATTGACCGCTTCGGCGATCAGCGCACGGGGTGGGTTCACCGCCACTTCGAGAATCAGTTGCTCCAGGCGCAGCAATGCGCCGATGGCGGAGCCCGCATGGATCGTGGCGATGCCGCCCGGATGGCCCGTGCCCCACACCTTGATGAGGTCCAGCGCCTCGGCGCCGCGCACTTCGCCCACGACGACACGATCGGGACGCAGCCGCATGGAAGAGCGCACCAGTTCCTGCATGGACACCACGCCTCGGCGCGTGCGCAGTGGCACGTGGTCACGGGCGGCGCATTGCAGCTCCACCGTGTCTTCGAGCACCAGCACGCGGTCGCCCGTGGCGGCGATCTCCGCCAGCAGCGCATTGGCCAGGGTGGTCTTGCCGCTGCTGGTAGCCCCCGCGATCAGGATGTTCTGCCGCTCGCGCACCGCACGGATGAGGTAGTCCGCCTGGGCGCGGGTCATCATGCCGTCGGTGACGTAGCGCTCCAAGGGGATCACGCCGATGGCGCGCTTGCGCAGTGCGAAGGCCGGGCCTGGTGCGGCCGGGGGCAGGATGCCCTCGAAGCGTTCGCCGGTTTCGGGCAGCTCCGCCGACAACAGCGGCTGGCCGCGATGCACTTCTGCGCCGACGTGGGCCGCTACGAGTCGGATGATGCGTTCGCCGTCCGCTTCGGACAGATCCACACCCATCGGGGAACGACCCGAGGAAAGCCGGTCGATCCACAAGGTGCGATCGGGGTTGAGCATGATTTCCACCACGTCCGGGTCTTCGAGCGCGGCGGCGATCAGCGGCCCCATTGCTGTGCGCAGCATCTGGATGCGCCGGTCCAGTGACGTGGCGGCCGATGAACGAGGTTCTGCCGGGAGTTGGGGAACGGCGTTCATGAGGCACGCTCCTGCGCTTCATCCATGCGCGTGGGGTCTGGATGCAACTCCTCCACCACGTCCCGCACCAAGCTGCGCCCGCGCAACAGATGGCGACCCAGCTGTTCGACGAACTGTTCGAAGCGGGCCTTGCCCTGGGCACGCGCTGCGTCCTGATGGGCCTCTGGCACCGGCGTGCTCACCGTGAGGAAGTAGCGGATGAACAGCGCCAGTGTTTCAATTTGGATGTTCTGGTCGCGCTCCAAGCACTCGGCATGGCGCGACAGGCGATCCAGCCGTTTGGCAACTGCTGCTTCGCGCTGGTCGGCCGCGTCAGGCGACAGCCACGATGCGAGCGCCGCAGCGACGATGGACGACTTGGAAACGCCTTTCTTGGCGGCCAACTCATCGAGCCGTTTGCTGTGCTCTGGCTGGATGAATACATTGAGGCGGTGCTGGGTCATAGGTCGATTCCGTCGTTGGGGTCGAGGGATGCCAGCCGGGCCGTGCGCTGCAGCGCCGGGTCAAGCTGGCGCGGGAGGGGAAGCGGCGCGTCGTCGTCATCGAGCAGCGCGAGGTCGTTGGCTGCGGATGCCTGTTCGGGTTGGTACTCGGAGACTTCGGAAAGCTCGGGCTGGCGGCGCGGGCCGCCGTCGTCGGCAGCGGCAGCGAAGCCTTCAGCGGCATCAGTGACAGAGGCGATCGGCACAGCGGGAATCGCCAACGCACTCCAGTCGTCGGCACGCGAGGGAGGTACGTCGGCGTAGCGTCCCGCAGTCAGAACGGGCGGCGGCAGCACGCGGTGCTTGAAATTGCTGTCCGCGTAGTAGCGCAGCTTCTTGGCTTTGATCGGCGCCAAGCTGGACACCATCACCACGGCCTCATCGGGCGGAAGCTGCATGACTTCGCCGGGCGTCAAGAGCGGCCGGGCCGTCTCCTGGCGCGACACCATCAGATGGCCCAGCCACGGCGCCAGGCGGTGGCCCGCGTAGTTGCGCTGGGATTTGAGTTCGGTGGCGGTGCCCAGGGTTTCTGAGATCCGTTTGGCGGTGCGTTCGTCGTTGGTGGCGAACGTCACGCGCACATGGCAGTTGTCCAGAATCGAATGGTTCTGGCCGTAGGCTTTGTCGATCTGATTGAGCGACTGCGCGATCAGGAAGCTGCGGATGCCATAACCCGCCATGAAGGCCAAGGCTGTCTCGAAGAAATCCAGGCGCCCGAGCGCCGGGAACTCGTCGAGCATCAGCAGCAGCTTGTGGCGGCGCTCAATGCCGTCGCTGCCGTCGAGTGATTCCGTGAGGCGCCGCCCGATCTGGTTCAGGATCAGGCGAATGAGCGGCTTCGTCCGCGAAATGTCCGATGGCGGCACCACGAGATACAGCGAGACGGGATGCTCGGCTGCAATCAGGTCGGCGATGCGCCAGTCACAGCGCGAGGTGACTTCGGCCACCGTGGGATCGCGGTACAGGCCGAGGAACGACATGGCCGTGGAGAGCACGCCCGAGCGCTCGTTGTCGCTTTTGTTGAGGACTTCACGCGCGGCGGACGCCACCACCGGATGCGGGCCATCACCCAAGTGCGATGTGGTCATCATCCGGTGCAGCGTCAACTCAAATGGGCACGCGGGATCGGACAGGAAATTGGCAACCCCACGCAAGGTCTTGTCTTCGCCCGCATACAGCACATGCAGGATGGCGCCCACCAGCAGCGCGTGCGAAGTCTTCTCCCAGTGGTTTCGCTTCTCCAGCGCGCCTTCGGGATCGACCAGGATGTCCGCGATGTTCTGCACGTCGCGCACTTCATGCGCGCCGCGCCGTACTTCCAGCAGCGGGTTGTAGGCCGCCGACTTCGCATCCGTGGGGTTGAACAGCAGGCAGTGCGAGAAGCGCGAGCGCCAGCCTGCGGTGATGCTCCAGTTCTCGCCCTTGATGTCGTGGATGACGGCGGACGCGGGCCAGCTCAACAAGGTGGGCACCACCAGGCCGACGCCTTTGCCGCTGCGCGTGGGCGCGAACGTCAGGACATGTTCCGGGCCTTCATGGCGAAGGTACTGGTAGTCGTGCTGGCCCAGGAACACGCCGGCCGGCTGCGTGAGGCCCGCCTTGCGAATGTCCTCCTTGTTGGCCCACCGCGCCGTGCCATAAGTCGTGACCAGCTTGGATTGCCGCGAACGCCAGATCGACATGCCGATGGCAACCACCACCGCGAACAGGCCACTGCCTGCTGCAATGGCGCCACCCGTGTCAAAGACGTGGGGCGCATAGGCATCGAAGAAGAACCACCACTCGAACAGCCGCCAGGGGTGGTAGATCGGCGTGCCCAGTAGGTCGAACCAAGGCGAGCCCAGGCGTAGCTGGTAGCCCAAGGCGGCGGCTGTCCATTGTGTGGCGCCCCACACGCCGGAGATCACGATGCCGAACACCACGGCGATCTGACCGAACAGCACGTTCGTCCCTTGCATGACCCTGCCTCCATTCACGGCACAAAGACGTGCCGCAGGCATCAGGATCAGCGCCGTGGGGAGTACCGGTCAAAGACCGTTATCAGAATGTAGATGCCGCAAAAAGCATCGTTTCAGGCAGGAGAGAGCACAGTAAGAACGCCGCTAGCTAAGGCGCATTGCGGCGTATCGAACGAGAAAAAAGAACTGCGTTGCAGGCAGCAGACAATCAGAACTTGGGCGGTTCTTTGGATGGGGTGTATGGCACCTTGCCATCGCCCACGAAGCGTCGGCGCGTGGCTTCGGCCACGCGATTGCACAACGCGTCACCCAGCTTGGCCCGATCCAGCTTGCACTGCTGGCGCAGTTCCTTGAGGCGCTCAGGATTGGCCGCAAGGGATTCCACCGTCTCGGTGGAATTGGATGACTGGCCGCAGGCGGCGAGCATCGCCGCCAGCGATGACGACACAATGATCTTGAACAGGCTCATGGTTTTATTTCTCCAAAGAGTGGGGCTTGAGGCAAAGGCCGCAGCAGATCCGCACGGCCTTGATAGATTCAAACGAATTTCTTTAGGGCAATGCTGAAAAAGTCCCCGCTGCTTCTTCAGTCTGGGTAAATTACAGGGCCATGAAGCAGCAGACCCTTGCCATGGCGGCCGACACGCAGTCGGGCTTTGAACAACACCGCAAACCCACGCGGCGCGATGAATTCCTCAAGACCATGGATGCGCTGGTGCCCTGGGCTGCGCTATGCGAGGAGATTGCCCCGCACTATCCCAAGGCCGGCAATGGACGCCCCCCCATTGGTTTGGAGCGCATGCTGCGCATTCACTTCATCCAGCACTGGTTCAACCTGGCTGACTTGGCGTGCGAGGAAGCCCTATACGACAGTGCCAGCCTGCGCCGCTTTGTGGGCATAGATCTGGGCTGCGAGCCGGTCCCAGACGCCACCACGATGCTCAAGTTCCGCCACCTGCTCAACGACAACAAGTTGGGCCAAGCACTGTTCACGCGCGTCGGCAAGGAGTTGCAGGCTCGCGGTATCAAGGTCAACACCGGCACCATCGTGGACGCCACCATCATCGGCGCGCCCAGCTCCACCAAGAACGCTGACAAGGCCAGAGACCCCGAAATGCACCAGACCAAGAAGGGCCAGCAGTGGTATTTCGGCATGAAGTTGCACATTGGCGTGGATAGCCAAACCGGGCTGACCCACAGCGCGGTGGTCACGGCGGCCAACGTGCATGACAAACACCCGCTGCCCGATTTGCTGCACGGCAACGAACAGCGCGTCTACGGCGACTCGGCCTACGCCAGTCAGAAAGCACTGATAGCGAGTAAAGCACCCCAAGCCAAGGACTTCACCAACCAGCGCACGCGACGTGCGGGCGAGGTGAACGAGGTGCAGCGGGCCAAGAACCGCAACAAGTCGCGGGTACGTGCCAGGGTCGAGCATGTCTTTGCGGTGATCAAGCGCCTGTGGGGATTCACCAAGGTGCGCTACCGTGGGCTACAAAAGAACGCCACGCGCGCATTCACGGCCTTGGCGCTGGCCAACATTTACCTGTGCCGCAGTCATCTGTTGGGACAGGTGCGCCCGTAAGGGCGGAAATCGGGCCTCAGCGCCCCGCGAACTGCCCAAATGGGCCGCGCGAGAGGCATAAAAGTCCAAAAAACTGCGTCATCCAGGTTTGCGCGGAAATTTTTCGACGGCTTGTTCAGCGTAGCCTTAGCGCAAGAATGCTGACTTGCACACGAATGGGTCGCCGTGCGCCCTTCTAGAGCGTCATGCGCGGCTTCTGCTGGGCTCGCCGCATGTTGCTGCTAGCGCCAGCGCGAGAATTGCCATGACCGCTCCGACGGCACAGGTGCCGTTCCATCCGAAATGGGAGAACGCGAGTCCTCCCAGGCCCGCCCCAATGGAACCCCCAAGAAGCATGGTCGCGATAAACACCGTATTGAGGCGGCTGTGCGCCGTGGCATCGAGAGCCAGTGCCCGTGCATGGTTCGCGACTTGAGACGATTGGACACCTATGTCCATCAGCAACACGCCCACAGCAAGCGCCCATAAACTGCCTGGCAAGGCGATGAGCAAGACGAAAGCGAGGATGACCAGCGCCGTCCCGGCGCGAATCACCGCGGTCAGCGAGGCGACCGGCCGCCGGCGCGGCGGCCACACCAACCGCGCCGATCACCGCCATCATTCCGGTCGCCGACGGTCCCAATTGGTAGGGTTCACCGGCAAGCAACACCGCAAGGTTCGACCAGAAGGCCAGAAAGGCTGCGAAGATCAGCGCTTGTATAAGGACAGCGATCCGCAATGTCCGGTGCTCGGCTAGCAGTAGCCATAGCGATCCCAGCAACGCGGCATAACTCGGAGTTGCTTTCGGATGGACCTTTGGCAATCGCCATGCAAAGAGGAGCGCCATTGCAAACATGGCTCCGGCGGCAGCAAGAAACATGGCCCGCCAACCCCACCATTCCGTGACACCGCCGCTGATCGTTCTTGACAGAAGAATGCCCAGAAGAATGGCGCCCGTGATCAAACCAAGCGCTTGGCCTCTGGATGCAATGGGCGCAATGTGAACCGCAAGCGGAACGATTTGTTGCGCAACGGTGGAGAACAGACCGATCATGAAGCTGGCCGCGATCAGCAGCCACAACGTTGTCGCAATTGAGGCTCCAAGTAATCCCAACGCAAGTGCAACAGTCGTGAGAACGATCAGTGCCCGGCGTTCAAACTTATCACCCAGGGGCGCGAGAAAAATGACCCCCAAGGTATTGCCCGTTAAGGCGGCCATCGGGATCGCGGCCACGACGGCAGGCGTGGTGCCGAACGCAATGGAAAGCTCGGCAAGCATGGGTTGGCTGTAGTAGGTATTGGCAACCGCCAATCCTGCTCCCGCCGCAAGGAGAGGCATCGTCTTGCCATCTAGGTTTTTCTTCATGTTCCAATTTCCTCCCTATCGTCCAGATGACGTGACACACGACGGAACGGCAACGACTCGCTCAACGAACCGCGACAGTCTTTCGGACGGTTCCCTATCTAGCCGCAGCAGATAGGTCGTCAGCACTGGTGGGCGTCCGGCCAAGGGGCGCGAAACGATGCCTTGTTCTCGGCCGCCTGCGATCTGCGAGGCGCCGGCCAGTCCCAGCGCCAACCCCGCCGCGACCATTGCCATCATTAATTCGCAGGACATGACCTGTTCAGCGACCAGAGGCTTCTGATCCGCGACGCGCAAGATGCGCTCGATCTGCTGGCAATAGCCCTCGCAGAACTGTGGGTCGCCCATCACCAGCGGATAGCGGAGCACTTCATCGAGCGGAATGCGCTTGTATGCCAGCAAGGGATGGCGGGCCGGCAAGGCAACGTGCAGCGGATCGCTCCAGGCCTCCACCGCCAGGATGCCGTCACCCACGTTGGCCGATTGGGCGAGGCCCACGTCGTACAGGTCTTCATGCAGCCCCTTGAGCTGCTGCGCCAGAGAGACCTCAAACAGGCGGATTTCCACCTCAGGTTCTTCCTGTCGGCACAGTGCCAGCAAGGCCGGCAAGCGTGAGGGGGTCATGCCATCGGACAGCGCGATGCGCAACTGACCATGGAAGCCATTGGCGGACGCCTTTACACTGTCGCGGGCTTGCTGCAAGGCCATGAAAATGCGCGGAACATGCTCAAGGAACAGGTTGCCGGCACGCGTCAGCCGCGTGCTGCGAGACGTGCGAACGAATAGCTGCTCGCTCAGGTCTTCTTCCAACTCCTTGATGGCGCGCGACAGCGGCGATTGCTCCATATGCAGCCGCTCGGCGGCGCGGGCGAAGTGGAGTTCTTCGGCCACGGCCAGGAAGCAACGCAGGTGCCGCAATTCCATGTGCAAAACCGCTATCGGTACACGGGGTGGCGGTGGCACAAGTCCACCACCAGTTCCCGCACCCGATCACGTACCGTTGTCAGCGTACTGCCACCCGCCTCCAGCGCATCCAGCACATCGCACAGCCAGCCGGCCAGCTGCTCGCACTCGGGCACGCCGAAGCCCCGCGTGGTCACCGCTGGCGTGCCGATGCGCACGCCCGAAGTCACGAAAGGCGAGCGAGGGTCGTTGGGCACCGAGTTTTTGTTCGCGGTGATGTAAGCATCGCTCAACGCTGCGTCCGCGTCCTTGCCGGTGTACGGCTTGGCGGACAGGTCGATCAGCATCAGGTGGTTGTCGGTCCCACCGGAGACGATCTTGTAGCCGCGCTGCTGGAGCGCGGCCGCCATGGCACGTGCGTTGATCACGACCTGTTGCTGGTACGTCTTGAACTCGGGGCGTAGCGCTTCCTTGAATGCGATGGCCTTGGCGGCGATCACGTGCATCAGCGGGCCGCCCTGGATGCCGGGGAACACGGCGGAATTGAGCTTCTTGTAGAAGTTCTCATCCTGCCCCTTGGACAGGATGATGCCGCCACGTGGGCCGCGCAGAGTCTTGTGCGTGGTGCTGGTGACCACGTGGGCATGCGGCAATGGATTCGGGTACTCGCCCGCTGCCACCAAGCCGGCCACATGCGCCATATCCACCCAGAAGACCGCGCCGACCTTGTCGGCAATGGTGCGCATGCGCGCCCAGTCCTTGTGGCGCGAATAGGCGGAGAAGCCGCCAATCAACATCTTGGGCCGGGTCTCCAGCGCGATGCGCTCCATCTCGTCGTAATCGATCAGGCCTGTCTCGGGATCAAGCCCGTAGGGCACGATCTTGTAGTGCCGTCCGGAGAAGTTGGACGGATTGCCGTGGGTCAGATGGCCGCCCTGGGCCAAGTTCATGCCCATCACGGTATCGCCGGGATTGATCAACGCCAGGAACACCGCCGCGTTGGCCTGGGCGCCAGCGTGGGGCT
This sequence comes from Acidovorax facilis, assembly GCF_023913775.1. Classification (GTDB taxonomy): domain Bacteria; phylum Pseudomonadota; class Gammaproteobacteria; order Burkholderiales; family Burkholderiaceae_C; genus Acidovorax; species Acidovorax facilis. The sequence goes on from NZ_JAMXAX010000034.1 coordinate 22,059, forward strand.
GGACGTTGGCGTAGTCGCAATCGAACAGCGCCTTGACTCGTTCGATGGCCAGGCGCTCGGCCACGTCCACGTTCTCGCAGCCGCTGTAGTAGCGCTTGCCCGGATAGCCTTCGGCATATTTGTTGGTGAACACCGAGTTCTGGATCGCCATCACCAGCGGGCTGGCGTAGTTCTCGGAGGCGATCAATTCGACATGATCTTCTTGGCGGCGTTCTTCGTTCTGCAGGGCTTGCGTCAGCTCGGGGTCGAAGTCCGTAAGAGCGAGAGATGTGTCGTACATGGTGGGGAGTCCTATCGTCGGTTTCGTTGAGGTTGGGTTGTTGGGGATGGCTCGGGCGTGTCCATGTCCAGTTGCCTGCGGATACTGCGGATGAGATCGCTGGCAGCGGCCAGGGCTTCGGCCGCTGACTTGTCCGCCAGGCTCTCGATGAGCCAAGCACCAATGACGACGGCATCGGCGCTCTGGGCGATGTCGCGGGCGGTCTGCGCGTCACGGATGCTGAAGTCGATGCCCACGGGAATGCGCACATGGCGGCGAATGCGTGCCGGCGTCTGGTCGCCAGTGAGGGCCTTGACGCATAGGCAGCAGAGGTAACCGCTGGCGCGCTCGGCCACCGCCCGCACGTGGCGCTCCGTGGCGGACGATGCCAACCGCAAGATCATGTCGAGGCCGCAATGGCGCAGTTGTGCGGCCAGCCCATCGGCGGCTTCTGGCGGGCAATCGACCACCAGCACACCATCCACGCCCGCGCTGGCCGCGTTCTCGGCAAAGGCGCCCGACTGACGCAATTGGTCGTAGCGTTCGATGGGATTTGCATAAGCCCTCAGCACCACGGGCGTGGCGCCATCCGCCTCGCGGAACTGTCGTACCTGGTCAAGGACTTGCAGCAGTCCAACCCCTGAGCGCAATGCCTGTTCGCCAGCGGCTTGGACAGCCGTGTCTTCCGCCGATGGATCGGAGAACGGCACGCCCAATTCAATGACGTCGGCTCCAGCCTCCACCAGCACGTGCATCAACGCAGGCGTGATGTCCGCGTAAGGGTATCCCGCGACGACATGGGCAATCAGCACCTTGCGACCTTGTTCGCTCAGACGCTCAAACGTGAGGGCAAGGCGATGCATGGTTGGACCCACAGTCACCTCACACACTCCGCCTGCATTGCGGCGTCAGGCGCCGCAGGACTCGAACGACTGAGCGCAGGAACGGAGGACAGCAAGGGGGCGATACGCGCCACGATGTCGTCAATCTGCGCTTCGTCGCAGATCAGCGGGGGCAGCAAACGGATGGTGGTGTCGCGTGTCACCGTGATGAGCAAGCGCTGCTCCTCCAACGCCCGCCCGACCAGTTCCTTGCAACTTCTGTCCAGCTCGATGCCTGCCATCAGGCCCTGGCCCCGGATTGCCAGCACATTCGGGTGATTACCCAGCGTCTTTTGCAAGCCTGTGAGCAGGCGGTCTCCCAGGACAGCGGCCCGCTGCGGCATGCTGTCCCGCGCCATGATGTCGAGCACAGTGCAGCCCACGCGACAGGCCAGCGGATTGCCGCCAAAAGTCGATCCATGCTGGCCGGGCGAGAACAGGTCGGCCGCCTCACCTCGCGCCAGGCACGCGCCGATGGGAAAGCCGTTGCCCAGCGCCTTCGCCAAGGTCATGACGTCGGGTGTGATGCCCGCATGCTGGTGCCCAAACCAGGCCCCGGTACGCCCCATGCCCGCCTGGATCTCATCAATCATCAGCAGCCAGCCACGCTCGTCGCACAAAGCACGCAGTTCCCTCAAATAGTCGGCACTGGCGACGCGGATGCCACCTTCACCCTGTACGGGCTCGATCAGCACCGCAACGATGCCGGGTGATTGGTCTGCCGCATTGCGCACCGCCTCGATATCGTCGTACGGAACCCGCAGGAAACCAGGCATCAGGGGCTCAAAACCTTGCTGCTTCGCCGGATTGCCGGTGGCCGAGAGTGTTGCCAGGGTGCGGCCATGAAAGCCGTTCTCCATCACAAGAATCTGTGGCTGCGCCACCTGCCTGCGGTGCCCGTGCAGGCGCGCGAGCTTGAGTGCGGTTTCGTTGGCCTCGGCGCCAGAGTTGCAGAAGAAAACACGCTGCATGCCCGCCAACGCGCACAGGCGTTCGCCCAGTTGCTCCTGCCAGTCGATGCGGTACACGTTGGAGGTGTTCAGCAGCAGGCCGGCTTGCTCGGCGATGACGGCGGCGATCTCCGGATGGGCATGGCCCAGGCTGGTGACGGCGACGCCCGCGATGGCATCCAGGTATTCCACGCCGTTCTCGTCCCACAGAAGCGCGCCGCTGCCGCGTGCGAATGAGACGGGTTGGCGGGCATAGGCCCGCATCAAGTGGGAAGTGGTGTGTTGCATGAACGGTGACTCCAATGAGATTCGGAAAACGCTTGGCGGATACGCACCAGTTCGCGGGCGTGGGTCTGGTTGTTGGCCTGAGGGCTGACCACTCGGCTCGGCAGCACCAATTCGGCGCATTGCGCGTTGTGGGTGTGGCGCAGCGCCTGCACGATCATTTGGCAAGCCCTGGCAATGGCTTCGGGCAAGGTGGCACCGTTGAGCCAATGCCCCGTCAGGGCAGCGCTGAACAGATCGCCTGTTCCTTTGGGCACGGCGTCGATGCGTGCATGCGTGATGACGTGCGCTTGCTCGCGGGTGACAAATACAACCTGCATTTCACCGTCCGCCCAGGTAGTCGGCGCCGCACTGGTCACCGCGATCCATTGGGTGCGGCCCGTCAGCAAGGTTCGGGCCGCTGCAACGACGCTCTCCATGTCATCGACCGGGCGGCCTGTCAGGTGCGCCAGCTCAAACCCGTTCGGTGTCAGTCCATGGGCCAGCGGCAGCAAATGCTGGCGGTAGGCTTCGGCCATGCCGGTATCGACATAGATGCCGCGATCGTGATCGCCCATCACGGGGTCGATGACCACGCGCAGGCCCGCGCGCTCGGCCTGCAAGGCTCGCGTCCAGCGGGCCAGCACCTCGGCTTGCCCCGGATTTCCCAGGTAACCGGCCAGGACGGCGCGCAGTGCGTGCAGCGCGCCGCGTGCCGACAAATCCTGTAGATATCCCTCGAACCATTCGACGGGCAGCGCACCGCCGTGCATCGTCGGATAGTGCGGCGTGTTGCTGAACACGACGGTCGGCACCGCAGCCACCGACAGGCCCAGCGACTCCAAGGTCGGAACCGCGACGTTGTTTCCTACCCGGCCGTAGACCACCTGCGATTGCACCGAGACCACCTCCAGCGATAGCGGTCGAGATACCCTAGAAGATGGGGTTTCGATCATGGAGCCTCCCTTGGACAGGCCGCCTCAATCTCGTCCAGCCAGGCGGTGAAGGCCGCCCGTGCCGCCAGCGGCAAGCTGGATTGCAAGGCTTGTGCGTCGGTGCGTAATGCGCGCGGGTCGATGCCAGCCTGCGCCAGTTCGCAGGCATGGCCAACTAGCCAGCGCTCAATCTGGCGGGGGTCCGCTTCCAGATGGCATTGCAGCGCCAGCACATGGCGGCCCACGCTGAAAGCCTGATTGGCGCAGCTTGGCGTGCCCGCCAGTCGCGTTGCCCCAGCGGGAATGTCAAAGCGGTCGCCGTGCCAGTGCAGCACCGGCACCTTGCCCAGCACCGCCAGCGGTGACGCCTCGCCCTCCGGCGTTAGCGTCAGTGGCGCAAAACCGATTTCCTTGACACCCATGCTGGCGACACCGGCACCGAGCGCCCGCGCGATCAGTTGCGCGCCCAGGCAGATGCCCAGCAGCGGGCGCTGGCTTTTCAGTCGCTGAAGAATCACTGCGAGTTCGTCGCCGATAAAGGGATAGATGGCGTCATCGAAGGCGCTGATCGGCCCACCCAGCACCACCAGCAAATCTGCCGCTGCCGTGTTCACAGTGCGCAAGTCGTCGGTGGTGGCATCCAGGTAGCGCACGGCATAACCGCGTGCCGCGAGTAGCGGCTCCAAGGTGCCGAGGTCTTCAAAGTCCAGATGGCGGATGGCCAGGGCGGTTTTCATGGTTGTGCCTCCTCTGTGCTGGGTTCGCCGGGCCAGTAGTGGCTGTCTGGCAAAGGGCGGGCACCGAAGATGGCCTGGCCGACGCGCACCACGGTGGCGCCTTCCTCGATGGCGATCTCGAAGTCACCGGACATACCCATGGAAAGCTCGTCCAGCCCGATGCTCGCAGGAGCGCTTTGCCGCAGTTGGTCGCGTAGCGTGCGCAGGAGAATGAAGCACTGGCGCACCCGCTCAGCCTCGGCGGAAAACAGCGCCAGCGTCATGAGCCCGCGCACACGCAGCGCCGGGAACGCGGGCAGCGCGCGCAGGAAGGCCGGAACGTCCTCGGGCGACAGCCCGTACTTGCTGGCCTCGCCCGAGGTATTGACCTGCACAAACACATCCAGCGAGCGGCCTTCGGCTTGCAGGCGACGCTCCAGTGCCTCGGCCACGCGCAGGCTGTCCAGTGCCTGGAACTCGCTGGCGAAGCGCGCCACCAGCTTGGCCTTGTTGGTCTGCAGGTGGCCGATGACCGACCAATGCAGGTCGGTCAAGTCTTGCATGGCTTCCCATTTGCCGAAGGCTTCCTGCACCTTGTTTTCACCCAGCATCCGGCAGCCAGCCGCATGGGCCAGGCGCAGGCTGGCCTCGGGCTTGGTCTTGCTCACCGGCAGCAGGCGCACCCCGGCCGGGTCGCGGCCGACGCGGTGGCAGGCGGCGTCCATGCGGGTGCGCACCGCCGCCAGGTTGTGTTGGAAGTCATCGACTGTGGCCGCCTGCGGATAGCGGCCATGCTGGTCGTGACGGGTCTGGGTGTCCGATGGCTCAGGCATTGGCCCCCTCCCTCTTGATCGCGGGTTGGGCGGCCGATGCCGCAGTGGCCGGCCGCCCACGGCGCGGCAGTGTTCCATTGAGCACGGCATAGGCAATTAGGCCGATCACCAGACCCCAGAATGCGCCGCCAATCCCCAACAGGCTGATGTTGGCGGCGGCCGCCAGGAAGGTGATCAGCGACGCTTCGCGCGTCCTCACATCGGCCAAGGCGGTGGCGAGGCTGCCGCCGATAGTGCCCAGCAGCGCCAGCCCCGCCAGCGTGGTGATGAAGGTCGCTGGGAAGGCCATGAAGACGGCGGCCAGCGTCACGCCGAACACGCCCACGAGGATGTAGCACACGCCTGCGGCGATGCCCGCGATCCAGCGTTTGGACGGATCTTCGTGCGCCTCCCGGCCCGTGGCGATGGCGGCCGTGATGGCGGCGATGTTGAAAGCATGCGAGCCGAACGGTGCCATCAGCAGCGAACCCAGGCCGGTCACCGTCACGATGGGGTTGGCGCTGGTCTTGAAGCCGTCATTGCGCAGCACCAGCATGCCGGGCATGTACTGGCCGGTCAGGGTGATGAGGAACAGCGGCAGCGCCACGCTCAACAAGGCGTTGAGTGAAAAAGCGGGCATGGTGAAGACTGGCGTGGCCAGCTTCAGGCTCAACCCCGACAGATCGACGCGATCCTGCATCAGCAGGAAGGCCAGACCCAACACCAGGATGCCCACCACCGCATAGCGTGCGGAGCATCGCTTGAACACCACGTAGGCGAGGATCAGCAGTCCGGCCAATAGCGGGTCGATGCTCATGCCACCAAAAGCCCCAATGCCAAACTGCAGCAGGATGCCCGCGAGCAAGCCTGCGGCCACGCCTGGCGGGATCAGACGGATGACACGCTCGAACCAACCCGACAGCCCCAGCACCACAAATGCCGCTGCTGAAATCAGGTAGGCCCCCACGGCTTCAGCATACGGGGTGGTCGCCAGCGCCGTGACCAGAAACGCCGCCGCAGGCGTGGACCACGCGGTGATGATCGGCTCGCGGGACATCCAGCTCAGGATGATCCCCGTCACGCCCACACCGATGGAAATCGACCACACCCAAGAGGCCGTCAGTTCCGGGCTCAGGCCCGCGACCTTGGCGGCCTGGAACACCAGGATGAATGTGCCGCCGTAGTTGACGATGACCGAGATCAGTCCGGCTACGACTGGATGGGTGAGATCGTTCCAGCGAACGGTTGAAGGTGAAGGGACGGATGACATGGCCTGACGGTGACTCCTGATAAATCGGTTAGATGGCTTGTGAAACGTATTTATAGATTTAAAATGGCTTGGTGTTCCCCGCCATTTTTTTGATTAGATACAGACCAATTGTTCAAACATGCCCAACTTGAATCCGTCAAAGCCTGGGTCGGCGACCCGGCCCATGGCGCCTTGCCCCTGCATGCGCGCATTCAGCGGGCCATCCGGCAACTGATCCTCGACGGCGCGCTCGATGTAGGCAGGCCATTGCCCGCGTCACGCGCCTTGGCGAAGTCCTTGGGGGTGTCCCGCGATACGGTCGAGTCGGCCTACAGCCAGTTGCACGCGGAAGGTTTCATCGAGCGGCGCGTGGGCAGCGGCAGCTTTGTGTCGGAGCGGGCACAGCGCTTGCCAGGGCGGGGGGCAGTACAGCGCACGAGGGCACCCAAGGAAACGTTGCGGCTCAGTCGGCGCGGCAGCGCCATGTTCCAGGGCGGTGGCGTGCGCGACTTCCTGACACCACGCCCATTCGCGCCCGGTGTACCGGAAACGCGCAACTTTCCACTACCGACCTGGGAGCGGCTGGAGCGGCAGGTGTTGAAGGAATACGGCACCCTGGCGCTGCTGCACAGCCCACCACAGGGAATGGCGCCGCTGCGGCGTGCCATCGCGGATTACGTCAATCTCGAACGCGGTGCGCGCGCCACACCCGAGCGTGTGCTGGTGCTGACCAGTTCTCAGCAAGCCCTGACCCTGTGCGCCACGGTGTTGCTCGATGCGGGTGACCAGATATTCATCGAAGACCCCGTGTACCACGGCGCGCGTAAGGCGTTCGACGCCGCCGGACTGGAGTGCGTGCCCGTGCCATTGGATGCAGACGGCCTGCGGGTGGAGCATTTGATTGAGGCAAGCAAGGCGCCAGGCGAACCGGCCAGGGCGGTGTTCCTGACGCCATCGCACCAATTCCCCACGGGGGCGACACTGTCGCTAGACCGGCGCCTGGCCGTCATTGAATGGGCCAGAGAGCACCAGGGCTGGATCATCGAAGACGACTACGACAGCGAATTCCACTACGCAGGTAAACCCACGGCCTGCGTACAGGGGCTCGATCCGCACGAGCGGACGATCTACATCGGCACCTTCACCAAATCGCTGTTTCCCGGCCTGCGCATCGGCTACATGGTGTTGCCGATGCAGTTGGTGGCGCCTATGACAGTGGCCCGCACCTTGCTGGATGGACACAGCGCGCCCATCCCGCAACTCACGCTGGCGCGCTTCATCGAAGGCGGCCACTTCGGCGCCCATGTGCGCACCATGCGCGCCGTCTACGCCGAACGGCGTGACGTGCTGGCGCGGCTGGTGCGCCAGCATCTGGCTGACTTCGTAGAACCGAGGGTGCCGGCCGGGGGCATGCAGATGCCCTGTGTGTTCATCCGCGACATCCCCGAGCGCGAGGCCGTGGACTCCGCACGCCGAGCGGGAATCGACCTGCTGGGACTGACGGCGCTGCATACGTCGAGCAAGCACAAGGCAGGCTTCCTCATGGGATTCGCCGCTCACGCCCCGCATGAGCTGGATGTTGCCGTCAAGAAACTTGCAAATGTGCTACGTGCGCTGTGCCGCTGATCGGCATGCCAAGCGTGAAAAAAGCCAGGATGAGATCGTTGCCCATCGGGTGATCGCCTCCGGTGTCCAACGTGAATCTTCTCTGCTGCGCGAGCGCAGCGTGAGCTGCTGCAGCAGCGAGGCCGCGCTATCGGTGCGCACTACCAGCCATGCAACTCTCCAATTGCTTCAAGAAGGCAATGGACATGACACCGGCAGCCCACTGGACGGCTAGTGAGACGCCCGAGCTGTTTTCTTAGAATTCTCTTTCAGATCGAAGGCGTTTGCTGTCTTCCGATCATCCATGACACGCCGCCGCCGCCCACGGTGGCTGCGAGTTGCTGCCCCAGCCGCTGCTCGATCACTGGCTTCCACGGCACCAGGCTGAAGCCCTTGCCATCGTCGAGCATGGCGTAACGCCCGCTGGCGAGCATGACGGAGCGCCGGTAGATGCCGACCACGCGCTGGCCGTCAGCCATAGGGCGGTGCTCCAGCCCGGTATCGGCGGCAATGCTCTTGGCTGCCTGTGCCAGTTCCCGGTTGCGCAGCGTCGCCAACAGGTTGCGCGCCAGAATCACGCGCTGACCACGCCGCTCCGCCAACCCCAGTTCGCTCAGGAAGTCAGCTCGTTTCTGTAGTGCCTCCTCGGCCTCGCTGCCAAAGCCCAGGTCGCCCAGCCCCTTGCCGCCATCGATCAACTGCTGATCCAGCCAGGTCGCGCCGATCGCGCGCGCCTGTCGTTCGATAGGCAGGTGCGATTTCAGCTCCACAGCCACGCCGCCCAGGCGCTGCGCGTCATAGCGGCGACCTTTCTCTGGCAAGTCGCCCGGCACCTTCCATAACCCCTCGGCCACCCGCTCCACGATGCCGGCCCGGCGCAGGGCTTCCAGCCGTCGAACGTGAGCGGCCACGACTTCCTGCGGATCGCGGCCGGCCTGCGTTTGGCGTTGAGCTATCGCCAAGTGATGGTCGGTGCGGTACAGGCCATCGCTGGTCAGCGCGGCGATGTTCCGATCCGCCGCCCGCACTTCGGCGGAACCGCGCACCTCCACAACCGATCCGGTGGGATAGTTCGCCGGTTCGTCGCGGGCATTGAGCGCGACATAGTGGGCCTTTCCGTCCACACCGTCGATGACTAGATAGGCCCGGTCGCGCAACTCGTCGGCCAGCCCCTTGGCGGCCACGCGGCCGACGATGGTGCGCCCATCGTCGCCCGGCTCGAAGACGGCCAGCTCGCGCGGCCGGCCGCTCATGACCCTTTGCATGGTGCGGATGATGTCGCCGCGCTCGCCCAGGGCACGCAAGGTCTTTTCGGCATCGGCATGGACGGCCCAGGTGCCGGGCTGCATCTCGTCGGCCAGGCCCAGGCGCTGCAAGCGTTGCAGGCGGCCGATCAGAAGCAGGCGCTGGCGTTGCAGTCGGGGGTCGTTAATGCGTTCGATCTGCACCCGGCCATCGTCGCCACTCTCGCGTTTCAGCGTGCGATCCAGGCTCGTCCACCGCTCCTGCTCCACCTCGCGCTGCAGGCTCTGCTGGATCTCCAGCTCGGTGCGCGGGCCGAGCCACTCCGTCGCCAGCTTGGCGGCGCGATGGCGGAAGCCATCGGCGATGTAGTCGCCCGCGATGATGAGGTCTTTACCGGTGTCGTCGCGCCCACGCACGATCAGGTGGGTGTGCGGGTTGTCGGTGTTCCAGTGATCGACCGCCACCCATTCCAGCCGCGTGCCTAGGTCGGCCTCCATGCGGCCCACCAGGTGGCGCGTGTACATCCGAAGATCGTCCAATTCAGCGCCATCCTCGGGCGAGACGATGAAGCGAAAGTGATGCCGGTCATCCTGGCTGCGTTCCTTGAACGCATCCAGATCGGCTTCGTCGGTCTGCGGCCCATAGGCCCGGCCCGGTTCGCCATCGCGGCCCGCACCATCACGCTCGATGTAGCGCAGGTGCTTGGCGAGCGATTGCGGGCTGGCCCGCTGCTGATTGACCAGCAGCGTCTTGATGGTCACGCGCCGCGACATGGGCATCAGCTTCGCGCCCGCGAAGCGCGCCGCCGTGTGGCCGCGTCCCAGGCGCGAGCCGGGCCGCTGGCCGGTTCCAGTGCCCTTGCCAGCTCCGCCAGGGCGGCGCACCGAGGACTTGCCGCCGCTGGTCTTTCCGACCTGCTTGAGCACCTTGGACACGAAGCCTTGACCGCGGTTCTTCGGGGCCTTTGGAGGGTTTGGACGGATGCGGAAATCGTCATCGCGGCGGTTGCTCATGGCTGTCTCCCTGGAAAGTCGTGGCGTGTCCGGTCGTGCGAAGCACGCGGACATGCCCGTATCGGCGCGGGCCTCACGCCCCAAGCGGCACGGCGGCGAAGCCGCACCGTGCCGCGCCACCCCCACGTGCAGACTAGCTTTGCGGGCGGCTGGGTGCCGCACCCTTTTGTCTTGCCTTCCGCATTTGCCTCCCGCATTCGCTCCCGGCCATCGCGGCCCGGTGGCGCTGCTGCACTGGCAGCCAACGCCCCGGCGAACACCGCGACGGCCACAGGCCGGCCGTGTTCGAGGCAAGTCATCTGCACGTGGGACGGCTGCATGGAATGCAGGGCCGCATGCTGCGCGGTGGGCCGTGCAAAAGCACAGGCACGCCATGCGCGGCGACACGGCCCGTGCAGCCGGAAAGCCCCGCCCAAGCGCACGGACAGACTGCACGGCGAGTCGGCAGCCAGCGATACAGTGACTGGTGCGCCGGATGACCGCGCTGAATGCAGCCCGAGGTGCAGCGCGAAGTGCCATGCGAATGCATTGGCACTGCACGCGCGGCGACATGGCGATGACACGCCCGATAGCACGATGGAATGCACATTGGCGTGCAGCAAACCGGCGACCCTCATGGACGGGCCTCCAGCCAGACCGGGTGCGCCACGCCGATCACGGCGGATGCGCTGACCGGCCCAAAATACCGGCTGTCGAAAGACACCGGGTTGGTCGCGCTCAGAAGGAATAATTCGCCAGGCCGAAGCTGGCGGCATTGCGGCCAGGATGGCAGCAGACGGCCCAGCCGGTCGGCAGACCGCACGGCGGCCACCGGCACGCCGTCGATCCACACCAGCGCATCGAACACACACACGTGCTGCGGCGTGACCGCGCCCACACGTTTGAGCAGCGGCACACGCGCTGGAAGGTAGCCGCGCTGCGCAGCCAGCGCGGCAGCGTCGACGGGCAAGCGGGTCAGCACGATGCTGCCCACGCGCAACGAAGGTGGTAGCGGACGTGGCAGCGAGTCGGCACCGTGGCCCGTCGGATCGACGCGGTACCAGCCGACCGCTACGCTGTCGGACGGGTTGTAGACCAAGCGCGGCAGCGGCTGCACGAACGCCGCCCAGGCCAACGCAGCTAAGCCGCAGGCGGACAGTGCAGCCAGCACGAGGCGAGCATGCCAACGCAAATGCGCAGGCGAGCGAGAAATGGATGTTGCTGCGGCGGTCATGGCGACACCCTTCCGGCCAGCCAGGCGGCATGCCGCTCGGCGGTGTATTCGGGCAGCGGCAAGCGCGCCGCGAGCCGGTTGCCCAGCGTGCGCCAGTACGCCGGCGAGACGCCGACAGGCGCGATGCCCAGCGCCTCGATGGCGTCGATATGCTCCAGCACAGCACGGACCTGGTTGTCGCCCTCGGCGTGCAGCAGCAGGCGCGCGCCCGGTTGCACGCCAGCGATGCGCTGCGCGTCATCCAAAGGCGTGCAAGCCTGCATCACCATGAGCTGCCAGCGGATCGTGCCGTAGTCGTTGGACTGCCAGCGGATGCGACAGAACACCGCGTTCGGCACGAACACGGCCACGCTGCGCCAGCGGTCGAGCCGCAGCGTGCGCGCAGGTTCCCCAAAGCGCAGGTAGAGCTTGATTCGGTGCTCCACGTAGGCCAACGCAACGCGCGTCAGCGGAGTGGAGGAAGGCCGGCCCGCGAACACAGCGAGCGACGGCGACGGTGCCGCCGTGGTCGCGATGGCAACAGGTGCGGTGGCAGGCAAAGCGGACATGTTCATGGTGTGTTCTCCCTGCGGTGTTCAGGAAACTCCCGCTCCAGCAGCGCGCGCAGCACGTCCGCCACCGTCACGCCTTGCGTGAAGGCCGATACCTTGATGCGCGAGCGCATGGCGGGCGTGATATCGAGCGTGAGGCGAGCCGTGTAGGTGTCGCCCTTGTTGAGTGCATCGCCGTCGCCTTGGCGAATCCACGCCTCGGCGTGCGGATTCGCTGGCGGGCGCGCTCCGATACCGACGCGCTTGGCCGGGCGTTTGCTGTTGGGTGGTGGATTGGCTGTCATGTCGGCCACCGCAGCAGTTCGTCCACCAGCGTGGTGATTTCGCGTGCGGCGGCGCTGTCGGGCGCCGTCTCGCGTGCAAGCCGGCCAGCGGCCACGCTGTCGGCGAAGACGATGCGTTGATGCACTTCCGAACGCAGCGCAGGCAGCGGCTGGTCGGCGAGCGCCTGGCGTGCTTCGCGTCCGATCACGGTGGTGCTGACACGCCGGTTGATGACAAAGGCTGCACGGAGCTGCGGCCGGAACACCTGCGCTTCCCGGATCAGCGCCACCATTTCCGCCGAAGCCCACAGGTCGTAGGGGCTGGGCTGCACGGGAATCAGCACACGCTCGGCCGCTAGCAGCGCGGAGCGCGCCAAGGCCGCGATCCTGGGTGGTCCATCAATGACGACGTGATCGGCCCGTCTGGCGAGTTCTGGCGCTTCCTGATGCAGGGCTTCGCGTGCCAGGCCCACGGCGCTGAACAGCCTTGGCAAGCCTTGCTGACTTCGGCGCTGCGTCCAGTCCAGGGCAGAGCCTTGCGGATCGGAATCCAGCAGGATGACCGATTGCCCGCGCATCGCCAGCTCTCCGGCGATGTGCGTGGCGAGCGTGGTCTTGCCCACGCCGCCTTTCTGGTTGAGCAAGGCGACGATCATGACGCGGCCCTCCAAGCGGGAAAGCTGGCTTGCGCGCGCCTTGCAAAACGAGGTTGTTTCGGGTTTCTGGCTTGCTGCGCTTGTTGCCTTTTGGCGCTTGTCCACCGAAACGGCGCGCTGCTACTAAAAGTTAGAGTATTTAAGTTAGGTAAGTTAAGGGAGGCCGAAACCCGCGCCAGCATTGGCTTTGCGGCCGATTTTGTTGCCTGATAGCACGAGGATCTGTTGCCTGATAGCACGATACCTGTGTTGCCTGATAGCACGAGCCCATCCACAGGCTTTGCCGCAGTTATCCCCGTGCCGTGGGCGGCACGGGCCGGAACGTCAGCAACGGGGAAGAAAGACCCGAGACATGCTCGACGCCCAACTGGTAGCCGGGCAAGGCTTGCCGCGTCACGAGCGCCCGCAGGTCGGCGGCGAAATCGTAGTACCGCGCGACGCTGCCCGATTTGCGGTACAGGTGCTGGAAGTCGAACTGCCAGCCACCCGGCTGTCGCCCGCCGTGCTTCCTCACCAGCCGGTACAGCCAGCGCTCGATGCCACCCGTCAGCCGGAAATACGCCGGGTCGATGGTCAGCACCAGTGCCGCATCCAGCACGCCCGCATAGAACCAGTCCGGCAGGATCAGCTCGATGCCCAGCGGCGTACCGCTGCTGTCGGCCAGCTCCTTCCACTCGTTGATCCAGGAGAAGCGGTGCAGTCGCCTGCCCGTGGTCTCCCGGATGGACGTGGCCACCGTGGTCGATTGCAGGCGATCCAGGGCCGCTTTGAGGCGCTGGTAGTCGCGCAGCGAGGTGCCACGCCCGATGAAGCGCAGGATCTCGTAGGGCGTGGCCTGCATCAGCCGCGACGGGCGCAAGCCCGCATCGCGCGCCTCCACGATCTGGCTGGCGGCCCAGATCAGCACGTCCGCATCCCAGATCGTGGCGATGCCATGCTCGGCCGTCCCTTCCACGCGGATCGTGATGCCGCTGGCGCGGAAGTCGATCGGCGCCGTGCGCCGCGACTTCGCCAGCGAGAAGAACGGAAAGGCCATCAGGTCCTGGCTGTCGCGCGGCGCCATGTCGCCCGGCAGGGCGCGGAACAGGTCGAGCTGTTCGCGCTCCTGCGACGGTCGCTGCCGTGATGGCAGCGATGGGCTGGACATGGCGAAGGCCACCCGCGTGCCAGCGATTAGCGCGCACGGCTGTCCGCCGCATGCTGCTCGGCGTACTCAGGATCAGAAGTCGTCTCGTAGCTGCGCTCCGCGGCCCAGGTATCGAGGTCGGCCACGGCGTACATGACGCGCCGCCCGAACTTGCGAAACTTCGGACCGCCTCCGATCACGCGCTGTTTCTCCAGCGTGCGCGGCGATAGGCGCAGGTAGTCGGCAGCTTCGTCGTTGGTCAAATAGCGTTGGGGCTGCGCGGGAGTAGTCGCGAGAGCGGCAGCAGGTCGCAAGGGAGTAGGACGCATGGTGAAAACCTCCATCGGTTAAAAGGTTCCGGCCACAAAGCGCAACCGGATGGAGGTAGTCTCAGAAAACGCGGCTGTTCTGCTCAGGGCCGATCTGCGCTGGATGCAGAACGACCCTTCTCAAGGGGCGGAAGTTGTGCTAGGCGGCGGTAGCCGCCGCGCATCAACGCATCGCCGCGTTGCACCAGGCGGCGCACCTTGGAGCGCAAGCCGCCGTCGCTGTACCAGTCCACCGCCGCATCGACTCCGTACAACCCTTCAGCGATCTCGCGCAAAGAGGCACCCGCCAGGGCGGCGTCGAGCGCCTGCAAGGTGTGCAGTTCCTGCAATGCCGACAGCGATGGCCGCACCGATGCCACCGCCGCAGGCGTGGCATCAACGGCGGTCGCGAGCTTTTGCAGCATGGCGGCCAGCCCCTGCAACTGCGCGCAGGCGCGGATGGCATAGGCGAAGGCCATGCCATCGGCCAGGCCAGGCGCGATAGCCAGCCGCAGGCTGTAGCCCGGCCAGCGCAGCACCAGCATCAGTCGCTTGCCGTCATGGATCAGGCATTTGCTGCCGGGCAGACTCCAGAACGCGAAGACGATGGCGTCCATTGGCGGATCAGCGTCCGGGTAGAGCTGGAGCACGCCATCGTGGTCGGGGAACCAGGCTGGGTGCGCGTCACGCGCATCCAGTGCCGGGTCTTCCAGCAGGCGCAAGCCCCAGCGATGCGCCACTGGCTGTGCCACCTGCGGCCGGCGATGACGGCGCAGCCAGTCGAGCCGGTAATCGGGATTGCGGCGCAGGTACTCCCAGGCCAGCGCCAGGCCATCGAGGTGCAGTGTGTAGAGATACGCGGCTGTCGGATACCAGGGTTCGGTGTGATGCTCGGCCATAGCGCAGGCTCCTGTCGAAGATCAGGAACGTCGCCACGGGCGTTCAACACAGGGCTATCGCAGACAACCAATTGCCATCAGAATCGGGGCAAGCTGTAACATTGAGTGTCAAGACCGATTGGCTCCGGTGTATTGCGAAATTCGTCCGAATACGACGACCGCGCAATCCCAAAGCGTCACGCGGCACAGAACACCGTGCCGCAACCCGCATGAAAGATCGTGACTGTTTTAGCCACAGATACACAGGTTTGATGCAAGAGTTCGGATTCAGACCGGCCAGGTCTGATGCCAGACTGAAATAGTCTCAATACGCCCGGCTTGGCCGGGGCGCGAACGGTTCAATCGACGATGGAACCGTTTTCCTGCGCCAGTCGCAGGTACTCCGACAGCGGTCGCACGGCCTGGAAATACCGATCCCGCATCACGGGCTGCTGGCGCGGCCCGACGATGGAGGCCAGATCGGACAGCTTCACGTGGCCCAGCTCGGGCATGCTGATTCCCAGGTCGATCAGGCCGTAGGCCGTGTCCCCATCGACGGGATTGAGTGCGACCAGCAGCCAGGTGGCGTGCGCATCGGGCGTGAACAGCCGCACCACGGGCAGCGGGTCGATGGCCCTGCCAGCGGCACAGGCCTGGCCGTGGGCCAGCAACTGCCTGCGCTCGTCCTCGGTGATGAGTTGGTTCATGGATGGCCCCTTCATTGACACAAATCCGCCAAAGCGTGAAAGCGTAAAGCCGTATCGATGGATTTGAGGAAAAGTACGGATGCGGTTTTGCGGTTCTGTCGGAATCCGTAGATACGGATTTCCGCAAAAACGTAGAAGCACGAAAAGAATCATATCCACGAATGAGTTAAAGATAACGTGGTTTTAATTGTGCTGTGACTTGACGCTTCTGTCTATGCAGAAGCGAACTGTCCAGCGTGGCCGACCGGCCGGCGCCACCACCTTCGACGCCGAACTGGCCCAGGCCTTCGGCGCGGCGGTGCGTGCGCTGCGGTTGGAGCGTGGGGTCGCGCAAGAATCGCTGGCGCACCTCGCCGGCATTGAGCGTTCGCACATGGGCAAGGTCGAGCGCGGCGAGCACATGCCCACGTTGGCGATCATCTTCAAGATCGCTGGCGCGCTTGAATGCAGCACGGCAGTGCTGATGAGCAAGACCGAAGGCCAGCTTGCTGCGGCCCGGTCGTAGCGATAGGAAACCCGCCCTTGTGACAAGGCGCTGACCTGGCCGATCCGGCGCAGCCGGTTCGGGGCATTCAGGGGTGCCAAGCTCTGCGCGGCGGGGATAGCCCCTTGGGCCTTCCCCTGGAGGTAAGCGCCAGCGCGCAGCGCCGCAGGCGCGAAGGCGCGAAGGCGTGAGGGATTGATGCCGAATGGCCGTGACGACAAAGGCGGCACGGGGCGCAGCCCGAAAGCCCGGCGGCGCATCGCGCCGACACGCCATGCCGTCCTCGCAGCCACAGATTCAAGCCATGCAGATAGAGGCAGCCGATACAGCCCTGCCTCTTGCAGTGCCGCGAAAGCAGCACTGCGCCCCGCCGAAATGGGCGGGGCGCAGTGGCCGTCAGGCCGCCTGGGGCTTGCTGCGCGACCAGATCAACGTGTGTGTGCCGTCCTCTTCCTCGATCAGGCGAGCATAGACCGTCGCCGGGAACGAAGGGTCATCGAGGGTGCAGGACACGTAGGCTCTGCCGGCTTCGCTGGTCTTCCTCCACGCCGCGCCGATGTCGTGGCCGGTCGCCTGGAGGCGGAAGTCGGGGGCGTTCTCCTTGTCGCCCTTGTCGTTGGGAACCAGTTTGACCTTGACGTTGAGCGTCAGGGTGCGAAGCGTGCCGGTGAAGCCGTCTTTGTCTGCGGTGAAGGTGCCGATGTTGGCCATGATGAATTTCCTTTCGGTTGAACAAGGTTCGCGCCCATCGCGTCCTTGTTGTGATCCGATCGGCGGGGGACGGGCTGGCTGCACCGCTTGCGGTCGCAACGCAGTGGAGAACCGGAAGGCGAAAAGAATTTGTCCCGCGAGGAATGCGCCGAACGCAGTGACAAAGCAGGGGAAATTGTTTTTGCTGGACGGTTGCAGCCATGAAGCCCGAGGCGCAGCCGTGCCCCCGCCAGGATTCACAACGAGACAAGGACGCCTTGGGCCGATCCGCTCCGAAAGGAGTTATGGCCGATTCGGCATACCCGCACGAAGGCTTCACCGACTCGTTCCCTGACGCGGGCCAGGTCAACGCTCCAACGACTGACGAGAAAGCCCCTGCCGCACCTTGCGATGCCGATCTTGAAGCGTGGCGTGGAAGTTTCATAGCGAGGTCGAGCGGTGTGTCCGTGAACCATCCTTCGTGATGCGATAGACGAGAACCGCCAGCGTCGAGGGCGGCACGCATCCGCAGAACCTGCCGCAGCAAGCGCCAGCGTGTTCGCCAGTGCCCCGCCCATCGCGGCGGAGCGCTGGCCGGGCCGATCCGGCGTATCCGGTTCGGTGGTATTTGAGGGGCGCCAAGCAACGCGCGGCGGGGATGGGCCTTGCGCCGATCCCCTGGAGGCAAGCGAAGCGCGCAGCGCCGCAGGCGCGAAGGAGTGAGGGATTGAAGCCGAATGGCCGTGACGACAAAGGCGGCACGGGGCGCAGCCCGAAAGCCCGGCGGTGCATCGCGCCGACACGCCCAGGCCGTTCTATATTTTGGAAGGAAACAGATGCAGATGCTGGCCTGAAGTGACGTCGGTACTGCCTCGCCTTCCCGTCAGTCAGCTTCCGGTTCGTGCTTCAGCTTGATCGTATGAATGCGCGCCTCGATGGTATCGTCCTGCACGCGTATTGAGTCGAGGCGTTCCAGCAGGAAATCCTCTCGAATGACCTCCACGACCGTCGTTTTCCGATCTTCGCCGTCGTGCCAGTTGAATTCCAGTCTGGCAAGTGGCACTTCTTGCAGTTGCACCGCCCCGTCTGCAGTCACCTTTGCGGTGAGAAGCTGGCCGCTCACGACCACCATCGGGTGCCAGAAGAACAAGCGCCAATACCGCCCCGTCTCCTCTGTGATCCACCCGTTGAACGCGCCCACTTCGTCTTCCGTGTACTGGCTGGCCTTGAGCAGCGACGAATAGATGTCATCGGGTTGACATGCCGTGAACTCGTCCCGACCATGCAGCTTGCTTAGCGCGCAAATCTCTGAGAACAGATTGCGCCAGTCCGCGGGCCTCTCCTCGTAGGGGTGAATCTGATCGAGGAAGGGGCAAGGAACCGGGCTTGTGCCGAACTTGATGTAGCTCTCGAAGTCTGCGTTGGGCGTCGAGGGCCGCTCCGTCAGGAGAACGATGGGAAAAGCGTTGTTGATGGTTTGGATCACGAACGTCGTCTTGACGCAAACGCCGCGTCGATTCAGTCCACCAGCGGTTTCCGCCGTAAGATCGATTCCCCGCGCCTTGCCGTGAATGTCTTTGTGCGTGACGTTCGGCTCCACGAAGAAGTCTGCCGCCGTGAGCGCGCGCACAACACGAGACTTCATCAGGTATCCCGAGCGTTCGAGGGATTCGCGAATAACGTCGATTGGGATTGGCTGTTCTGCAGGCATGACTGGATTGTGCCGCCTGCGATGATCTTTCCACGCAGCAGCGCATATGTGGGGATGCCTTTAACGCCGTTGCCTGAGCCACCGAAGGCGGCGACGCGATGTTCTGGCTGTTCTGCTTCAACACCGGGCGCGGCCACTGCCGCGCCCGGATTTTGCGTCCACCGCGCCCAGGGCGGAACGGCCTGGGCGCGGTGCTGGTCGCGGTTATTCCTTCGTCTCGATGATCCACCACACGGCGCGCGACAAAGCGCGGCCCGTGATGGGGTGAATGTCCGTGAGGTCGGCGCTGGCCGTCCAACCCGAGGGCGGACGGTAGCTGCGCACGTCGCCTTCGCCGTGCCAGCGGCGGGCGCGCACTGTGCCAGGTGCATAGATCGCCGCCATGCGCGAGCGGCTGGTGGTGGTGGTGCGGCTCATGGGCGGTTCTCCTACCAAGCGAAGCGCCCCGGTCGAAGCCAGGGCGCTTGCCTTCGGCGTGGGTCAAGCGGCCAAGGCCTCGGCGGGTTCATCCGCCACGGCTTCGGCATCCTCCGGGGCGTCCTGCGCCGCTTCCTGCATTGCTTCCCGCGGGTCTTCGGCCTTGAAGATGGCGGGCATCCAGCCCGTGCCATCGGCCAGCCGTTCGGCTTCGCTGGCAATGTCGGCCTTCTTCAGCTTCGCCAGCCGGGTGACGTGCTCCGGTGCGAACGCGCCCACGGCATCCAGAATCACGGCCTTGGAAACATGCTTGAAGTAGCCTTCGGCGGTCGGCTTCCACCATGCGGCCATGTCGAGGCCCACGGCCTGTGCCAGTTCCGCGCCGGGCTGGTGTGGCGTGGCGCGGGGCGTCACCACATCCACCGTGGACGCCACGCACACGGCCAGCAACTTGACCAGTTCGCCTTGCTCCATCGCCAGCAGCGCGGTGAACAGTTCGGCGCTGTCCTTGGGCAGCTTGCCGCCCCATGCCTGTTGCAATTCGCGCAGCGCCTCAGCAGCGGACGATTCGGGCCAGTCCGGGCCCATGCCTTCCAGCCGGTCTTGTGCCGTGAGACGCACGCCCAGCGGCAGATCGTGCCCGTAGTGGCTGTCCTGCAGGACGGTTTGCACCATGCCATGCACCAGTGCGGCCAATGCCACCTGCGGATGCCGGGCAACTTCGATTTGCAGCGCGGCGGTACGGTGGGCGCTGAGGCGTTGGGCCAACCGATCAGAGATAGCGGCCTTGGGCGCTTCGTCGTTCTCGCCTTCGTCGTCGTTCTCGGCTTCCACGCTGCCGAAACCTTGGCGCAACTTTTCCGGCGTGCGCAGCGCCTTCGCTTCGGCCTCACGCATCAGCCCTCGATGAATCACTGCCTCGCCGTTGCGGTCGATGGTGACGATGGCACCGGCAGCGGCCCGCATGTTCGCGGCATAGTCCAGCAAACCATCTTCCAGTGCCTGCAACTGCTGGCCCAGGCGCTCACCTTCCTCCTGCAAGGCGTCGGCCTTGTCCTCGTCGTCGGCGTCCATCGCGGCATCGAGGGCTTCGGCTACCTCCCGCATCCTGGCTTGCAGCTTCTCGATGCGCAGGGCTTCGCGCTTGCCCGGCGTGCGCCGCTCTCTCGGGGCGCGTTGAAACGCTTGCAGGTCGGCATAGGTGGCGGCGTGTGCAGCATCCACCCATGCCCAGCCTTCGGCCTTCACCTCGGCGGCGATGCCCGCCAGCCTCTCGTGCGCCAGCCGTTCCAGCAAGGCCGCATCGTTGAGGTACACGCCCGCATCGCCTTCCGCGAACAGATCGCGGCGAATCCCGCCGCCTGCGGCTTCGTAGGTGTCCAACCCGACGAATCGCACCAGCGGATGCCGGTAAGCATCAATCTCGCGCTCGGTGAGGCGTTCGCGCAGCGCAGACGGACTGCGCTGCCACTGCGGCGCATCGTAGAACGCGGCGTCTTGCGAAGCATGATCGTCAGTGATGGAAAGCGCCATGAGTTGGTCGAGCGTGACGGCATCGGCCCGGTAGTCGGCCATCAAGCGTGGCGAAACATTCGCCAGCTTCAAGCGCCGCTGCACCACCAGCGGCGTGACGGAAAAATCCGCTGCAATGTCTTCGATGGGCCGGCCTTCGGCCACCAGCGCCGCGAAGGCTTCAAACTGGTCTGCCGGGTGCATGGCTTCGCGCTGCACGTTCTCGGTGAGGCTGGCCGTGCGGGCCGTACCATCGGCCACCAGCAGGCAAGGCACCTCCCAATCCTTGGCGAGGCGGTGCTTCTTCGCCAGCAGCTTCAACGCGGCCAGCCTGCGGCCACCGGCCACCACTTCGTAATGCTCGCCATCGGCAGCGGGAATCACGATGAGGTTTTGCAGCAGGCCCACGCGCTGGATGCTCGCGGCCAGTTCGGGAATGGACATGCGCGGGGTCTTGCGCACGTTGCGGCCCGTGGGGCGCAGCACCAGCTGCGACAGCGGAACCAGAATCATGTTCTTGCTCGGGTCGGCGGCTTGCAGCACGTTGGCGGTGCTGCTGGCTGCGGTGTTGACGGCCAGGGTTTCGGTACGGGTAACGGCGTTCATGGTGTATCTCCAATCAAATGAAACAGACAGGGAATGGAGGGGAAACCGCCCCTCCGGCGGGAAAATGTCGGGAACGGGTCAGGCTTTGAGGGCGCGCATGCCATCGGCCAGCAGCCACAGGGCGCGGTTCAGGCGAATGTCGGAATCAATGCCCTGCACGGGGCGGGTTTGCTGCCTGCGGCCATTGGCGCTGCGGCCATGCAATCCGCCCTTGGTCAGGTTCTCCTGCGTGCGGTTGAACACGCTCCACAGGTCGGGGCGGCGATCCTCGAAGCGGCGCGGCATCAGAATCTGAGATTCGGTGATAGGCGCAGGCTTGTTCGGGTCGTTGTACTTCAAAGCCAGCGCAGCACGGGCGAACACTTCGGATTCGCCATCGTCCAAGGTGATGCCGCGCATGAGATTGCGGGATTCCTTCACCCGCTCGAAGCCGCTCAACACCTCGTAAGCGCCTGCTATGACGTGCCCGGCCACGTTGCCTTTGTGGGGCACGCGCACATCGGCCACGGTGTCACCGCACACCAGCCCATTGCTGCACACGAAACGGAACTATGTCCAGCGTCGAACTATGTCCAGTCATTCGACTTGCGCCTGAGCGAGCAAGTCTTGCTGGCCAATAACGCTGTACATAGCAATCCTCCTTGCTGGGCATGTCGCCCACAAGGAGACCA
>NZ_JAMXAX010000350.1 GCF_023913775.1 Acidovorax facilis
GCAACGCTGAGCCAGCGCGCAAACAACGCGATCGTCGCCACGCAAACTGCATCCACCTTCTTCATCATGCCCGCGATATTCGCGGGACATGTGGCTCAACTCAAGATGCCTCGGCTGGACGCTTACCCTACGAGTACGCCATTGTTTCAAGATGCCATGGCTGGCCGCTTACGCCTTGCCAAGTCGAAACGTAAGTGAAGTCGCTCACCCACAACTGGTTCGGCCTCTCGGCCCGGAACTGCCGGTTGACCCGGTCCAATGGACATGGTGCTTTGCCATCACTGACGGTGGTTCGTACG
>NZ_JAMXAX010000351.1 GCF_023913775.1 Acidovorax facilis
CGAGTGTCAAACGCACGCAGCGCGACTACACGCTGGCCTTTAAATTGGCGGTGGTGGAGCAGGTAGAAAAAGGCGAGCTCACGTACAAAGAGGCGCAGCAGCGCTACGGCATTCAGGGCCGCTCGACGGTGTTGGTGTGACTGCGCAAGCACGGTCGCCTGGGCTGGAGTCCTGCGGCATCATCCGCAGCCATGCCACTAGACAAGACCAAAGGACCGCTCACGCCCGAGCAGCAGATCAAGGCGCTGCAGGTGCAGCTCGAGCAGG
>NZ_JAMXAX010000352.1 GCF_023913775.1 Acidovorax facilis
CTGGGTGCTGTCATGCCTGGCTCGGGCGAGATGGGCCTCGGCATCGGCGCGCACCTGGGCCTCGCTGCGGTCGGCCTCGGCTCGCACGCGCTGGGTGAGACGGCCCGCCGCCGTGAACACCGCCTCGGCCGCAATGCGTGCCTCGCGTGTGCGCTGCAGGATCTGGTGCTCGATGCCCGCGATCACCTTGCTGGGCGTATCGAAGCGCTGGTGGGCCACCTCGTCCGGCAGCGTGCTGTCGCGCTCATGGCCAATGCCGG
>NZ_JAMXAX010000353.1 GCF_023913775.1 Acidovorax facilis
GCCTTGCCAAGTCGAAACGTAAGTGAAGTCGCTCACCCACAACTGGTTCGGCCTCTCGGCCCGGAACTGCCGGTTGACCCGGTCCAATGGACATGGTGCTTTGCCATCACTGACGGTGGTTCGTACGACCTTGCCGCGCATCACACCACGCAGTCCCATGCTGCGCATCAGACGCTCTACCGTGCAGCGGGCCACGGTCACGCCTTCGCGCGCTAGTTGCCGCCATACCTTGTCGGCGCCATAAACCTGCATGTTGGCC
>NZ_JAMXAX010000354.1 GCF_023913775.1 Acidovorax facilis
CCAACAGCCCGTCGGGGTCTGAGCTTGCAAGCTCGATGACGAGCGAGCTGCAAAAGTCCTGCGAATACGCCAGCGTGGACAGCGCGACGATCACGAACACGTTTTTTCCGAACTCGGACAACAAGAACATGGGGGTGCGGATAAAAACTTGGACTGGTTTTATGCCGCAAGTCCAAGGCTCACCCGGTATTCGATAGGGCTGAGGGAGCCAAGAGAGATCTTGATCCGCTTCTCGTTGTACCAGCGGATGTAGTCGT
>NZ_JAMXAX010000355.1 GCF_023913775.1 Acidovorax facilis
TAGTGTCCTCCGCGGTCGGAGTGGACCACAGGTCGATCGTTGGTCTCTGCCACCGTCTCGATAGCAGCATCCAGCATCGTGTTGACCAGCTCAGCATCCGGGCTCGTGCCAATGGTCCAGCTGACCACCATCCCGTCGAAGCAATCGATGATCGGTGACAGGTAGACCTTGCCTGCAGGGATCTGGAACTCTGTGATGTCGGTCAGCCATTTCTCGTTGGGCGCCGCAGCCTGGAAGTCACGGTTGATGATGTTC
>NZ_JAMXAX010000356.1 GCF_023913775.1 Acidovorax facilis
TGTCCCGCCAGTTGCCCCGGTAGAAGTGCAGGGCCAGTTCATGGATCCTCCGAAACCGGTCCGCAAAAGCGTTCGAGCCGTTGTGCTTCTCCCACACGATGTCCTGCGACAAATGCCACCCCTCAAAATCCGCTGCGCGCTCCATGAACATGCGCGTCGAACCAAAGCACCACATCTGGTTCGCCACTTCGCCCGCCAACGCAGGCCATCCGTCAACCCACCGGTCCCATTGGAAGCTGGTCTCCGCATAGGGGG
>NZ_JAMXAX010000357.1 GCF_023913775.1 Acidovorax facilis
CCCCGAACAGGTGCAGGAATTTGTAAACCACAGCTGGTACAAGTACGCCGACGAAAGCAAGGGCTTGCACCCATGGGACGGTGTAACTGAAGCCAACTATCACCCCGAAGGCCCGAACTTCAAGGGCGCTCGCACCCGAATCGAACACCTCGACGAGTCGGCCAAGTACAGCTGGATCAAGTCGCCTCGCTGGCGTGGCCACGCGGTCGAAGTCGGCCCGCTCTCGCGCTACATCCTGAGTTACGCCCACGCTAT
>NZ_JAMXAX010000358.1 GCF_023913775.1 Acidovorax facilis
GCGCGGTATGGATAGATGAGGCCACGGTTGCCGGTTGGCTCGCTGGTGGCGGTAACCGCGTGGTGCTGCTCACTGGTGACGCGGTGCGCTTTCCAGAAGGCCAGGACGTGGCGGCTGTGTTACCTGAGCTTATGAAGAGCTTCCCCAACCGATTCATCGTGGCAGCAGTGCCGCGCGAGAGTGAAGACGCGGTGGCGCGCAGGTATGGCGCTGTCCGCTGGCCCACGCTGTTGTTCTTCCGTGACGGTCAGTATG
>NZ_JAMXAX010000359.1 GCF_023913775.1 Acidovorax facilis
GCGCGTCACCTCGACGTTGTAGGCATAGCTCGCCGGCGTCTTGCCGTCCGCCATCAGCGACCCGTCCATCATCACGCTGGTAAAGCCCGAGCGGATCGACTGCATGCACACCGCAGGCGAAGTACCGTGGTCCTGGTGCAGCACTACCGGCAGATCGGGGTGGGTCTCCACCGCCGCCAGCATCATGTGGCGCAGGTACGCCTCGCCAGCGTATTTGCGTGCCCCGGCGGAGGCCTGCAGGATCACCGGACTGTC
>NZ_JAMXAX010000035.1 GCF_023913775.1 Acidovorax facilis
GCCCTCCCCCCACCCGCCTCCGGGCTCCAGAAAATCTGGCAGACACGCGGCCCGCTCGTCTGGGTGCTGTGGCCGGTCTCGCAGGTGTACCGCACGCTGGTCGGTATGCGGCGCGGGCTTTACCGCATCGGCATGCTGAAGGCGGAACACCCTGGCCGCCCGGTCATCGTCGTGGGCAACGTGATTGCCGGAGGCGCAGGTAAAACGCCCGTGGTCATTGCCGTTGTCCAGCATCTGCAAGGTCTGGGCCTGCGCCCCGGCGTGGTCTCACGCGGCTACGGCCGCAGCACCACCGACTGCCGCGAGGTGACGCCCGACAGCCCCGCCCATGAGGTGGGCGATGAACCCGCCCTTATCGCGCGCAACTGCCGGGTGCCCGTGTTTGTGGCGCCTCGCCGCATCACCGCCGCCCGCGCCCTGCGGGCTGCTTACCCGGACACCGACGTGATCGTTTGCGACGATGGCCTGCAGCACCTGGCCCTGGCGCGCGATCTGGAGGTCTGCATCTTCAACGAACAGGGCGTGGGCAACGGTTTCCTGCTGCCAGCGGGGCCCCTGCGTGAGCCCTGGCCACGCGCGGTGGATTTTGTGCTGCATGCAGGGACTCTGCCGCCTGGAAGCGACCCCGCCCATGCCTATGGCCTGCAACGCCGACTGGCCCCCTATGCCTTGCGTGCAGACGGCACCCGGGTGCCGCTGTCGGACCTGCAAGGCCAGCCGCTGCATGCCGTGGCGGCGGTGGCACGCCCCGAAGTGTTCTTTGCCATGCTGCAGGCTGAGGCGCTGCAGCTGGCACACACGGAAGCCTTGCCAGATCACTATGATTTTGATAGCTGGACCCACTCATCTGACAAGCGCTACCCGCTAATTTGCACCGAAAAAGACGCTGTCAAGCTCTGGCAACACCACCCGGACGCTTTGGCCGTGCCCCTGCAATTGCACATTGACCCGGCCTTTTTCGCAGCGCTGGATGCGCGCCTGCTGGCCTTGGGCGTCCAAAGGCATTAATGATTCACCGCCCGGGCCGCCGCTATCATCCCTGCCTGCCCGAACGAACCTCCTGGAAAGCGCTGTCACCATGGATCCCAAACTGCTTGAACTGCTGGTCTGCCCCGTCACCAAAGGCCCGCTGACCTACGACCGCGATGCCCAGGAACTGGTCTCCCGCAGCGCTCGCCTGGCCTATCCGGTGCGGGACGGCATTCCGGTGCTGCTCGAAAACGAAGCCCGCACACTCACCGACGAGGAACTGGAGCAGTGAGCGCAGCAACGGATCCCGGCACGCCAGGCGCTCCAACCGCGAGCTGTCGCTTCACGGTGCTGATCCCAGCGCGCATGGCATCCAGCCGCTTGCCCGACAAACCCCTGGCCGATATCGCAGGCCTACCCATGGTGGTACGGGTGGCCCAGCGTGCCACCCAAAGTGCAGCAGCCCGCGTGGTGGTGGCCGCCGATGACCCTCGCATCCTGCAGGCCTGCTCCGCCCATGGCGTGCAAGCGATACTGACCCGCGCCGACCACCCCAGCGGCAGCGACCGCCTGGCCGAAGCCTGTACCCAGCTGGGCCTGGACGGGGACGACGTGGTCGTCAACGTGCAAGGCGATGAACCTTTGATAGACCCCTGCCTCATCGACGCTGTGGCAGCCCTCCTGCCCACCCGGCCGGAGGCCAGCATGGGCACCGCAGCCCACGCCATTGCGTCACTGGCCGACTACACCAACCCCAACGTGGTGAAAGTGGTGCTGGACGCGCGTGGCCTGGCCCACTACTTCAGCCGCGCGCCCATCCCTTTTGCGCGGGACCATATGGGATTGGCCTGGTGGCAAGGTGCCGCCGAGGCGGCGGCACCCGGTGTAGCAGCCCTGGCGGGGTTCGCGCCACTGCGGCATGTGGGCATCTACAGCTATCGTGCGGGCTTTCTGCGCCAATTTCCTGCCCTGACACCCGCCCCCACCGAGGCGGTGGAAGCGCTGGAGCAACTGCGCGCCCTGTGGCACGGCCACCGCATTGGGGTTCACCTGGCCAACGCAGCCCCTGGCCCGGGCGTGGATACGCCCGAAGACCTGGAACGGGTTCGCCGCCTTTTCCGATGAGGAGTGGGCCGGTGGTGCGCGCCGCGCCGGTCCGCCGAATGCCCCGGCTATCCACCCTGCGACACCCCTGCCCAACCCGGTGCAGCATGTAAGTCAGCGCAAGGGAGTCGCATGCTATCCTCGACCGCAACGAGAGCACCGCATCCCGGGCGCACAGAACGGCTTCAGGCGCCCTTCGAACGTCCCCGCCAGCGGCGCCAACCGATTTCTAACCTTCGAGGACTTCCATGAGACTGATTTTGTTGGGCGCGCCTGGCGCCGGAAAGGGCACGCAAGCCACGTTCATCTGCCAGAAGTACGGCATCCCCCAGATCTCCACCGGCGACATGCTGCGCGCAGCCGTCAAGGCCGGCACCCCTCTGGGCCTGCAGGCCAAGGCGGTGATGGATTCGGGCGCCCTGGTCAGTGACGACATCATCATCGGTCTCGTCAAGGAGCGCATCACGCAAGCAGACTGCGCCAACGGTTTCCTGTTCGACGGCTTCCCCCGCACCATTCCCCAGGCCGATGCCATGAAGGCAGCGGGCGTCAAGCTCGACTACGTGCTCGAAATCGATGTGCCCTTTGACGCCATCATCGAACGCATGAGCGGCCGCCGCTCGCACCACGCCAGCGGCCGCACCTACCATGTCAAGTTCAACCCGCCAAAGGTGGAAGGCAAGGACGACGTGACGGGCGAAGAGCTGATCCAGCGCGAAGACGACAAGGAAGAAACCGTCAAGAAGCGCCTGCAGGTCTACAGCGACCAGACCCGCCCCCTGGTGGACTATTACAGCAATTGGGCCCAGGCCGAACCCGAGCTGGCCCCTAAGTATCGCGCCATCAGCGGCACGGGCAGCGTGGACGAGATCACGGCACGCGCACTGCAGGCACTGGCCAGTTAAGGTTCGGGGCTATCGCCCCTTGCAACCAGCGACGCCATGGCAGCAGGGCGTCGCTTTTTTTATGCGGCGCAGGGAACCCGCTTGCAGCCTTTCGCATAGCTATACCCGGGCCATACCGGTGGGTCAGGCTGGGCTGGAGCGTAAGCCGTAGGCTTTGCCATCCACAAACAGGTATTCCGCCCGCAGCACCGCGTCGCCCTTCTCTTCGCGTAGGGTAAAGCCCACCACCGATACCGCAGTGCCGGGTTTGATCTCCTGCACCTGCCAGGCCTGCATGCGGGTCAAAGGCGCCAGCTCCACCTCCCAGCGGCGGTCTTTGCGGGTGGGCAAAACCATCTTGGCCAGCAATGCCTTGCCATCCACGGGGGACGCCTGCGCAGGCACCACACGCTGGGCCAGATCCGCAGGCAGCTTCAGCTCGGCAGGTGTCTCCAGCTCCAACTCGGCGTGTGGGTTTTGCCAGCGCACTTTGCGCACGGTGCCTTCCAGGTAGATGGGACGGTCGGGGTCAAAACTGCTCCACCCATGGTGGGCACGCGCGCCCCAGGGAATGGCCGTGGCGGCCAGGAGCACGTGGCGGCGTTGCAGGCTCATCGGTTCTCTCCTTGTCATGTCTGATCAGAGGTAAGCAATCCAGCGGCCACACACCACCACAGCCAGCCAGATCACGGTGGAACCCAGCATCTGTACCCGGGCCAGGGCATCCAGGCGAGCCAGCGAACCCCGCCCATGGAACCACGCGGCGTTGCAACCTGCAAGCATTAACAGCAGCATCTTCAAGGTGAATGCGCGGCTGGCGAGCAGTTCGGCAGGCTGTGTGGCGAACATCAAGAGGCCCGACGCCGCCGCCAGGCCAAAACCACACAATGCCAGCGACAGGCTGAGCCGCGCCAAGTCCTTGACAGGCAGCGCCGCCCCACGGCCAAACACCCGCAACTCCAGCAAGACCAAATTGCCCAGCAGCAAGGCAATGCCCACGATGTGCACCACCTCCAGCGCGGGGTAAGCCCACGCATGGGACTTAAGAGCTGCAAAAAACATCGGGCGGCCTTGTTGCTCAGTGCAGCAGTTCGAGCATCAGCGAGATCCTGGCCTTCAAGGGTGATAGACCCTGGGAGTCCGGCAATGCGTCCCCCGGCTTGGGCAGCACCTGCCCCTCGGGGCAGCGTGTGGACCGCACCACGCGCACACCCGCCTCCTGGGCACGCAGCAATGCGGCCTCCAGAGCATGGTGGATAGTGCCATTGCCCGTGCAGGCCACCACCAGCCCCTGGACCCCATCCCGCACCAGTGCGTCCACCATGGTCCCCGATGCGCCAGCGTGGCTGGTGACCACTTCCACGCGGGGCCAGGCTGCGGCATTCACTACATTTTCAATAGCATTCAATGCTGGAACACCAAGCGCCAGGGGCCAATCCTGCACAAGGCGGACAGCCCCCTCCTCCACCCAACCCAAAGGCCCGGCCTCGCCCGAGTTGAACGCATTCACCCGGTAGGGGTGCACCTTCTGAACCTGCCGTGCCCCATGAATTTCGCCAGCGGCGACCGCCAGCACACCCCGTGCGCCGGGCGTGACCGCCACAGCAACAGCATCCAGAAGATTCTGAGGCCCATCGGGCGTGAGCGCCGTGGCCGGGCGCATGGCACAGGTCAGCACCACGGGTTTCGCGCGGGTGTCCAGCACTTCATGCAGAAACCAGGCCGTCTCTTCCAGCGTGTCGGTTCCGTGGGTAATGACTACACCACGCACCTCGGGATCTTCCAGGTGGTGCGCACAGCGCAGCGCCAGCGCCTGCCACACCTGGCCATCCATGTCCTTGCTATCGATCTGGGCCACCTGCTCCGCCACCAGCACGCCCTGCGCGGCCTGCTGCAATCCGGGAACAGCTGCAAGCAGCTGCCCGACCCCTACCTGCGCAGCGGTGTAGCCGATGTTGTCGCCAGCCTGCGCGGACGTGCCCGCAATGGTCCCTCCGGTACCCAAAACCACAATTTTTTGCCCACTCACTTGCGTACTCCGAAAAACTGGTGAAAAATACAGTTACTGGATTAAAAAACAGTTATCCATCACTGTAGCCGCCTCCACCGGAAACCACCATGCTCGACAACCCGAAACTCACTGCCCGCCAGCAACAGATTCTGGATCTCATCCAGACGGCCATTGCACGCACCGGGGCGCCCCCCACCCGTGCGGAGATCGCTGCCGAACTGGGGTTCAAGTCGGCCAACGCGGCAGAAGAACATCTCCAGGCGCTGGCGCGCAAAGGCGTGATCGAGCTGGTCAGTGGCACATCCCGTGGCATCCGGTTGCGCAGTGACACCGTGCGCTCCATCAATGCAGCGCGCGGCAATCAGTTCAGCCTGCCGATTCCCGGGCTCTCACAACTGGTGCTACCCCTGGTGGGACGTGTGGCGGCAGGGTCGCCCATTCTCGCGCAGGAACACGTTGACCAAACCTACAGTGTGGAAAACAGCCTGTTCCATCACAAGCCCGATTACCTGCTCAAAGTGCGCGGTATGTCGATGCGCGATGCCGGAATCATGGATGGCGATCTGCTGGCTGTGCAGTCCACCCGCGAAGCCCGCAACGGCCAGATCATCGTGGCCCGCCTGGGAGACGATGTGACGGTCAAGCGCCTGCGCCGTACTGCGACCGCCATCGAACTGCTGCCCGAGAACCCGGATTACCCGGTCATCGTGGTGCAGCCCGGCGAACCCTTTGAGATTGAAGGGCTGGCCGTCGGCCTCATCCGCAACACCATGCTGATGTAGCCACACCGCTCCATCGCATTCACTCATGAATTAGTTCGTTAGCTGCCGCACTGCAGGTGGCGGGCGTTTGGCGCACTGGTAAAACCGGTACGCCAGCCCTGCGGTGCCGGTTTACTTTGCAATCCTGCCTATGTCCAACCCCCGACCTTCGGAGTTTTCACATGGGAATTGCCTTGACCACCTTTTCTGCGCTCTCCGGTACTCTGCGTACCCTGACCCACTGGCTCCACACCTTCAAGGAGCCGTCTGCAGCAGACCTGCCTGCGCCCCGCCCCCATCCCGATGACACGGACCCGGGCCGCAGGAGCGAATCAGCAGGCACTGACAAGCCCCGCCGTCCATCCAACATCCCCAGCCAACGTCCACCGCGAGGCAACTGGCCCTTTACGGTCAGCCCGCAGACACCACCCACCGGTGCCACCACGCGGTTTGTAGCCACCAATACCGATGCCCGGGCGTTCATACCGTCGCCTGCCGCTATCCGCGTTGCCTGTGGATCATCCAGATTGGCAGACGGCTCAGGCGGCAGGGCTGCCAAGGTCCTGCGCAGGGTCCCCACATCGGGCGGCTCAGGCCGACTGGTGATCGCCGGCCGCATGGCCGATGTGTGCGCCGAGTTGGACCGCCTGGCTGCATCCGAGGCGGCGCTACAAGCCTGTTGAGCCCAAGGGCTGCACCACCCAGCGATCCATTGACTGCTTTGTATATGGAGGATGCTGCCTGATCGCTGTGGACGGCGCTTGTTGAGGTCGCCAACACTCCGTCACCAAAAGCCCCATCCTTTCCTGCGCCAGAAGGCGATCCGGGATGAAACGACCGGCGTGGCCAAGGCACAATGTCGGGATGAACATTGTGATCCTCGACGACTACCAGGACGCAGTCCGCAAGCTCCACTGCGCATCCCGGCTCGACGCGTACACCGCCAAGGTCTACACCAACACCGTCAAGGGGCTGGGCCAGCTGTCCGTCCGCCTCAAAGACGCTGACATCATCGTGCTCGTGCGGGAGCGCACCCAGATCACCCGTCAACTGGTGGAGAAACTTCCCCGCCTCAAGCTCATCGCGCAAACCGGCAAGATCGGCAATCACATTGATGTAGCTGCCTGTACGGAACGTGGGATTGCAGTGGCAGAAGGCATAGGCTCACCCGTGGCCCCCGCAGAGCTGACGTGGGCACTTGTCATGGCCGCAATGCGCCGACTGCCGCAGTACATCTCCAACCTCAAGCATGGCGCCTGGCAACAATCAGGGCTGAAGACGGCGTCCATGCCTCCCAATTTTGGCCTTGGCAGCGTGCTGCGGGGCAAAACGCTGGGTATCTGGGGTTATGGCCGCATTGGCCAATTGGTGGCGGGCTACGGGCGTGCTTTTGGAATGAACGTCCGCATTTGGGGGCGTGAGGCATCACGCGCCCAGGCCTTGACGGATGGGTACCAGGCTGCCACCACGCGCGAGGAGTTTTTCTCGCAATGCGATGTGATCTCGCTCCACCTTCGGCTCAACGACGAAACGCGCGGCATCGTCTCACTCGAAGATCTGTCTTGCATGAAGCCCACCTCCCTGCTGGTCAACACTTCGCGTGCCGAGCTGATTGAGACCGATGCCCTGATTGCAGCCCTGAACCGGGGCCGCCCCGGCATGGCCGCAGTCGATGTATTCGAGAGCGAACCCATCCTTCAGGGCCATGCCCTGCTGCGGCTGGAGAACTGCATTTGTACGCCCCACATTGGCTATGTCGAGCAAGACAGCTATGAGCTTTATTTTGGTGCAGCGTTCGACAATGTGGTGAATTTCATCAAAGGCACCCCCACCAACATCGTGAATCCAGGCGCACTGCAGGTGAGGCGTTAATCTGGCGCAAAAATCGGGCACATCCATCCTCGGTATTGCGGGAAGCAACAAGACTGGAAGCTCCTGACCTCAGTACGGTTGCACCTTCTGCTGCGCCTAGCGCCAGTTTTGGTCATCGCTCCTGTCTTCAACAAACTCCTGCTGCGGGGCATTGGGCAGCCAAGCAGAACACCCTGCACACCCCAACCCAGCTGCATTTCAACAATAAAAAAAGGGCTTCCCAAAGGAAGCCCTTTTGTTTGGAGCTCTCCAAAGCCAAAAAGACCTTGAAGAGCGAGATCACTCCGATTACAGAGGGGTCTTCTTGCCGTCCTTGTAGACGCACAGAGTGATGGCGGGGTTCTTCATTTCGCCATTGGGTTCAAAAGCGATGGTGGAGGTCACACCCTTGAAGCTGGACTTGGCCAGTTCGTTCACATACACCTTGGGGTCCACGGAGTTGGCGCGCTTCATAGCGTCCACCAGCAGGAACGTGGCGTCGTAGGTGTAAGGGCTGTAGACTTGGAATTGGTTGGGGTACTTGGCATCGTACTTGGCCTTCCAGGCCGTGCCGCCGGGCATCTTGGCCAGCGAAGAGCCGCCTTCAGCACAGATCACGTTGCCCAGGGTCTTGGCACCCGCTGCGAGCTTGGCGATTTCAGACGTGCAGACGCCGTCACCACCGAAGTACTTGACGTTGCCCATGCCCAGTTGTTCCATCTGGCGCAGCATGGGGCCGGCTTGAGGGTCCATACCGCCGTAGAACACGGCATCAGGGTTCTTGGACTTGATGGCCGTCAGGATGGCCATGAAGTCGGTAGCCTTGTCGGTCGTGAACTGCTCGTCCACCACTTTCATGCCCTTGGCAGTGGCAGTCTTCTTGAACACGTCTGCCACACCTTGGCCGTAAGCAGTACGGTCGTCGATGATGGCAACGGTCTTCAGCTTGAGCGTATCCACAGCGTAGAACGCCAGGCCAGCGCCCAGGGCGTTGTCATTGGCGATGATACGGAAGGTGGTCTTGTAGCCAGGCTTGGTCAGGTTGGGGTTGGTCGCAGCGCCCGTCACCATCGGGATGCCGCAGTCGTTGTAGACCTTGGAAGCAGGAATGGTGGTACCGGAGTTGAGGTGGCCGACAACGCCTGCAACTTTGGAGTCGCACAGCTTTTGTGCAGCGGCCGTGCCCTGCTTTGGATCGGCAGCGTCATCTTCAGCTTGAAGTTCGAACTTGATCTTCTTGCCGCCGATGGTGATGCCTTGAGCGTTCAGCTCTTCAATGGCCATGCGGGCGCCATTTTCGTTGTCCTTGCCGTAGTGGGCTTGGGCGCCGGAAACCGGAGCCACATGGCCGATCTTGACCACCTGCTCTTGTGCAGAGGCCACACCAGCAACAGCCGCGATAGCAGCAACCACGGTCAGTTTCAACTTCAATTGCATATCAAATCTCCAGTAAAGATAAACGCTGAGAATCTTCTTGTGTCTCAACGCAGGCGAACATATCGCAATTTACGGGCCAGATCATTAGGGAATACGATTAAACGCGAGAGAAACCACAGGGGAATACCCTGTCATCCCTTTGGCACCGAGGCCGCGCCACTGGCCAGCTCGTCCGCCACCGCCTCGTACACGGCATGCCGGACCACGGATTCAATCTCTTCACGCAGTCGGGGCAGCACCGATCGTGTCTGCTCCTGCACCACGGTGGCGATGGCTTCGCGCAAACGTTGATCCAGCACAACGTCCACACGCTGCATGACTCTGTGCACCATGTACTCCTCCATGCCTTCAGGCAGTGGCCGGGTGAGCTGCGGTCTGGGCGTCTTTGAAGACCCGAGGGTGGATGCGAGAGATGCAGGCGAAGACGAAGACGTGGGAGCCGCTACCGCCGCAACGGGAGCCCGGTGAACCACTGGGGCGGGGGCGGGCGCGGCCTGCATAGGCGCTGGTGCAGCAGGGCGTGGCGCCATCACGGCAGGCGGGCGGGCACTGGGCAAAGGTGGGCTCAGCGGGCGTGCCGCAGGCTGCGCTGCTGTCGGGCTGGGTCTTGCAGCGGGCAACGCGGATGGAGACATGACCGTGGTGCGCAATGGTGCAGAGGACGCTGGCGGCAGAGGCACGGAGTCCGGCACCTGCACCACTTCGGTGAGGGTGGGAACAAAGCGCGGGGGCGTTTTGGGAGGAGGCAGCGCCATCAGCCGGCTTTCAGCACCAAGTCGTGGCGGGTGATGGCATAGCCGCGCGATGCATAGTGGCGCCAGCGCGCCCGGGCCTCGCCGCGATCCAACTCGTCCTGCGCACTCACCACTTCCACCAAGCGATCAAACCGGCCAAATCCCTCCGGCACCTCCGCGTGCAGGTTCAGCAGCACTTCATGGTGCGGGGCAGACCGGGCATCGGCAGTCAGCAACACGGGAGACGCCTGGACCAGGTCTTCATCAGCATCGCCAAGGCAATGGGCCACAAAGTCCTGAGGCGCCAGGGCCCAGAGCATGCGGTCCAGCGCCGCCAAGGTGTCCGGCGGCGCCGCAATCACCAGGCGGGCCCCGCTGCGCTGTACCTTGCGCGCAAAGCGGCATGCGTAGGCCAGCTTGTCCGGCGCATTGAAATGAAACGCAACCTCGGTCATGGCACGCTCAGGCCGTCTTGGTGCGCACAGAGCGTTTTGCCGCCGCAGGCTTTGAAACCGGCTTGGCACTGGCTTGGTCCATCAGATAGTGCACCAGAAGTCCCACTGGCCGCCCTGTGGCACCTTTGGCGGCGCCACCCTTCCAGGCCGTGCCAGCAATATCCAGGTGCGCCCATGGCACGTCGCCCACGTACTTTTGCAGGAACTTCGCGGCGGTGATGGAGCCCCCCGCACGGCCGGCTACATTGCCCATGTCGGCGAAATTGCTCTTGAGACCATCGGCATAGTCGTCGTCCAGCGGCATGCGCCAGCAAGGGTCCTGGGCAGACTCGCCAGCCTGCTGCAATGCGGATGCCAGGGGATCGTTGTTGGCGAACAGACCACTGCGCACACCACCGAGCGCAATCACGCAGGCGCCGGTCAGGGTGGCGATGTCCACCACGACGGCAGGCTTGAAGCGGGCGGCGTAGGTGAGCGCATCGCACAGCACCAGACGGCCTTCGGCGTCGGTGTTCAGGATTTCGATGGTCTGACCGCTCATGCTCGTGACCACGTCGCCCGGCTTGACGGCACGGCCATCGGGCATGTTCTCGCAGGCGGGTATCAGCCCCACCACATTGATCGAGGGCTGCAACTCTCCCAGAGCGCGAAAGGTGCCCAGCACGCTGGCAGCGCCGCACATGTCGAACTTCATCTCGTCCATCTCCGGAGCAGGCTTGATGGAGATGCCCCCGGTATCGAACGTAATGCCCTTGCCCACCAGCACGACGGGAGCCTGGTCCTTGGCCGCGCCGTTGTAGCGCAATTCGATGAATCTCAGGGGTTCCTCGGAACCCCTTGCCACAGCAAGGAAGGCGCCCATGCCCAACCGGGCCACTTCGGCCGGGCCGTGGACCTTGCACTGGATGCGGGGCAGCTTGCTCAGGGTCTTGGCGGCGTCGGCGAGCAGGGTGGGGGTGGCATGGTTGGCGGGGCGGTTGCCCCATTCCCGCGCAAACTCCACCCCAGCCACCAGCGCCACACCGGCGTCGAAGTCCTCGCGCACATCCGGGGCGGTGGGTACACCCACCACGCAGCGGCTCAGACTGCGCGCCTCCACCTTGGTCTTGGTGGTGGTGTAGACATAGCTCACTTCGGCCACGGCCTGCACAGCGGCGCTGACAGAAGCGGCTTGCACGGCCCCGGCAAAACACAACACCACCCGTTTGGTCTGCGGCGCCTTGACGGCACTCCCCACCGCCTGCAGCGCCTGGCGGGTGGCACGGGCAGATCCGTCACCCTGCCCCACCAACACTACGCGACGGGCGGCAACGGCAGGCACCTGGTACAGCTGCAGGTGCTTGCCCGCCTTCGTGGCCAGATCCCCGTTCTTGAGCGCCAGGGCCGCCAGGGCGGACAGCGCATCCTTGCCGGGCTTGAAGCCCTCAGGGAGCAGCACAACCAGCAGGTCGCATTTCTCTGAAGCTGCCGCAGCAAGGTCAAGGGTCTTGAGATCAAAGTTCATAATCGGTGTTTTCCTTTTGAGCGTGCTATGCACTTTGATATGCACGCAAAAGTGCATAGCGCGCTCCTAGCCAATGTTATTCGATTCATCCATCCGCAAGGAGCTGGCGCGCAGCTTTGGCGCGACGCTCGTGGTGCTGGTGACCGTGGTCATGACCATGATGCTCATCCGCACCCTGGGACAGGCATCCAAGGGCAGCGTGAGCCCTTCCGATGTGATGCTGGTCATGGGCTTCACGGTGCTGGGGCAGTTGCCCACCATCTTGAGCCTGAGCCTCTTCATCGCTGTGGTCGGCACACTTTCGCGCATGTACCGTGACAGCGAAATGGTCATCTGGTTTGCCAGTGGCCGTGGCCTCATCAGCCTGCTGCGGCCCTTGCTGCGTTTTGCGTGGCCGGTCATGGTGGTCATTGCTGTGCTGTCGCTGCTGGTGTGGCCCTGGGCCAACTCCCAGATTCAGGAACTCAAGACGCGCTACGAACAACGCAGCGACATCGACCGCATCGCGCCCGGCGAATTCCAGGAATCCTCCAACGGCAGCCGGGTATTCTTCATCGACAAGGACAGCCCCGACACGCAGGCTGGCAACAACATCTTCATCGCCGCCACCGACGGCGCCCGCGAATCCGTGACCTCTGCGCGCAGCGCGCGGCTGGAGACACGGGGCGGCGAGCGCATGGCGGTGCTGAGCGAAGGCCAGCGCCTGGAGACCTCGCGCGACAAGCCCGGCGTCAAGATCAGCGAGTTCTCCGAATACGGCACCCGCATTGGGTCGGCACCTGCAGGCTCGGCGGAAGAACTCTCCGTCAAGACCCGCGCCACACACGAGCTGCTGATGCAACCCTTGCCCGCTTACCGCGCCGAGCTGGGCTGGCGCCTGGGGCTGGCGCTGGCCGCCATCAACTTCGTCGTGCTGGGCCTGGCCGTGGCCAGCGTCAACCCGCGCGCTGCGCGCAGCACCAGCCTGGTGTTCGCGCTTTTTGCCTTCATCGTGTACTACAACCTCATGACGCTGGGACAAAGCTGGGTGGGTGCGGGCCGGTTGGGCCTGCTGAGCTTCATGGTGCTGCTGCATGGCGGCATGTTGACCATGTCGCTGCTGATCCTGGCTGCGCGCCACAACCACTGGACCGTGCGGCGGCTCTGGCAGCCCCGTCCGACCAGGAGCCCCGCATGAAAACCATTCGCCGCCTGATCCACCGCGAAGCCCTGTTCGCCGTGGCCTTTGTCACCGCCGGATTTCTGGCGCTGTTTTTCTTTTTTGACCTGGTGGACGAACTGCGCTGGGTGGGCCGCACCGGCGCCGAAGGCTACCAGCTCTCGCACGCATTCCTGTTCGTGGTGCTGAGCATTCCCAGCCACCTGTACGAATTGCTGCCCATTACCGTGCTCATCGGAACCATCTTCGTGATGGCGCGGCTCGCCCAAAGCTCCGAGTTCACCATCATGCGCACCAGCGGCATGGGCCCGTGGCGCGCCTTGCGCACCCTCGTGGCACTGGGGGGCTTCTTTGTACTGTTGACCTTTGCGGTAGGCGACTACATTGCGCCGCTGACCGACCGCGCCGCTCAACTCGTCAAGGTGCGATACCTGGGGCGCCTGACCACTGGCGCCACGGGCGCCTGGCTCAAAGAGCGCCAGGACGACCACTCCTATGCCGTGAACGTGCGCGCCCTCACACCCAATGGCGGCATGCTGGACGTGCGCATCTTTGAATTCGATGCCAAGGGCCGGCTCGCCTCGCAGACGCGGGCCGCATCCGGCCAGTTTGGGCCGGACGGTGCGTGGAACCTGGAGCAAGTGCAGCGCAGCCGCTTCGAACAGCGCGGCAACGACGAGGCGCGTGTGGAGCACCTGGATGCACCCACCTTGCAGTGGCCCACCCGCATCAGCGCCGACATGGTGGCCGCCTCGCTGCTCAAACCCGACCGCATGGCCACCATCGACCTCTTCCAGTACATCCGCCACCTCGACGCCAACGGCCAGTCTGCCCAGCGGTACGAAATCGAGTTCTGGCGCAAGGTTTTCTACCCGCTCAGTTGCCTGGTGATGGTGGTGCTGGCCCTGCCTTTTGCCTACCTGCATTTCCGCTCGGGCGGCATTGCGGGCTATGTGTTTGGCGGGGTGATGGCGGGCATCAGCTTCTTCTTGCTGAACAACGTGTTCGGCTATGCAGGCAACCTGCAGAACTGGTCGCCCTGGCTCACCGCCGCCGCGCCTGGGCTCATCTATTCCGTGCTGTCGCTAGCCGCCTTCGGCTGGCTGGTGCTTCGCCGGTAAAATTTTTCTAAGCCTTTTGGGCCTCTACCGCTTATGCAGCAAGCGCAAGCCGCTATCATTTTATTCGCACACGGATCGCGGGACCCACTCTGGCGCGTGCCGCTTGAAGCCGTTGCGGCGCATATCGCCGCGCAGCAGCCTGGCAGGCCGGTCCTTTGCGCTTACCTGGAACTGTGCACACCATCGCTGCCAGATGCCGCCCAGCAACTCGCCGCACAGGGCGCCACGCAGGTCACCGTGGTGCCCATGTTCCTGGGCACCGGCAAGCATGCGCGTGAAGACCTGCCCGTGCTGGTGCAGGACCTGCGTGCCGCCCACCCCGGCGTTCATTTCCACGTGCAGACCGCCATCGGCGAAGACCCGCGCATGACCGCATTGATGGCAGAAATCGCGTGCGAGGCGCCCCAAAGCTGAGGTTCTTCCAATATCTCTTAGATGCTTGCAGCATAATGATGCAACCCTTTAGGCGATATCAGATATGAACCTGCACCAATTCCGCTTCGTTCAAGAGGCCGCACGCCGCAACCTCAACCTGACTGAAGCCGCCAAGGCCCTGCACACCTCCCAGCCCGGCGTCTCCAAGGCCATCATCGAGCTGGAAGAAGAACTGGGCGTGGACATCTTTGCCCGCCACGGCAAACGCCTCAAGCGCATCACCGAGCCCGGCCAGCACGTGCTCAAAAGCATCGAAGTCATCATGCGTGAGGTGGGTAACTTGAAGCGCATTGGCGAGCAGTTCAGCGCACAAGACAGCGGCACCTTGAGCATCGCCACCACCCACACCCAGGCCCGCTACGTGCTGCCCGTGCCCGTGGCGCGGCTGCGTGAGGCCTACCCCAAAGTCAACATCAGCCTGCACCAGGCCACGCCGCACGAGGTGGCGCGCATGGTGATCGATGAAGTGGCCGAAATCGGCATGGCCACCGAATCCCTGGCCGATTACCCCGAACTCGTCACCCTGCCCTGCTACGAATGGCAGCACGTGCTGGTCGTGCCCAACGACCACCCGCTCGCGCAGAAGGAACGCATCGGCCTGGACGACCTGGCGCACGAGGCGCTGATTACCTACCACCCCTCGTTCACCGGCCGGGGCAAGATCGACCAGGCCTTTGCCGCCCGCAAGCTTCAGCCGCGCATCGTGCTCGAAGCCATCGACTCGGACGTGATCAAAACCTACGTGCGCCTGGGCCTGGGCATCGGCATCGTGGCCGAGATGGCCATGCGCGACGACCCGGTGGGCGACCTGGCCGTGCGCCCTGTGGGCCACCTTTTCGGGCAGAGCGTGGCACGCGTTGCCTTCAAGCGCAGCGCCTACCTGCGCAACTTTGTCTATAAATTTGCCGAACTGCTCAGCGACCGGCTGAGCCGTGACCTCATCGCCCGAGCGATGACGGGGCACGTCAACGACTATGAGCTGTGACTTCGCCGTAGTTCGCCTGTCTTCAAAACACCTTTGATTTTTACGTTGTTGCGCCATGACCCAAGCTAACGCTGCCGCCCGCACCCCAGCCTTCCCCAGCAAGCTGCCCCATGTCGGCACCACCATCTTCACGGTGATGTCGGCCCTGGCCACCGAACACAAGGCCGTCAACCTGGGCCAGGGCTTTCCAGACTTTGAATGCGCCCCCGAGCTGGTGAACGCCGTCACCGCAGCCATGCAGGCCGGGCACAACCAGTACCCGCCCATGCCCGGCGTGCCCGCGCTGCGCGAGGCTGTGGCCCGCAAAATCGAGGCGCTGCACGGCCGCGCCTACAACCCCAATACCGAAATCACCATCACCGCTGGCGCCACGCAGGCCATCATCACCGCCATCCTGGCCATCGTGCACCCGGGTGATGAGGTGATCGTGCTCGACCCCTGCTACGACAGCTACGTGCCCAACATCGAGCTGGCCGGTGGCAAGGCCGTGCGCGTGCCGCTCACGCCCGGCACCTTCCGGCCCGACTTCGCCAAGATCAGCGCGGCCATCACGCCACGCACCCGCGCCATCCTCATCAACAGCCCGCACAACCCCAGCGCCACCATCTGGACGGCCGAGGAAATGCGCCAGCTCGAAGACCTGCTCGCCCCCACCGACATCCTGCTCATCAGCGACGAGGTGTACGAGCACATGGTGTTCGACGGCGCCGAGCACCAGAGCGCAGCACGCTTTGCGGGCCTGGCGGCACGCGCCTTCATCGTGTCGAGCTTTGGCAAGACCTTCCACGTCACCGGCTGGAAGGTCGGCACCGTGGCAGCCCCCGCAGCGCTGACGGCCGAATTCCGCAAGGTGCACCAGTTCAACGTGTTCACCGTGAACACGCCCATGCAGCACGGGCTGGCCGCCTACCTGCAGGACCCCACACCCTACCTGCAGCTGCCCGCGTTCTACCAGGCCAAGCGCGACCTGTTCCGCGAGGGCTTGGCAGGCTCGCGCTTCAAGCTGCTGCCCAGCACTGGCAGCTACTTCCAGTGCGTGGATATTTCGGCCATCAGCGATTTGAACGAGGCCGATTTCTGCCAGTGGCTCACCCGCGAGGTGGGCGTGGCGGCGATTCCGCTGTCAGCGTTTTATGGCGATGGGTTCGACCAGCGTGTGGTCCGGTTCTGCTTCGCCAAGAAGGACGAGACACTGCGCGCCGCGCTGGAGCGGCTGCGCAAGCTCTGATCTGCAGGGCCCTCCAGGGCTCTTACTTCGTCTGCCGCGCCAGCCACACACCCGCAGCCGCCAGCGCCATCCCGGCCAGCGCCCAGCCGCTGAGCGTTTCACCAAACATCGCCCAGGCGATCAGCGCCGTGGTAGGTGGGGTCAGGTAGAACAGGCTGGCCACGTTCACTGCGCCGCCGCGGCGGATGAGCAGGTTCAACAGGCTCACGGCCCCCAGGGAGAGCACCAGCACCAGCCAGCCCAGCGCAAACACAAACTCGCCGGTCCACGATATGGCCATGGATTCGGTGGTGTAGGCGACGGCGGCCATTGCCACGGCACAGGGGAGGTACTGAATCACCGAACCCGTGCGCAAGTCGAACGAGGGGCAAAACCGTTTCTGGTACAGCGTGCCGGCCGTGATGCCCAGCAGCGCGACCACAGCGGGCAGCAGCATGCCCATCAGTGCATTGGCTGGCACGGTGGCCACCTTGCCAGCCACCACCAGCGCCACGCCGGTAAAGCCCAGCGCCAGGCCCGCCCACTGGGCAGGCCGTACCTTCTCGCCCAGCAAAGCCCCGGCCACCAGGGCTGTCAGCAGAGGCTGCAACCCCACCACCAGCGCCGTGATGCCTGACGGCAGCCCGTGCCCGATGGCCATGAACACCCCGCCCAGGTACACGCCGTGCACCAGCAGGCCCGACACTGCGATGTGCCCCCAGGCCCTGCCAGCCGGGGGCCAGGGCGCGCGCGCCAGCGCCACCACGGCCAGCATGAGCACGGTGACGATGGCAAAGCGCAGCCCCAGGAAGGTCAGCGGCTCGATGTAAGGCAAGCCCAGCTTGGCACCGATGAAGCCCGTGCTCCAGAGCGCGACAAACAGCAATGGGACGAGTGAATCCAGCGGATTCGAGACGGGGGACTGGTGGGGTGTTGCCTGGGTCATAGGGTGTGAAGATGAAGCGCCCGCCTGCAGCAGTCACACCGGACGTGGGAGGATGCCAAGGCAGCGGGAGTACGGCAGAGGGCCAGCCAATCATCGCACCGTCTGCCCGGCCGCCGGGGCTCCGCCCGCGTGCCCTGGTCGTAGACCCATTCACCACCCAGGCACAAGTAACTGCCATGGCAGCCGTGATGAACCGGCCCCAAGCCCCCACCGGGCCCACACCTGTGCAGGCTGCGCGGCAAAAAGGCGCAGGACTAGCGTCTGTTGGTGAGCGCGGCACAGACACAAACCAAGAAAACAAGAGAAAACACGGCCTTCCGCGCATCCGCAAAGCGCCGCATGCTACCAATTAGGTAGCAAATCAATCACACACTGCCGCTTCCCCACAGAAGAAAGAGCGGGCGTGAGCAGCCCCACCATCTGCCCACACCCTCCCTTTGCAAACCGGCCGGCTTCGGGGGCCGATGCGCCAACGGAAAACACGCGCTAGCCCGCAGCCACCGCCAGGCCCAACGCGGGCTGGTGATCCAGGCCGCCCCCCACCCGGCTGGTGCTGAAGCGCTGCTCCACCTGCCTGAGGAAATGGGTGAGCAACAAGCGGTACAGGCCATCGCCCAGCGCGGCGTCCTCCACCCCCACATCCAGGTTCGGGTTGTCGTTGATCTCGATCACGTACACCCCGGACGCCGTGGCCTTCAGGTCCACGCCATAAAAACCATGGCCAACCAGGCGGGCAGAGCTGACTGCCGCCGCCAGCACCTGCGCAGGCACCTGGTCCAGCGGCACGGCCTGCACCCGGCCTTCGGTGTACTTGCCGTTGGCCGTGTGTTGCAGGATCTGCCAGTGGCCGTCGCACATGAAGTACTTCGCTGCGAAGATGGCCTGGCCTGCCAGCACGCCGATGCGCCAGTCGAAGTCGGTGTACATGAATTCCTGCACGAGGATGATTTCCGACTCCTTGAGCATGTCCCGGGCGATGCCATGCAGTTGTTCAAAGTTCTCCGCCTTTTTCACACTGCGGCTGAACGCGCCGTCCGGCACCTTCACCACCACCGGGTAGGCCAGCCGGTGCTGCATGTCGGCCAGCGTGCGGCGGCTGACCATGTGCGTGAGCGGGGTGGCAATGGCATGCTCGCGCAGCAGTTCTGCCAGAAAAGCCTTGTTGGTGCAGCGCAGGATGGACGCGGGGTCGTCGATGACCGGCATGCCCTCCGCCATGGCTTTGCGCGCGAACTGGAACGTGTGGTGGGTCACGGCCGTGGTCTCGCGGATGAAGAGTGCATCAAACTGGGTCAGCCGCGCCAAGTCCTTTTTCTCGATCAGCTCCACGGCAATGCCCATCTCCTGCCCCACATCGACCAGCTTGCGCAGGGTCTTGAGGTTGGACGGCGGCAAACGATCATGCGGGTCGTGCAGCACCGCCAGATCCATGCGCGGCTGGGGCATCGCGATCATGGGGCGCCAACTTCGCCGTGTGTACTGGAGCAGCGCTTGCACGAAGACTTCGTCGCGCGCGGCATCCACATCGCGCAGGTCCAGCGCCTGTAGGCCAGCGATCTGCCAATGGGCCGACTGCTCCTGCCGTTCCAGCGTGACCTCCATCAGCGGGCAACGGAACAGCTCGAAGCTTTTGCGAGCCAGCGCAGCCAGTGCAGGGTCTTCCATGATCCCGAAGAAGACATGCAACGTCAGTGTGTTCACCGAGCGCGGTATCTCCTTGAGCGGGCCAATCAGCCGGTTCAGCTGCGCCAGCGCCGATGGCTCAATGCGTTTGCGCTGCAGGCTCAGGATGGTGTCCACGCTGGGCGTTACGCGGTCACCACGCGCCTCCGCCAGCAGCGAGCAGTAATAGCCCATGCTGAGGTAGCCATAGCTCCTGCACAGGTTGGTGACCTTGCGCACGCGCCCACGGTGCAGCGGCTGCTCGGCAACGAATTGCTCTGCCGTGATGACCTTGATGTCGGGCTGGCTCCATCGAAAGTCGGCCAGCTTCTCCACCACGATGACATGTTCTGAGGACAATTTATTTCTTTCCAGAAAGGATGACGGCCGCAGTGCGCCCACGGCGCCCATACCTTGCGACTTTCTTGAATTCGCTCCAGCTGATGGACACACCGCCGTCCGGATCACCGGAACGTGCCATGGGGTCCAGCAGGCGAAACACCGCACCGTCGAAGCCTGTGATGACCACCCAGTGCGGCGTCTTCTGCCGATGCAGGCGCCACAAGCTGATGAGCACAATGGGCAGGCGCCCCGCCCGCAGCTGCTCTATCACGCTGTCGGGCGACACCGGCCGCGCATGGATCGGCACCTGGCGCGCCTCCAGCGCCGCCCTGAAGTCGTTCTCCACCAACTGGATCACGTCCTTCTTGCGGGGGTCGCGCACGCTGTCCATGAACAGCGAGGCACCGGCAGCCGCATACACCGACACCTCAAAGCCGTGGGCCAGCGCGGCATGCGCCAACCCAAAAGGCCCACACCCGCCATGGC
This sequence comes from Acidovorax facilis, assembly GCF_023913775.1. Taxonomy (GTDB): domain Bacteria; phylum Pseudomonadota; class Gammaproteobacteria; order Burkholderiales; family Burkholderiaceae_C; genus Acidovorax; species Acidovorax facilis. The sequence goes on from NZ_JAMXAX010000035.1 coordinate 20,054, forward strand.
CTGCGGCCATGAACACCGTGGTGGCCTCGCGCCACAGGCGGATCTCGGCCGCCTGGTTCACCGGCATGGCCGGGTCCATGGCGGACATCGCCATCAGCAGGGCACAGGGGCCGCAGGTGAAGTCCAGCGTCTGCGCATAGTGGCGCACCTGGTGCGACGCCGCTGCCTGGGCCAGTGCGCCATCGAACAGGTCCTTCTGAAAGCACAGGGCCTGTTCGCGATCCTCGTAGTAAGCGGTTTTGCAACCGGTGTGCACAAAGCCGTGGCGCGCGAACAGACGGTGCGCCGACAGGTTGCCAGCCCTGCTCTCCAGCCGCAGCACCGCGCAGCCCGCATCACGCGCGCCCTGGATTGCCGCCGCCAGCAGCCCGCTGGCCACGCCCGCGCACCGCACGGACGGTGCCACCGCAATGGAGTACAGGCGTGCCACAGACGATCCTTTGCGGCGCAATACCACGCAGGCTCCACCCAATGTCTGTCCCGATCTGACCACCAGCACGCGGGCCGAGGGGCTCAACAACAGACGCCCCCAGCTTCTGCGCGAAATCCTGTCGCTGGAGAACGCGGCGTTTTCCAGCTGCTCCAGTGCGGGCAAATCTGCAGGGCCCGCCGTTGCGACGCCCCGCACATCCGTCGATGGTTGTCGCTTCACGGGCAGTCCCCACGGTGCCGCTGCGTCTTACGATCAGACAGCTTCAATGCCACCCACCCCACCCCGATCGGAACCACGAGCACCAGCACGGCCATCAGCAATGCGATCCAATCAGCCATGGCGCAGCAGCTCCGGGCCCACGCCGCGCAGGGCGCTGCGCACAGAGCCAGCCTCAATGGTTTGGCACCTTTGCGCGCTGCAATGGTTCAATGGCATGAAAGCGCCCCCGCGCAAGAAACGCTGGCCGCACAACCCATTTCGAGTTGGGGCAGGCCAGAGGCCAGGCAACGCTTGGCACTCTCCAGGTCGCGCCGGTGGATGTACAAAGTGCCCTTGGCCGTGCGGCGGGGCACGTCGAACGCCAGGCTGTATCCGCGCAGCTGCCGCCCTAGCACGGCCTGCAGCCTTGCACGCAGGCTTTGCCCATCGGCATACGGCGTGGTGAACGGAACCAGCACCAACGCGGTGGGATCGCCATCGCTCTCGCCCAGAGGCAACAGGGATACCCGGTGCAAGCCCGTACTGGGACAACTCTTCATGAGCATGTTTTCGCCACACGGAGCCCTCGGCAGGGGCGCTTGTGGCCGGTGTTGAACATGCTTCAGTCTAGGAAATTCGGCGTAAATCGTTCGTAAAAAATGCGGTGGCAAACATCAAATCGCTGTCAATCCAGCGGGCTGGACGCATGTGCGCGGGAGCACAGGGCTGCCGCCTGCCCTACATCGCCAGGCGGTATCCCACCCCAGACTCGGTGAGCAGATGGCGGGGCTGGGCGGGGTCGGCCTCCAGCTTTTGGCGCAGATGACCCATGTAGATGCGCAGGTAGTGGCTCTGGTCCGACCGCATGGGCCCCCACACCTCGCGCAGCAGCTGCTTTTGGGTGATGACCCGCCCCGCATTGGCCACCAGCACCATGAGCATGCGGTACTCGGTGGGTGTCAGGTGCACCTCAGTACCGGCCTTGCGCACCAGGCGCGCACTGCGGTCCACCTCGACATCGCCGAAATGGAACAGCGGCTCCGCCGCCTCCTGCACCAGCCCGTTTCCGGTGGCGGCGCGGGGCCTGCGCAGGTTGGCCCGCACCCGCGCCAGCAGTTCGCCCGTGCCAAAGGGTTTGGTGAGGTAGTCGTCTGCACCGGCGTCCAGTGCCGCGATCTTGTCGGTCTCATCGGTGCGTGCAGACAGCACGATGATGGGCACGGCGGACCAGCCCCGCACATCGCGGATCAGCTCCACCCCATCGCCATCGGGCAGCCCCAGGTCCAGCACCAGCAGGTCGGGGTGGCGGGTGCCTGCGGCAGACAGGCCCTCGCGCAGGGTTCCTGCCTCGTGCACCTGCCAGCCCTCGGCCTCCAGCGCGCTGCGCACAAAGCGCCGGATCTGTGGCTCGTCCTCGATCACCAAAACGGTACGTATCTGCATTGTTTTCTTCAGGGGGCAGAAACGCCCCGCTCCATCTCACTCAAACCGGGGTCGGGCGGCGGCTCGCGCCGCGCCAGGGTCACCGTGAATTCTGCCCCGCCCCCTTCTACGCTGGCGGCGGAAATCGCACCGCCATGCGCTTGCACGACGGCCTTGCAGATCGCCAGCCCCAGGCCCACGCCCGGGGTTGCGGATTCCGCCTGGCCCCGGGTGAATTTTTCAAACAGGGTGTGCTCTTTGCCACGCACCGAGGCGGGCAGGCCCGGGCCATGGTCCCGCACCTTCAGCACCAGCATGTTGTCTGTGGTGGATGCTTTCACCACCACCGGACCCGCGCCGTATTTGGCTGCATTCTCCAGAAGATTGACCAGCACGCGTTCGATGAGCACAGGGTCAAACTCCACCAAAGGCAGGTCGGCGGGCAACTCAGTGCGCACGGGCATGTCGCCCAGCGCTGGTCGGGCGGCCCGGATGGCAGAGCCAACCACCTCTTCCACCGACTGCCAGTCCCGCCGCAGATTGACGGCCTGCCCAGACACATCGCTCTCCAACCGCGCCATGTCCAGCAGGTTGCTGACCAGCGCATTGAGCTGGTGCGCCTGGTGCACGATGGCCTTGGCCACGGCGTCTGTCTCTTGCGGCGGCGCGCTCTGCAGCGTTTCGGCGAGCGTGATCAAGGCAGTGAGGGGGGTGCGCACATCGTGCGATACCGCGCCCAGCAGGGCATTGCGCAGCCGCTCCGACTCCATGTCCACCACGGCCTGCTGCGCAATGTCCACGTAGTGCACACGCTCCAGGGCAATGGCGATCTGCCGGGCCAGGGTGTCGAGCTGTTGGGCCTGCTCGGGGATCAGCAGCCAACGGGGATGCGCGGGCTCCAGCGCCAGCACACCCCGCACGCGCATGGGGGCCTTCAGCGGCACGTAGCGCCAGGTTTGCGCAGCCAGGGTGTTGGTCGCCAGACCGGCGCTCTGGCCCTGGCGCAGCGTCCAGTCCGCCACGCTTTTGTCAAAGCCCGGCGGCAAATCGTCGGGGTATTGAAGGCGGTCCGACGCGTCCAGTGCCACCACCACGGCGCGGCCCCCAAAGTGCCCCTGAACGGCCGCCGCGCCGATCTCGATGACCTGGCTGGTCTCCAGCGCTGCTGACAGCTCGCGCGTCAGCTCAAACAGGGACTGGGCCCGTCGCTCCCGGCTGATCGACACCCCAGCGGCAAAGCGCAACCCGGCCGTGAGCTGCCCCACCAGCAGCCCCACGCCCAGCATCACCGCAAAAGTGACGATGTACTGCACATCGCTCACCGCGAACGACAGGCGCGGTGAGACGAAGAAGAAGTCAAACGCCAGCACGTTCAGCAAGGCCGCCATCGCTGCGGGCACGCGCCCAAAACGCATGGCCACCGCGACAACCCCCACCAGGTAGAGCATCACGATGTTGGTCAGCTCCAGCAAACCATGCAGCGGTGTCGCCAGCACCGTGACGGCAACGCTGGCGCCCAGCGCCCACAAAAACCCTTGCCAGCGATAGCGCCCTGCGCCGGGCTCGCCCACATCCCCGTCATCATCCAGGCCCATGTTGCGGTCCCACAGCGCCCGAGGCAGGCGCCGCGAGCTACCCGCATGCGCCGCCTCGACGATGTCGAGTGAAGGCGCCCGTTCGGCCAACTCGCGCGCAACACCTTTGGATGCGAGAAGTTTGCGCCACCCCGCCCGCGCGGCGGGGCGCCCCAGCACCAGGGTGGCGCAGTTCAGATGCAGCGCCTGGGCCGCCAAGGCGGGCGCCACGCGGTCGCCCGTGAGCACGGCCGTTTCGGCTCCCAGCTCCTGCGCCAGTTGCAGCACGGCCAGAATCTTGTCGCGCTGGGCTGCGCCCAGGCGCTGCAGCCTTGGCGTCTCCACATAAGCGGCATGCCACTTCACATTGAGCTGCCCCGCCAGGCGGGCAGCCGTGCGCACTGTCTGTGCCGCGTCTTCGTGGGGCCCGACACAGGCCAGGATGCTGCCCGAGGTGTTCCAGGCACTGGCCACGCGGCTGCCGGAAGCGCCCGACTGCTCCACCCGCCAGCCCAGCACATCGTCTTCCACATGTTCCGCCGTGCGCCGCAGCGCAATTTCCCGCAGGGCGATCAGGTTGCCCTTGCGGAAAAAGCTCTGCGCAGCACGTTCGGCCTGCTGGGGCACGTAGACTTTGCCAGCGCCCAGGCGGGCGATCAGCTCGTCGGGCGTGGCATCGACCAGCACCACTTCATCGGCGTTGTCCAGAACGGTGTCGGGCACCGTTTCGTGCACGCGCACACCGGTGATGGCCCCCACCGTGCCGTTCAGGCTTTCCAGATGCTGAACATTGAGTGCGGTCCACACGTCGATGCCAGCAGCTAGCAACTCCTGCACATCCTGCCAGCGCTTGGCGTGGCGGGAACCCTGTACGTTGGAGTGCGCGAGTTCATCCACCAGCAAGATGGCAGGCTTGCGGACCAGGGCCGCATCCAGATCGAACTCGGAAAGCGTCCGGCCCCGGTACTCCACCTGCTTCAGGGGCAGCGACTCCAGTCCCTCCAGCAACGCAGCGGTTTCCGCGCGACCATGGGTCTCCACCACGCCGATGAGGATGTCGCGCCCGGCGCGCCGCTCGCGCTGCGCGGCACTGAGCATGGCCCAGGTCTTGCCGACCCCGGCATTGGCACCAAAGTAGATGCGCAGCTTGCCCCGCTGGGTCTGCTCTTCCTGGGCGCGCAGTTGCGCAATCAAAGCATCGGGGTCGGGGCGCTGGATGTCAGTCATGCATCAACAAGTATCGGTGCCAAAAGTCAGAGCATGTCAGCGCAAGCCGTCGAGCGCCAGGTTCAGCGCCAGCACGTTCACCCGGGGTTCACCCAGCAGCCCCCACAGCGGCTGCTCCGCGTGCTTGCCAATCACGGCATTCACGCTGGTCACCGGCAGGCTGCGGGCCCGCGCCACGCGCCCTGCCTGGTACTGCGCCGCAGCCAGGCTGATGTGGGGATCCAGGCCACTGGCCGAGGCCGTGACCAGGTCCACCGGCACGGGGGCCGTGTTGCCGGGGTCGGCCGCGCGCAGGGCTTCCACGCGCGCTTTCACGGCATCGGCCAGCGCCGGATTGAGCGGCCCCTGGTTAGAACCGCTGGACGCCGCCGCGTTGTACGGCATGGGCGCCGTGGCCGATGGACGGCCCCAGAAATGCCCGGGGTCGGAAAAGTTCTGTCCAATCAGCGAGGAACCGACGGTCTGGCCATTGCGCTGCACCAGGCTGCCCGCTGCCTGCTGGGGGAACACCGCCTGCGCGGCGCCCGTCACCACCAGCGGATACAGCAGCCCGGTCAGCACGCTCAACAAGGCAAACAGCACCAGCGCGGGGCGAAGAATGTTTTTCATCAGAATCTCCTCAGATCAGCCCGACGGCCACAAGTATCCAGTCAATCAGCTTGATGCCCACAAACGGCACCAGCAGCCCGCCCAGCCCATAGATGGCCAGGTTGCGACGCAGCAGCGCAGCCGCACCCACCGGGCGGTAGCGCACGCCGCGCAAGGCCAGGGGAATCAGGAACACGATGACCAGCGCATTGAAGATCACGGCCGACAGGATGGCGGACGAAGGGCTTGCCAGCTGCATGACGTTGAGCGCGGACAGCTGCGGGTAGGTGGACACGAAGATGGCTGGCACGATGGCGAAGTATTTCGCCACATCGTTCGCGATGGAGAAGGTGGTCAGCGAGCCGCGTGTCATCAAAAGCGCCTTGCCGGTCTCCACCACTTCCAGCAGCTTCGTCGGGTTGGAGTCCAGATCCACCATGTTGCCGGCTTCCTTGGCGGCCTGCGTGCCACTGCCCATGGCCACAGCCACGTCGGCCTGGGCCAGCGCGGGGGCGTCGTTGGTGCCGTCGCCGGTCATGGCCACCAGGCGGCCTTCGGCCTGGTACTTGCGGATCAGCTCCAGCTTGTCTTCGGGCGTGGCTTCGGCCAGGAAGTCGTCCACCCCCGCCTCGGCCGCGATGGCTGCCGCCGTGAGCTTGTTGTCGCCGGTGATCATCACGGTCTTGATGCCCATGCGGCGCAGCTCGATGAAGCGCTCCTTGATGCCCGCCTTGACGATGTCCTTGAGTTCAACAATGCCCAGCACATGGCTGCCCTCGGCCACCGCCAGGGGCGTGCTGCCGCGGAGGGCCACCTGGTCGGCCGCGCTCATGACATCCTGAGGCATCTTGCCGCCCAGGGCTTCCACATGCTTGGCCAGTGCCAGCACGGCGCCCTTGCGCAGCATGGTGCCCGCAGATTCCGGCTGCCCCTCGCCTGCGGGCAGGTCCACGCCGCTCATGCGGGTCTGGGCTGTGAAGGGCACCAGCTTGACGCCCTGCGGGTTCTGGCCATCCACGCCGGCGCGGCGGGCCAGCTCCACAATGCTGCGGCCTTCCGGTGTTTCATCTGCCAGCGACGCCAGCAAGGCGGCGCGCGCAAGGCGCTCTTTGGATACACCCGGTGCAGGCAAAAATGCGCTGGCCTGGCGGTTGCCATGGGTGATGGTGCCGGTCTTGTCCAGCAACAGCACGTCCACGTCGCCTGCGGCCTCCACGGCCCGGCCCGAGGTGGCGATCACATTGGCCTGCATCATGCGGCTCATGCCAGCCACCCCCACGGCAGAAAGCAGACCGCCAATGGTGGTGGGGATCAGGCACACCAGCAGGGCCACCAGCGCGGTCAGCGAGACCACGGTGCCCGCGCCCGACGCCTGCACGCTGAAGATCGAAAACGGCAGCAGGGTCACGGTAACGACCAGGAACACGATGGTCAGCGCCACGAGCAAAATGGTCAGCGCGATCTCGTTGGGCGTCTTCTGGCGATTGGCGGCTTCCACCATGCCGATCATCCGGTCGAGGAACGACTCGCCCGGGTTCACCGCCACGCGCACCACCAGCCAGTCGGACAACACCCGGGTGCCGCCGGTCACGGCAGAAAAATCGCCACCGGACTCACGCACCACGGGGGCCGATTCGCCGGTGATGGCGCTCTCGTCCACCGAGGCCACGCCCTCGATCACCTCGCCGTCCAGCGGGATCACATCGCCAGCCTCCACCAGCACCACGTCGCCCCGGCGCAGGTTGGTGGCCAGCTCGGGCAAAAACGCAGCACCGTGCACAGGCTCCTTGAGCTTCTTGGCCCAGGTTTCCTTGCGCAGCCCGCGCAGCGAGGCGGCTTGCGCCTTGCTGCGCCCTTCCGCCAGCGCTTCGGCAAAATTGGCAAACAGCACGGTGAACCACAGCCAGACCGTGATAGCCAGCACAAACGCTGGACGCATGCTCGCATCCTCAGGCGCATTGAGTGCATGCAGCCACAGCAGCGTGGTGAAGATGCTGCCGATGTACACGATGAACATTACCGGGTTGCGCCACTGCACCAACGGACTGAGCTTGGCCAGCGCGCCCCAGAGCGCGGTCTTGATCAACGCTGCATCCAGCAGCGAAACGGAAGAAGTTTTTTTCTTGGTCATTGCCATACCTCACTGAACCCGGAGCATCAGGTGCTCCACCATCGGACCCAGGGCCAGGGAGGGCACGTAATTGAGAAGACCCACCAGCAGCACGGTGCCGATCAGCAGCGTGACAAACAAGGGACCGTGTGTGGGCATGGTGCCCGCCGTGACAGGCAAGCGCTTCTTGGCCGCCAGCGAACCCGCAATGGCCAGCACCGGCACGATCACGCCGAAACGGCCCAGCCACATCGCCAGCCCCAGCAGCACGTTGTAGAACGGCGTGTTGGCCGACAGGCCCGCAAAGGCGCTGCCGTTGTTGTTGGCGGCAGACGTCAGCGCATACAGAATTTCAGAGAACCCATGCGCGCCCGGGTTGGCGATGCCCGCCCTGCCCGCGTCCGTGGCCACGGCAATCGCCGTGCCCACCAGCACCAGAATGGGCGTGACCAGGATGGCCGCCGAGGTGAGCTTCATCTCACGCACCTCGATCTTCTTGCCCAGGTACTCCGGTGTGCGGCCAATCATGAGGCCCGCCATGAAGACTGCGAGGATGGCAAACACCAGCATGCCGTAGAGGCCTGTACCAACGCCACCAAACACCACCTCACCCAGCTGCATCAGCACCAGCGGCACCATGCCGCCCAGGGGCGTGAAGGAGTCGTGCATGGAGTTCACGGCACCGCATGAGGCGGCAGTGGTCACGGCAGCGAACAGTGCCGACGCATTGATGCCGAACCGTACCTCCTTACCTTCCATGTTGCCCCCCGCTTGCAGGGCACTGGCGGTTTGCTCCACGCCCAGCCCCACCCATTGCGGATTGCCAACTTTCTCGGCGGAAACCACAGCGATCACAGCCACCACAAACATCACCGTCATGGCCGCCAGGATCGCAAAGCCCTGGCGCTGGTCGCCTACGACCCGGCCAAACGCAAAACACAGCGCGGCGGGAATCAGGAAAATCGCCAGCATCTGCACGAAGTTGGTCAGGGCCGTCGGGTTCTCATAGGGATGGGCGGAGTTGGCGTTGAAAAAGCCACCGCCGTTGGTGCCCAGCATCTTGATGGCTTCCTGCGATGCCACCGGGCCCATGGCCAGGGTCTGGGTGTTGCTTGTCTTGGCGTCCATCACCGGCGCGCCATCGCTGCCCACCACTGGCTGGCCTGATGGGTCGAGCTTGGGCACTTCATAGGCCGTTGGCTCCAGCGTCGCCACATCCTTGTAGGCGTCAAAGTTCTGGATCACGCCCTGCCCGACCAGCACGATGGAAATCACAAACGCGATGGGCATCAGCACCCATGCCGTGATGCGCGTGACATCGGCCCAGAAGTTGCCCACAAAGCCTTGGCCATCGGTGCTGCGCGCTGCAAAGCCGCGCGCCAGCGCAAACGCCACGGCGATGCCGGTGGCCGCCGAGAAGAAGTTCTGCACCGACAGGCCCAGCATCTGCGTGAGGTAGCTCATGGTGGACTCGCCCCCATAGCCCTGCCAGTTGGTGTTGGAGACAAAGCTGATGGCGGTGTTGAACGAAGAATCGCCCGACACTGCGGCCATGCCCTGCGGATTGAGCGGCAGCAGGTGCTGCAAACGCTGCAGGCCATACACCGCAAAAGCGCCGATGGCATTGAAAGCCAGCAGCGCCAGCGCATAGCTGCGCCAGTGCATCATCTGATCCGGCGCGACCCCGGCCAGCTTGTACAAAGGTTTTTCGATGGCATGCATCCACCTTGGCAGGCGGCCATCACAGACTGCGGCCAGCCATTTGCCAAGCGGCCACGCCAGCACGCCCAGCACGATCAGGAAGAGCCCCAGCAGGCTCCAGGCAGAGGTATCCATCTCAGAACTCCTCCGCGCAGATCAGCGCAAATATCAGGTAGGCCAGCAGCACCAAGGCCACGATGGCGCCAAAGCCATAGAGCATTTCCATGCCGATCATGAACGCTCCCCCTTGGCCGGGCCGAACTTGCCCAGCAAAACCACGGCCTCAGCCATGACCACCCACAACGCCGCCAGCGCGGCAATCCATAACACGTCCATCGACAACTCCTGCATCAAAACGTATGTTTGATTCTCAGAAGGTGGCCGTAAAAAGTGTGCACAGGTTGTGGAGGGCGCCGTAAAAATGGCGTAAAAATGCCTGCCCGGTCAGCAGATCGCAGACGGGTCTACAACCAACCCGCCTTGCGAAAACGGTAGTACAGATAGCCACAGGTGCTTGCGATGAGCGCGAGCGCAGCCGCGTAGCCATAGCGCCATTTCAGCTCGGGCATGCTGTCAAAGTTCATGCCCCAGATGCCCGCAAACGCCGTGCACACGGCAAACAGGCTGGCCCAAGCGGCCAGGCGCTTGACGACCTCCCCATCCTCGATGGTGACCATGGAGAGGTTGACGTGGATGGCGGTGCCGATCGTGTCGCGAATGGAATCAATCGAGGTATTGATCCGGCTCAGGTGGTCCACCACGTCACGAAAGTACTCCTGCGAGCCCATGCAGATCTGCGGAACACGCCCGCCATGCAGCTTGGCCGCCCCTTCCAGCAACGGGGCCACCGCATGCTTGAGCACTGTGAGGCGCTGTTTGAGTTCGTACAACCGCCGGATGCTGGCTCGGGCAGCGCCCTGCGTAAAGATCTGCTGTTCGATGGTTTCCAGCTCCACCTCCAGCGCATCGATGACCGGGAAATAGCGGTCCACCACCGCATCCATGAGTGCGTACAACACGAAGCCCGGCCCATTGCGCAGCAGCTCGGGTTCCTGCTCGCAGCGCGCACGCACATCCACAAAGCCACGTTGACTGCGGTTGCGCACCGACACCACGTAGTTCTTGCCAACAAAAACATTGAGTTCGCCAAGCCGTGACACCGGGTCGGCAGCACCGCTGGATTCGAGCAAATGCAGCACCACGAAGAGGGAGGACGCGTACTCCTCGACCTTGGGCCGCTGGTGGCCATGCCGGGTGTCTTCTACCGCCAGTGGGTGCAGGCCGAACTCGGCCTGCAGCTCATCCAGTTCCTGTGGGGTTGCATCCTGCAAAGCCACCCACACGAAACACCCTGGCAGCGAAACGTGCTCGCTGATCTCGCTGACGGCGATGTCGGCCAGCTTGGTGCCATCCTCGTACACAACACAATTGATCAACACCGCAGCACCCCTTGCAACACAGAATGGAAGATGCAAGCAATCTTGCCATTGCCACAACGCCCCAGATCCACGGGCTTGCGCAACATTTACGGCGTGGGCTGCAATTTTTGCGAACTTTATACGCAGGCTTTTCTACGCTTGCGCTCTTGTCTTTTTCTCAAAAATTGTTGCCATGAATCCCGCCTCTTCCAAAGTACTCGCCGTCGCCCTGCTGGCAGCTCTTCCCATGCTGGCCAGTGCCCAGCTCACCGGCAACGTCAGCCTGATCACCAACTACAAGTTCCGTGGCCAGGACCAGGACGCCACCAAGGCCAAGGCCGTCAAGCCTGCACTGCAAGGCGGTTTTGACTACGCCTTCGGCGACACCGGCTGGTACGTTGGCAACTGGAACTCCAGCGTGGACTGGCTTGCCAACAACTCGCTCGAATCCGACCTGTATGGCGGCTACAAGTTCAAGGCTGGCGGCGCCGACCTGGACGTGGGCGCCCTGACCTACATCTACCCCGGCAACAGCAACGGTAACACCACCGAGCTGTATGGCGCGGCCACCATGGGCCCCTTCACTGCCAAGTATTCGCACACCCTCTCCAAGGACTACTTCGGCTTTGCCGGCGCCAAGGCTGGCTCGGGCCTGAAGGGCCGCAACACCGGCTACCTGAACTTCGCGTTTGCGCAGGAAGTGGCCCCCAGCGTGACGGTGAAGGCCTCGGTGGGCTTCACGCGTTTTGCCAGCGACATCAAGGACACCGGTGTGCCCAACTACATGGACTACAGCTTGGGTGGCACGTATGACTTCGGCGGTGGCCTGTCGCTGGGTGCGGCCGTGGTCGGCGCCAACAAGAAGGCCTTCTTCGGCCATGTCAACAAGTCGCGCGTGATCGTCACACTGACCAAAACCCTGTAACCCCGTCCTCCACAGACAGGCAACGGGCCTTCACAGCACGCAGCGCAGCGCCCGTTCCCCCGCCACCCGCAGCCGCTCTGTGAGCGACGCGGGTGCCAGCACCTCGAACTCGACGTCCAGCGCCATCAGCCAGTACACCAGCGAATCGTTGCCTGCGCACTCCAGCTGGCAGCGTTGCCCCTGGTCCAGGCTGGACACCACACCAGCAGACTGCGGGATGCGGCGCGACATGACAGCGTAGGGCGCGTGCAGCACCACCCGCGCCTGTTCGGCATGGTGCGGCGCAGAGATGGAGCGCGACACGTAGCCCTTCAGATCCCCCCTATCGGGCGACGTCCGGGGCGCGAAATGTGCGCCCACCTGCGGCTCGCCCACGATGCGGTCGATGCGGAAGGTGCGCCAGTCGTTGCGCACCCTGTCCCACGCCACCAGGTACCAGCGCTGGCCCGTGTGCACCACGCCCTGCGGTTCCACGGAGCGCTGCGCGCTGCGGCCCTGGCCGTCTTCGCAATGGAATTCAATGCGCAGCTGGTCGCGGCAGGCCGATGCGAGCGTGCCCAACAACGACACCTCGACCACCGGCCCCGTGCGGTCCAGCGGCAGGATGGCCGAACGCAACGCGTCCACGCGCTTGCGCAGGCGCGCCGGCATGGCCTGCTCCAGCTTGACCAGCGCCCTGAGCGCGGGCTCTTCAATGCCCCCCACCGCACCGGCTGTGGCGGTGCGCAGCGCAATCGACACGGCCAGGGCCTCTTCATCATCCAGCAGCAGCGGCGGCAGCGCCTGCCCTGCGCGAAAGGCGTAACCCCCTGCCACGCCGCTGCTGGCATGCACGGGGTAGCCCAGCTGGCGCAGGCGGTCGACGTCGCGCCGCAGCGTGCGCGGATGCACTTCCAGGCGCTCGGCCAGTTCGGGGCCCATCCAGTGGCTGCGCGTTTGCAGCAGCGAGAGCAGGCGCAGCAGGCGGATCGATGAACTGAGCATGGCGCCACTGTACTTTTTATTGAGGACTGAAATTGTCCGCAATGGTTCTTACAGTGGCAACACCTTTTCTTTCTTCCACCACCATCAAGGAGTTCTCCATGTCCATCGTCCTCTACTGGCATCCCATGTCCAGCGCCACCCCCATCGCCTGCGCCCTCGCCGAACTGGGCGTGCCGCATGAGCGCGTGAAGATCGACATCCGCACCGGCGAACAGCGTCGCCCCGAGTACCTGGCCCTGAACCCCAACGGCAAGGTGCCCACGATGACCGTAGACGGTGCCCCGATGTTCGAGGCCCTGGCCATCCACCTGTGGCTGGGCCACCGCTTTGGCGTGGAGCGTGGCCTGTGGCCCGCAGGCGGCACACCCGAGGCGTTGCAGGCCCTGTCGTGGTGCACTTGGTCGTATGTGACCTATGGTGCGCTCGTGGGACGCCTGCATGTGGCAACCCAAGGCGAAGAGGTTTGGCGCAACGCCGCCCAAGCAGAAGCCCTCCTGCGTCAACTGAGCGAGTTGCTGGCAGTGCTGGACGCGCGGCTGGCCCAACAGCCCTGGATGCTGGGCGCCGACTATTCGCTCGTGGACTTGGTGGTGGGCTCGGTGCTGGGCTACAGCGTCTACCTGGGTGCGCCCGTCAACGCGCACCCGCATGTACAGGCCTGGCTGGCGCGGGTGCAGGCACGCCCGGCGATGCAGATCGACGCTTGAAGACGGCGCGCAGAACGATGGGCGCTACAGCAGCACGATGTCGTACTGCTCCTGCCCCATCGCGCTCTCGGATTGCAGCGAGATCGGCTTCTTGATGAAATCCGAGAGACCGGCCAGGTGCTGGCTTTCCTCGTCCAGGAACAACTCCACCACGCGGGGTGAGGCCACCACGCGGAACTCGCGCGGGTTGAACTGGCGGGCTTCGCGCAGGATCTCGCGCAGGATGTCGTAGCACACGCTGCGCGCGGTCTTGACGCTGCCCTTGCCCTGGCAGGCCTCGCAGGGCTCGCACAGCATGTGGGCCAACGATTCGCGCGTGCGCTTGCGCGTCATCTCCACCAAACCCAGCTGCGAGAAGCCGCCCGCCATGGTCTTCACGCGGTCGCGGGCGAGCTGTTTTTTGAACTCCGCCAGCACAGCCTGCTGGTGGTCGTCCCGCACCATGTCGATGAAGTCCACGATGATGATGCCGCCCAGGTTGCGCAGGCGCAGCTGGCGGGCAATGGCCTGGGCGGCCTCCAGGTTGGTCTTGAAGATGGTGTCGTCGAAGTTGCGTGCCCCCACGTAGCCACCGGTGTTCACATCGATGGTGGTGAGCGCCTCGGTCTGGTCCACGATGAGGTAGCCGCCAGACTTCAAATCGACGCGGCGCCCCAGGGCCTTGGCCACCTCTTCGTCGATGGAGTACAGGTCAAAAATCGGGCGTTCGCCCTTGTAGTGCTGTAGCTTGCCGGCCGCCGCTGGCATGAACTCCTGCCCAAACGCACGCAGGCGCTGGAATTGCTCCATCGAGTCGAGCCGGATGGTCTGCGTATGGTCACCCACCAGATCGCGCAGCACGCGCTGCAACAGGTCCAAATCCTGATGGAGCAGCGACATGGCAGGCAGCTTGAGCGATGCCTCCTTGATGCGCGCCCAGGTCTTGCGCAGGTAGGCGATGTCTTCGGCCAGCTCCGCATCGGTGGAATCTTCGCCGTTGGTGCGCAGGATGAAGCCGCCGCCACCGCCCATGGATTTATCGCCCACCAGCGCCTGCAGCCGCGCGCGCAGCGCATCGCGCTCGGCAGGCGGAATCTTCTGCGACACGCCCACATGGTCATCCTGCGGCAGAAACACCAGCAGGCGCCCGGCCACACTGATCTGCGTGGACAGTCGTGCGCCTTTGGTGCCAATTGGGTCCTTGATGACCTGCACCATCAGCGCCTGCCCCTCGAACACCTGCTTTTCAATCGGCACCTGCGGCTCGTTCTTGCGGGCGAATGCGGGCGGCTCGCCATCGGGCTGGCGTTGCCACACATCGGCCACATGCAAGAAGGCCGCACGCTCCAGGCCGATGTCGATGAAGGCCGACTGCATGCCCGGCAGCACGCGCGACACCTTGCCCAGGTAGACATTGCCCACCAGGCCGCGCTCCAGCATGCGCTCGATGTGCAACTCCTGCACGGCGCCGTGCTCCACCACGGCCACACGGGTTTCCTGGGGCGACCAGTTGATCAGGATGTCTTGTTGCATGGCGTTGTTGTTGTCTGTTGTTGCTGTCGCCTAGATGGCGAAACCTGCCGCGCGCAGCAGCTGTGCCGTCTCGTACATCGGCAGCCCCATGATGCCCGAATAGCTGCCAGCCAGGTGCTCCACATATGCAGCAGCCCGGCCCTGAATACCGTAAGCCCCGGCCTTGCCCAGTGGCTCCCCCGTGGCCACGTAGGCATCAATCTGCGCAGTGGTCATGGCTGCAAAAGTCACTCGGGATATGGACAGCGCGCTCAGGCGCTTGGGGCCCACCTGCAGCGCCACGGCGGTGAGCACGCGGTGCTCGTGGCCCGCCAGCTCGGCCAGCATGCGCGCGGCATGGAGCGCGTCGTCGGGCTTGCCGTAGATGGTGCGGCCGAGGGCCACGGTGGTGTCAGAGCACAGGATGGGCGCATCGGGCAAACCACGGCGGGCGCGCCGGGCCACGGCAGCGTCGAGCTTGAGGCCCGTCACGCGCTCCACATAGGCCGTAGGCGCTTCGCCGGGCAGCACCACCTCGATGGCTTCGGCGTCCTCGGACTCGTCACCCTCCACATTGGGCAGCAGCAGTTCGTGGCGCACTCCCAGTTGTTCCAGCAACTGGCGACGGCGCGGGCTTTGGGAGGCAAGGTAGATGAAGTCAGGCATGAACAGATTTTGATTAAAAATCGGCTCTAGCGCTTAACCATCAAGCGCTAGCAGCTATAAAAAATATAGTATTCCACCCACACCCCGATCCAGGCCTCATTCGCGGTGGTATGGGTGCCCGGCGTTCACCGACCAGGCGCGGTACAGCTGCTCGATGAGCAGCACCCGCACCATGGCGTGCGGCAAGGTCAGGTCAGACAGGCGAATGCGCTCGTGCGCGCCCTGGCGAAAGGCCGGGTCAAGCCCATCCGGGCCACCGATGACCAGCGCCACGTCGTCACCGCCCAGCTGCCAGCCCTTCAGGCGCTCGGCCAGGGCCTTGGTGGTGAGGTTGGTGCCGCGTTCGTCCAGCGCCACCACGCGTGTGCCACGGGGAATGGCCGCTTCGATGCGCTCGCGCTCTGCAGCAAACAGCGTCTCCAGCGTCTTGGAGCCGCGCGGTTCGGTCTTGACGGCTTTGAGTTCGACCTTGAGCTCCGGCGGAAAACGCTTGGCGTAGTCGTCGTACGCCGTCTGCGCCCAGTCGGGCACGCGCTGGCCCACGGCCACGATCAGCAGCTTCATGGCAACTCAGGCGCGGTGCGCGGGTACAGGTGGTCTTCGATGGGCCGAGGCTGCAATCACTTGCGGCCCGGTGCCCTCTTGGCGGCGGGCTTGGCGGCTGCTCCGCCGCGTGCTGCGGTGGGCTTGGCCCCGGTCTTGGCGGTGGCAGCGGCTTTGCTGCGGGAGGCCGATGGCTTGACGACCACAGTCTTGATCGGTGCCTTGGAAGCTGCGGGCTTCTTGGCGGCAGTGGCTGGCTTTGCGGGCGCCTTGGCCGGTGCGGCCTTGGCACTGCTGCTTTTTGCGGGGGTCTTGGCTGGGGCCTTGGCGATGGCTTTGGCAGGTGCTTTTGCGGTTGTCTTGGCTGCAGGTTTGGCAGCAGATTTAGCAGGTGCGGCAGCGGACTTGGCAGCTGTTTTGGCCACGGCCTTGACCGTAGCTTTGCCCGACCGGGCCGGCACGGCTGGTGCGGTTGCCTTTTTGGCAGGCGCCTTGCCTGCAGCCTTGGCGTCGGACTTGGCAGCCTTCTGGGCCGACTTCTTTTCGGCCAGTTCGGTGGCGGCGCTGGAAACAGGCTTGGCGGCGCCCAGCTTCAGGCGCACGGGCGTATCGCCCCACAGCTCTTCCAGGCGGTAGTACTGGCGAATAGCGGGCTGCATGATGTGCGCCACGGCGGCGCCGCAGTCCACGATGATCCATTCGCCATTGTCTTCGCCTTCGATGCGCGGCTTGGTAAAGCCCGCTTCTTTCACCGCGTCGCGCACGCTGGCGGCCAGGGCCTTGGTCTGGCGGTTGGAGGTGCCCGATGCCACGATCACCCGTTCAAACAGCGGCGAGAGATGCTCGGTGTTGAAGACCTGGATGTCTTGCGCCTTGACGTCCTCCAGTCCATCAACGATGGCGCGCTGGAGTTTGGTAACGTCTTTTTTGGCGGCGGTTTCCGATTTGGTGGAGGTGGTCATCAGGCGGTGATTAGAGAGGAAATGGAATCAATATAGCGTGCAACGCAGCGCGCAACCAGTGGGGCTGCGCCTTGGGTGTTGCGCAGCTGTTGCGCGTTGGCGCTGCGTCAGTTTGAGGTGTTTTTGGCCTCTTGCGCTGGTGTGAAAAGCGCGGGCAGCTATTGAAATTATAGCTTTTGCGCTTTTCAAGGCTTTCAAACCGCTGCAGCAGACTCGCCAGCCAGCCAGTCGCGCCGCACCAGAAAGCGCTGCGTGAGGTCAGCTTCGGCGGAATCGGCCGCATCAGAACGCTGGTAAGACCACGACACCAGCGGCGGCATGGACAGCAAAATGGACTCTGTGCGCCCACCCGACTGCAGACCAAAGTGCGTGCCCCGGTCCCACACCAGGTTGAACTCTACGTAGCGGCCCCGGCGGTAGAGCTGAAAGTCGCGTTCGCGCTCAGCAAACGGCAGGTTCTGGCGCTTTTCGACAATGGGCAGATAGGCCTTGAGGAAGGCATCGCCCACCGACTGCGTCATGGCCAGGCTCTGTTCAAAGCCCAGCTCCGAGAAGTCGTCATAGAACACGCCACCCACGCCACGCTGCTCGCTGCGGTGTTTCAGGTAGAAGTACTCATCGCACCATTGCTTGAAGCGCGGGTACTTGTCGTCGCCAAAGGGTGCCAAGGCATCACGGCAGGTGCGGTGAAAGTGCACCGCATCTTCCTCAAAGCCGTAGTACGGCGTGAGGTCCATGCCACCGCCAAACCAGCAGGTCGGCGCTTGCCCAGGGTGGCCAGCCGCGATCATGCGCACGTTCATGTGCACCGTCGGCACGTAGGGATTGCGCGGGTGGAACACCAGCGACACGCCCATGGCCTCGAAGGGTGCGCCCGCCAGCTCGGGCCGGTGCTGCGTGGCCGAGGGTGGCAGCTGGGGGCCGCGCACATGGCTGAAGCCGCAGCCTGCGCGCTCGAACACCCGGCCACCTTCCATTATCTTGGTGATACCGTCTCCCTGCAGCGGCTCGCCGGGGGGTTTGCTCCACGCATCAGCCAGAAAGCGGGCACCGCCCTCGCCTTCCACCGCTTCAAGCGCATCGGTGATACGCGTCTGCAGACCCTGCAAATAGCTGCGTACGGTCGCCACGGTAGTGGCCGGATTCAATCCAGGTTGTTGCATTTCAGTTATCCATTGCCATCGGCGCCATGCGCTGCCGGTAAAAACTGGCGCGGCCCAGGCCAGGGACGCCAAGCAAGTGCCGCACCGCAGCGAGGGCGTTGTCCCCCTGTGGGGGAAGGCGCCGCAGGCGACTCAGGGGGAGCTATTTCACCGCGCGGAAGCCAATGTCCCGGCGGTACTGGGCGCCATCGAACTGAATGCCGCGCGCCACGTCATAGGCACGCTGCTGCGCCTGCTTGACGCTGTCGGCCAGCACCGTCACGCACAACACGCGGCCGCCCGTCACGCTGACCACGCCATCTTTGAGCTGCGTGCCCGCGTGGAACACCACGGCATCGTCCGCCTCGGCTGGCAGGCCGGTGATGGGGTCGCCCTTGCGCGGGTTCTCCGGGTAGCCGTGGGCGGCCATGACCACGCCCAGTGCGGTGCGGCGGTCCCATTGCAGTTCCATCTGGTCGAGCTTGCCGTCAGCGGCAGCGGCCATCACGTCGCTGAAGTCGCTTTTCAGGCGCATGAGGATGGGCTGCGTCTCGGGGTCGCCCATGCGGCAGTTGAATTCGAGCGTCTTGGGCTGGCCCTTGGCGTCGATCATCAGGCCGGCATACAGAAAACCGGTGTAGGGAATGCCGTCCTTTTCCATGCCCCGGATGGTGGGCAGGATGATCTCGCGCATGGCGCGGGCATGCACATCGGCCGTGACCACGGGTGCGGGCGAATACGCGCCCATACCGCCGGTGTTGGGGCCTTCGTCGCCGTCCTTCAGGCGCTTGTGGTCCTGGCTGGTGGCCAGGGCCAGCACGTTCTTGCCATCGCACAGCACGATGAAACTGGCTTCTTCGCCTTCGAGGAACTGCTCGATCACCACGCGCGCGCCACCTTCGTTGTGCGTCACGCCGTATTTGTTGTCCACCAGCATGAAGTCCACGGCATCATGGGCCTCCTGCAGCGTCATGGCCACGACCACGCCCTTGCCTGCCGCCAGGCCATCGGCCTTGATGACGATAGGCGCGCCCAGCCGATCCACAAACGCGTGGGCCGCAGCGGGGTCGGTGAAGGTGTCGTAGTCGGCCGTGGGGATGCCATGGCGGCGCATGAAGGCCTTGGAAAAGGCCTTGGAGCTTTCGAGCTGGGCAGCAGCCTTGGTGGGGCCGAAGATGCGCAGGCCATTGGCACGGAACTCATCGACCACACCCGCCGCCAGTGGCGCCTCGGGGCCCACCACCGTCAGTGCGATCTTTTCGGCCTGCGCCCACACACGCAGTTCGCGCACGTCGGTGATGGCCACGTTCTCGAGCTTGGAATTCAGCGCGGTGCCGCCATTGCCAGGCGCCACATACACCTTGGTCACCTTGGGGGACTCGCTCAGTTTCCACGCCATCGCGTGTTCACGGCCGCCGCCACCAATCACAAGTACTTTCATAGGAACCTTTGGTGAACCCTGCTCGCAGCGCTGGGCTGCTTGGCGGGGTTCGGGGAAATATCAGTCGGAAAACAAGTCAGCGCAAGAAAAAAGCGGCGATCCACAGGCGCAATGTCACAGTGCAGCGTTGTGGTAGACCTCCTGGGTATCGTCCAGGTCCTCCAGCACATCCAGCAGCCGCTGCATGCGCGCCGCGTCGTCGCCCGTCAGTTCGATGGTGTTTTCAGGCCGCATGGTCACGCCCGCCACTTCGGGCGTCAGGCCTGCGGCTTCCAGGGCGTTCTTCACGGCTTCAAAGTCGGCCGGGGCGGTCAGCACCTCCACTGCGCCGTCGTCGTCGGTCACCACGTCTTCGGCCCCCGCCTCCAGCGCCACTTCCATCACCTTGTCTTCGCTGGTGCCGGGGGCAAAAATCAGTTGGCCGCAGTGCTTGAACTGGAAAACCACCGAGCCCTCGGTGCCCATGTTGCCACCGTGTTTGCTGAACGCGTGTCGTACCTCGGCCACGGTGCGCACGCGGTTGTCGGTCATGGTGTCGATCATGATGGCCGCGCCACCAATGCCATAGCCCTCGTAGCGGATTTCCTCGTAGGTCAATCCCTCGGCGTTGCCCGTGGCCTTGTCGATGTTGTACTTGATGCGGTCGGCGGGCATGTTGGCCGCCTTGGCCTTGTCTACCGCCAGGCGCAGGCGGGGGTTGGCAGACAGGTCGCCGCCGCCCGAGCGGGCAGCCACAGTGATTTCACGAATGATGCGGGTCCAGATCTTGCCGCGTTTTTCATCCTGCCGCCCTTTGCGGTGCTGGATATTCGCCCATTTGCTGTGTCCTGCCACGAGAAGTCCTTTTGTATTGATTTAATCTACTGACCGCGATTTTACTTTTTACGACTTGCGCAAATCGGGATCAGGCAAGAAGCCTGCCCTGTGGATACGCGGTTTGTGCATCCTTGTTTGCGCAAGTCCTACTTTTGCCTCCACCCGGAACCTCCGCCATGGCCGAACCCCTCCTGATTGCCAAGCACGACACCACCGAATGCCACCTGCTGCCCGGCCTGGCCAACCGCCACGGGCTCATCACCGGCGCCACCGGCACCGGCAAGACGGTGACCCTGCAGACCCTGGCCGAAAATTTCTCGCGCATTGGCGTGCCAGTGTTCATGGCCGATGTGAAGGGCGACCTGACCGGCGCGAGCCAGCCCGGCAAGATTGGCGACAAGCTGGCGGCCGTACTCAAGGAGCGTGGGCTCGACCGCCCCACGCCCCTGGCCTGCCCCACCACGCTGTGGGACGTGTTTGGCGAGCAGGGCCACCCGGTGCGCGCCACCATTTCCGACATGGGCCCCCTGCTGCTGGGCCGCATGCTCAACCTGAACGAAACCCAGCTGGGCGTGCTCAACCTGGTGTTCAAGATTGCCGACGACAACGGCATGCTGCTGCTGGATCTCAAAGACCTGCGCGCCATGCTGCAGTACGTGGGCGACAACGCCAAGGAGTTCACGACCGAATACGGCAACGTGAGCGCCGCCAGCGTGGGCGCCATTCAGCGCGGGCTGCTGCAGATCGAGCAGCAGGGCGGCACGCAGTTCTTTGGCGAGCCCATGCTCAACATCCAGGACTTCATGCAGACCGTGGACGGCCATGGCGTGGTCAACATCCTGGCGGCCGACAAGCTCATGAACTCGCCGCGTCTGTACGCCACCTTCCTCTTGTGGATGCTATCCGAGCTGTTCGAGCAGCTGCCCGAAATTGGCGACCCCGAGCAACCCAAGCTGGTGTTCTTCTTCGACGAGGCCCACCTCTTGTTCAACGAGGCGCCCAAGGTGCTCATCGAGCGCATCGAGCTGGTGGTGCGTCTAGTGCGCTCCAAGGGCGTGGGCGTGTACTTCGTCACGCAGAACCCTCTGGACATCCCCGACAGCGTGCTGGCCCAGCTGGGCAACCGCGTGCAGCACGCGCTGCGCGCCTTCACCCCGCGCGATCAGAAGGCCGTCAAAGCCACGGCCACCACCATGCGGCAGAAGCCGGGCCTCGATATCGAGACCGCCATCACCGAACTGGCCGTTGGCGAGGCGCTGGTGAGCTTCCTGGATGCCAAGGGCCGCCCGAGCGTCACCGAGCGGGTGTTCGTGCTGCCGCCCGGCAGCCAGCTCGGCCCCATCACAGCGCAGCAGCGCCAGGTGCTGGTGGCCAACTCGCTGGTGGCGGGCGTGTACGAAAAGGTGGTGGACCGCGAGTCGGCCTACGAAAAACTCAAGGGCCGCGCCGCCGAAGCCAGTGCGCAGGCACCTGCCAATGGCAAAGGTGCCCCCGCCAACACGGAAGACAGCGGCGGCGGCCTGATGGGCGGGCTCAACGACGTGCTGTTTGGCAGCACCGGCCCGCGCGGCGGCAAACGCGACGGCTTGGCCCAGACCATGGCCAAGTCAGCGGTGCGCACCATGGGCACCACCATTGGCAAGGAAATCCTGCGCGGGGTGCTGGGCAGCATCTTCGGCGGCAGCAAGCGCCGTTGAACACAGGGGGGGCACAGATTCCGCCCCCCTGCTCAGCGCCTCCAAGCGCGGCCCCATCACGGCAGCTTCGGCATGCGATGGTGCTGCGGGTAACCCCCGCGTGACCATCTGGCGACACCACCCAAAAGTGTCATCAATCAGTCACCAAACAGCCGTGAAATCGCCACACAACAACAAAAAAGGAGGGACGATGAAACGCATCGAAAACGTTCTGCTGTGGTGGGGAAGCAAGGTCGTGCTGCTGGCGATTTCCGTGTGGGTGGCCGCCATCGTCGGGATCTTCGCGGGCGCCTGGCGCCTGCGGTGGCCCTGGATTCTGTATTTTTTGGCCACAGTCATCATCACCGCCCTGGTGATCCAGTGGACCAACGCTGTCCGCCAGCGGTATATCCGCGAGGCCCCCCTGCCCCGCTTTCTGCAGCGCAAGCTGCGCGAAACCTACCCCCACCTGAGCACCCGCGACTGCGAGCTGGTCGAACGCGGCCTGCGCCAGTTCTTCATGGCCTGCCTGCGCGGCAACAAGCAGTTTGTGGCCATGCCCTCCAAGGCGGTCGATGCGCTGTGGCATGAGTTCATCCTGCACACCCAGGCCTACAAAGCCTGGTGCGACAACGCCCTGGGTTTCTTTTTGCACCACACCCCCGCCGAGGCGCTGGGTAAAAAGGCGCGCCACAACGATGGCCTGCGCCGCTGTTGGTACTGGGTATGCAAGGAGGAGTCCATCGACCCCAAGGCCCCCAGCCGCCTGCCCCTGCTGTTTGCGCTGGATGCCAAGTTCGCCATTGCAGGCGGCTTCTCCTACGTGCCCGACTGCTCCGATATCGCCCGCAAAAGCGACGCGGGTGGCAGCGGGGGCAACAGCTACTGCGGCACCAGCTTCTCGGACGGCAGCTACAGCGGCAGCTCGGGCGACTTTGGCGGCGCCGAAAGCTCGG
>NZ_JAMXAX010000360.1 GCF_023913775.1 Acidovorax facilis
CATACTGACCGTCACGGAAGAACAACAGCGTGGGCCAGCGGACAGCGCCATACCTGCGCGCCACCGCGTCTTCACTCTCGCGCGGCACTGCTGCCACGATGAATCGGTTGGGGAAGCTCTTCATAAGTTCAGGTAACACAGCCGCCACGTCCTGGCCTTCTGGAAAGCGCACCGCGTCACCAGTGAGCAGCACCACGCGGTTACCGCCACCAGCGAGCCAACCGGCAACCGTGGCCTCATCTATCCATACCGCGC
>NZ_JAMXAX010000361.1 GCF_023913775.1 Acidovorax facilis
CGCAAAACACAATGGTCTTGGCGTAGCGGTCGGTGGCCTTGAGGTATTCGGTGATCTTGGCGGCTACCGCCACGTCGCGCTGCTCCAGCACGAGCTTGCGGTTCATGTCGGCGCCGGTGTAGATGCGATCTTCGATGGCGTGGCCGTGCTTGTCCTGCATGCCCGCCGTTGGGCGCCAGCCGAAGGTGTCTTTGTCCAGATCGACGCGGATGACCTTGTACGGCGCGAGGTAGCCGTCTTCGATGCCTTGCTTGA
>NZ_JAMXAX010000362.1 GCF_023913775.1 Acidovorax facilis
TCAAGCAAGGCATCGAAGACGGCTACCTCGCGCCGTACAAGGTCATCCGCGTCGATCTGGACAAAGACACCTTCGGCTGGCGCCCAACGGCGGGCATGCAGGACAAGCACGGCCACGCCATCGAAGACCGCATCTACACCGGCGCCGACATGAACCGCAAGCTCGTGCTGGAGCAGCGCGACGTGGCGGTAGCCGCCAAGATCACCGAATACCTCAAGGCCACCGACCGCTACGCCAAGACCATTGTGTTTTGCG
>NZ_JAMXAX010000363.1 GCF_023913775.1 Acidovorax facilis
GGGCCAGGCGCTCGATGTTTGCCAGCGAGACGTTCCACTTGCAGCGCTCGATGGCCGACACGTAGGTGCGGTCCAGTTCGCACTCGTGGGCCAGACGCTCCTGGGACCACTCTTTCTGCACGCGCAAGAGCCGCACCCAGTACGCGAGGACTTCGCGCAGGTTGGTCGGATCGGGCAGCCGTGTGGGTGGTGTGGGTCTGGCAGGCACCGCGCAAGGATGCGGTTCTGCTTTATTTGCATCTACGGAGTTTGCTT
>NZ_JAMXAX010000364.1 GCF_023913775.1 Acidovorax facilis
GGTGAGGTTAGAACCAGTCAGGTCCGCACTCCCGCCAAACAGCTCCGGCACCAGCGGCGCCAGCACATCCAGGACGTTCTGGCTGGCTTTCCGGGTAGCCAGGGCTTGCGGCCTGTCCGCAATAGCGGCCAGCAAGCTAGGCAACTGATCGGCCAGCGCGGGCAGCAGTCGGCCGGTGATGCGGCGCTCGAACTCGTCCGCCGCATCAGGAAAGGCACTGCGGTAGGCCTCAAAGCGCATGCGCCAGGAGCGCTC
>NZ_JAMXAX010000365.1 GCF_023913775.1 Acidovorax facilis
GGTGAGGTTAGAACCAGTCAGGTCCGCACTCCCGCCAAACAGCTCCGGCACCAGCGGCGCCAGCACATCCAGGACGTTCTGGCTGGCTTTCCGGGTAGCCAGGGCTTGCGGCCTGTCCGCAATAGCGACCAGCAAGCTAGGCAACTGATCGGCCAGCGCGGGCAGCAGTCGGCCGGTGATGCGGCGCTCGAACTCGTCCGCCGCATCAGGAAAGGCACTGCGGTAGGCCTCAAAGCGCATGCGCCAGGAGCGCTC
>NZ_JAMXAX010000366.1 GCF_023913775.1 Acidovorax facilis
CCCCGAACAGGTGCAGGAATTTGTAAACCACAGCTGGTACAAGTACGCCGACGAAAGCAAGGGCTTGCACCCATGGGACGGTGTAACTGAAGCCAACTATCACCCCGAAGGCCCGAACTTCAAGGGCACTCGCACCCGAATCGAACACCTCGACGAGTCGGCCAAGTACAGCTGGATCAAGTCGCCTCGCTGGCGTGGCCACGCGGTCGAAGTCGGCCCGCTCTCGCGCTACATCCTGAGTTACGCCCACGCTAT
>NZ_JAMXAX010000367.1 GCF_023913775.1 Acidovorax facilis
GCGCGTCACCTCGACGTTGTAGGCATAGCTCGCCGGCGTCTTGCCGTCCGCCATCAGCGACCCGTCCATCATCACGCTGGTAAAGCCCGAGCGGATCGACTGCATGCACACCGCAGGCGAAGTACCGCGGTCCTGGTGCAGCACTACCGGCAGATCGGGGTGGGTCTCCACCGCCGCCAGCATCATGTGGCGCAGGTACGCCTCGCCAGCGTATTTGCGTGCCCCGGCGGAGGCCTGCAGGATCACCGGACTGTC
>NZ_JAMXAX010000368.1 GCF_023913775.1 Acidovorax facilis
TCTGCACGAAATGGTGCGGGTCGACCGTGACTTCGCCGATGCGAGCAGCATCGGCACCGAGCGGATGGGCACGCATCGCAGCCAGTACTGCTTCGGCCGATTCGGGCGAAATCACTGCGATAAGTTTGCCTTCGTTGGCCACGTAGAGCGGGTCCAGGCCGAGCAGCTCGCAGGCCGCATCCACCTCTGGCTTCACCGGGATCGCCTCTTCTTGCAGCAGCATGCCTACGCCCGACTGCCGCGCCACTTCGTTGA
>NZ_JAMXAX010000369.1 GCF_023913775.1 Acidovorax facilis
TCGTGGACCACCAGTCCCAGCTCATGGGCGCAGAAGCCCTGGTGCGCTGGCGCCACCCCCAGCGCGGCATGATCAGCCCCGGCGACTTCATCCCCCTGGCCGAACAGACCGGCCTGATCCTCCCTTTGGGCCAATACGTGCTGCAAACCGCCTGCGAACAACTGCAGCGCTGGGGCCAGCACGAAGCCACCGCCCACCTGTCCATCTCGGTCAACGTCAGCGCCCGGCAGTTCAGGCAACCGGGCTTCGTGGCCG
>NZ_JAMXAX010000036.1 GCF_023913775.1 Acidovorax facilis
TCTTCCAGTTGCTCTTCCAGTCGCCACCCTTGCGGAATGCGGGCCTGTTGTTGCCGTAGCCGCTGCCATTGCCATAGCTGCCTGGATATCCTCCGGCCGGTTCCCCTTGGGGCGGCCACGTTCCGGCATCGGGCGGGGCGTCCCAGGACGGCGGTTCGTGATCGTAGGCCGCCGGGGCCTGCCGGGCTGGCGCACTGCCTGCGCCGGGGTGACCAGAGTAGCCAGAGTGGGAGGACCGGGGTGCCTCGCGCGACGTGGCCTGGCCCCACAGGTCGGCCAGGTCCTGGGCCTTGAGCTGGGTCAGGTCCGCCAGATCGCTGAGCACCTGGCGCTTGAGCACGCCATCGGGCAGGGCCGTCCACAGCGGGCGGGCGTTGCTGGCCATGTGGGCGCGGCCCTCGGCGGTGGCCAGATCGCAGCCATCACTTGCTGATTCAACCAGGAAGCGGCTGAGCGGCACGGCCTCGGCAATGCAGCGGGCAAAGGCGTCGGTGCCGTGCTCGCGCACGTAGCTGTCGGGGTCGTGCTCGGCAGGCAAAAACAAGAACTTGATGCTGCGCGTGTCGGTGGCGTGGGACAGGGCTCCATCGAGTGCCTTGCGCGCAGCGCGACGACCTGCCGCGTCGCCATCGAAGCTGAACACCACCGATTCGGTGAAGCGCAGCAGCTTTTGCACATGTTCAGGTGTGCAGGCCGTGCCCAGCGTGGCCACCGCATTCGGAAAGCCCAGCTGCGCCAGCGCCACCACGTCCATGTAGCCTTCGGTGACCAGCGCGTAGCCGTGCTCGCGGATGGCGGTGCGCGCCTCGAACAGACCATACAGTTCGCGCCCCTTGTGGAACACCGGGGTTTCGGGTGAGTTGAGGTACTTGGGCTTGTCATCGCCCAACACCCGCCCGCCAAAGCCGATGCATTCGCCCTTGACGTTGCGGATGGGGAACATCACCCGGTCGCGAAACCGGTCATAGCGCTTGCCGCCATCTTCGTCGTTGACGATGACCAACCCGCTCTCTTCCAGCAACGGGTCGTCGTACTGGGGGAACACGCTGGCCAGGCTGCGCCAGCCCTCCGGTGCGTAGCCCAGGCCATAGCGCTTGGCCACGGTGCCCGAGACGCCACGGCCTTTGAAGTAGCCGATAGCGCGTTGTGACTCGCGCAGGTGGCGGCGGTAGGCGTTGGCGGCTTTTTCGAGCACATCGGTCAGCGTGGCCTGCTTTTGGCGGGCGGCGGCGGCGCGCTCTTTTTCCTGCGGGGAGATGTCGTCGTCCGGTACCTGCAGGCCCACCTGCTGGGCCAGATCCTGTACCGCCTCGACAAACCCCATGCCCGCGTGTTCCATGAGGAAACTGATGGCATTGCCGTTTTTCCCGCAACCAAAGCAGTGGTAGAACTGCTTGGCGGGGCTGACGCTGAACGAGGGGGATTTTTCGCCGTGGAAGGGGCACAGCCCCATGAAATTGGCGCCACCTTTCTTCAATGGCACGTAGCGGCCCACGATGTCGACCACATCGACGCGGGCAAGCAACTCCTGAATGAAAGACTGTGGGATCGTCACACCCCGTATTGTCCGCGTAAACTATTTGTTACCAGATATTGCAGAAGCGGGGCTTTCGGCATGGCAGTCACGTTGCGGCACCAGGCGGTGGGTGGGGCAGGCACCCCGGCGCAGCACATGCTGCGGCGCCGGGATGTGGCTGTGCTGCTGCCGCTGGTGGCAACAGGCCTGTGGCCCACGGCCGCGCAGGCGGCGCCGGTGCTGCGTGTGCTGTCCTGGCCCGGGTATGCCGATCCCGATATCGTCGCGGTTTTCGAGAAGCGCCATGGCGCCAAGGTAGAGATCACCACCGTCGCCTCTGACGATGTGCTGCGTGCCAAGCTGGCCAACCCCCAGGGAGTCGGTTTTGACCTGGTGGCCGCCAATACGGCCGAAATTGCGCGGCTGGTGGTCCGCCGGCTGCTCGCACCGTTGCCCGTGCACAACATCCCCAACACCGAGCGGCAGCTGCCGCGCTTTCGGCAACTGCATGCCATCGCTGGCATTGCGCAGGGTTCGGACGTGTATGCGATGCCCTACACCTATTCAGAGATGGGGCTGATCTACGACCGCCAGCAGATCAGTACCCCGCCTGCCTCCATTGCCGTGCTGTGGGACCCCCGCTGGCGCGGGCGCGTGCTGGCATTTGACGGCAGCAGCCACGGTTTTTCGCTGGCTGCGATGTACCGGGGGATGGCGCCGTTCCATATCCCTGCCGCGCAGTTCGGCCCGCTGGCGCGGGATCTGGTGGCCCTGCGCCGCAACGTGCGCTCGTTTTACAGCCTTCCCGAAGAGTCGCTGGAGCTGTTTCGCAAACACCGCATTGCGGTCATGCACGCCAACTATGGCCAGCAGCAGCTCAAGCAGTTGCGGGATGCGGGGCTGGATGTGGGCTATGTGGTGCCGCGCGAAGGGGCGCTGGCCTGGCTGGACTGCTGGGCCATCACCCGCAGGTCCACCCAGGTGGCGCTGGCCACCGAGTGGATCAACTACATGCTCGACCCCTCCGTCAGCCGCGAACTGACCCGGCGCCAGGGCCTGGCCAACACGCTCGAAGAGCCGCTCGCGCTGTCGGGCGATGCCCCCGCAGGCGCCATCGTGTGGCTGGAGCCCGTGGAGGACGAGGCCCGCCGCGCGCAGCTGTGGCAGCGCATCCTGTCGGGCGACCGACCGAACCGGTTCTGAGCCATGAAAACCCGCATGAAATGGGGCATTGCGCTGCGGCTGGGGATGCTGCTCGCGTCCTTCAGTGTGTTTGCGGCCATTCTTGCGGGTTACTACACCTTTGATTCCAGCCGCGCGCGCCTGCAGGGGCGGGCCGAACAGGCGTTGCTGGCCACCACGCAGGTGCTGGCGCGCCACATGCAAGCCGGCTTTGGCACCGTGGCGCGCGACACGGCTTTTCTGGCCAGTGTGGCGGCCATAGAGCAGGACAAGAACGTGCTGGCTGATGTGTTTCGTGCCAGCTTGATCACACACCCGAGCTACCTGCAGATCCGCTTCATTGGCGTGCAGGACTTTGGCCTGGAGCTCGTACGCATCGACCGGACTGGCGACGCGTGGGTCCGCGCCAGCGAGGACGAACTGCAGGAGAAGGCCCACTTCCCCTTTGTGTTCGAAACCCTGGCGTTGGCGCCGGGCGAGGTCTATGTGTCGGAGTTCGGCATCAACCACGAAGGCGCAGCCGATGCCGAGCCGCTGCCCGTGTTCAGCATGGCTTCGCCCGTGGTGCGGGGGGGGCAGGTGCGTGGCGTGGTGGTGGTGCGTGTGGCGGCGCAGCATTTCCTGCGTAGCTTCAATACAGCGCTGCCCGCGCCTTATGGTTTCTTCCTCAGCAACCGCTGGGGCGATTTTCTGGTGCACCCGGACGCCAGCCAGACCTTCGGGTTCGACCGGGGCCAGCGCATCCTGATCCAGGACAGCTTTGCGCCCGTGGCCGCACTGGTCGGGGGCCACCAGGAAGAGGTGGTGCTCAGCCTGCCGGGCACTGACGACGAAGAGGCCCGCGTCTTCTCGTTCGTGCGCATGCCCTTCGGGCGCGAGGAGGAAAAGCGGTTCATGGTGGTGGGGCTCTCGCAACCACTGGCGGCGGTCCAGGGCGAGGTGGTGAACCTGGGCAACAGCATCCTCAAGATCCTGCTGGTGCTGAGTGCCGTGGGGGTGGTGCTGGCGGCGTTGGTTTCACGCGTGGTCACCCAGCCCCTCAAAGCCATGGTGCGCGCCACGCAGGCACTGCCGCAGGGCCGTCCCCACGGCGTGCTGCCGGTGGATCGCGAGGACGAGGTGGGTGAGCTGGCGCGCAGCTTTCAAGACATGGAGCAGCAGATCCTGCGCCAGATGACCGAACTCAACGCCAGCCGCGATGCCATGGCCCACCTGGCACACCACGACGCACTCACCGGCCTGCCCAACCGACGCATGTTCGAGCAGCGCCTGGCGCAGGCGCTGGAGCTGTCGCGCCGCAGCGGGCGTGACTGCGCGCTGCTGTTTGTGGACCTGGATGACTTCAAGGCCATCAATGACGGGCGGGGGCACGCCGTGGGCGACCTGGTGTTGCAGGCCGTGGCCCGCACCATCGTAGGCGCCGTGCGCCAGGCCGACACCGTGGCCCGGCTTGCGGGCGACGAATTCACCGTGTTGTGCGAGAACGTGGATTCCGAAGATGCGGCCCTGCAGATCGCTGCCAAGCTGGAGCAGGCCTTCGAGTCTCCGCTCGACATCGAAGGCCAGCCCTTCCCGGTGCGAGCCAGCATCGGCGTGAGTCTGTTCCCGCGCGACGCGCACGACGCGCACACGCTGCTGGCCAGCGCCGACGCGGCGATGTACCGTATCAAGCAGAGTCGCCGCCGAAGGGTTTGAGTCAGCCTGGGGCGGTAGGCTGCGTTCTGTTTACCTCTCAGCACCGACCCATGACCTCCATCTTTGACCAGCACCTGCCCCGCACCGAAGCCAACTTCGCTGCCCTGTCCCCCCTGTCGTTCATCGAACGCACGGCCGAGGTCTACCCCGACCGTCTGGCCATCGTGCACGGCACGCTGCGCCAGACCTGGGCACAGACCTACGCGCGCTGCCGCCAGCTGGCCAGCGCGCTGACCCAGGCCGGCATTGGCAAGAACGACACCGTGGCCGTGATGCTGTCCAACACCCCACCCATGGTGGAGGCGCACTTTGGCGTGCCCATGGCCGGCGCGGTGCTCAACACCCTCAACACCCGGCTCGACCCGGAGGCCATCGCCTTCATGCTCGACCACGGCGAGGCCAAGGCCGTGATCGTGGACCCGGAGTTCAGCGGCACCATGGCCAAGGCGCTGGCCCTGCGCACGGGCACCACCCCCATCCGCGTGATCGAGGTGCAGGACGCGCTTTATGGCCCCGCCTTTCAAAGCCTGGGCGGCACCGACTACGAAGCCTTTGTGGCCAGCGGCGATGCGGCCTTTGCCTGGAGCCTGCCCGCCGACGAGTGGGATGCGATTGCGCTGAACTACACCAGCGGCACCACGGGCAACCCCAAGGGCGTGGTCTACCACCACCGGGGCGCGGCCAGCAACGCCATCAGCAACGTGCTGGAGTGGGACATGCCCAAACATGCGGTGTACCTGTGGACGCTGCCCATGTTCCACTGCAACGGCTGGTGCTTTCCGTGGACCATCGCAGCCCGCGCAGGCGTCAACGTGTGCCTGCGCAGGGTGGACGCGCAGGCCATCTTCGACGCCATCCGCAACCACGGTGTCACGCACTACTGCGGCGCGCCCATCGTGCACGGCCTGCTGGTCAACGCGCCCGATGCGATGAAGGTGGGCATCCCCGCAGGCGTCAAGGCCATGGTGGCGGGCGCCGCGCCACCGGCCTCGATGATCGAGGGCATGGAAAAAATGGGGTTCGACCTGACCCATGTGTACGGCCTGACCGAGGTGTATGGCCCCGCCACCGTGTGTGCCAAACACGAAGCCTGGGATGCCCTGGACATCGGCGAGCGCGCCCGCCTCAACGCCCGCCAGGGCGTGCGCTACCACCTGGAGCGCGACGTGCGCGTGCTCGACCCCGAGACCATGCTGCCCGTGCCACAGGACGGCGAAACCATGGGCGAGATCATGTTCAAGGGCAACATCGCCATGAAGGGCTACCTCAAGAACCCCAAGGCCACCGACGAGGCCTTTGCAGGCGGCTGGTTCCACAGCGGCGACCTGGCCGTGCAGTACCGCGACGGCTACATCAAGATCAAGGACCGCAGCAAGGACATCATCATCTCGGGCGGCGAGAACATCTCGTCCATCGAGGTCGAAGACGTGCTCTACCGCCACCCCGACGTGCTGGCCGCCGCCGTGGTGGCCAAGCCCGACCCCAAGTGGGGCGAGACGCCCTGTGCGTTTGTGGAGCTGAAGGCCGGTGCGCAGACCACGCCCGAGGACATCGTGGCGCACTGCAAGAAGCACCTGGCGGGCTTCAAGGTGCCGCGTGCCGTGGTGTTTGGCGAGCTGCCCAAGACCAGCACGGGCAAGATCCAGAAGTTCGAGCTGCGCAAGCAGGCCGGGTCGGCGGCCGCCATCAACGTCTGATCACCCGGCTCAGCCAAAACCGCACGCCAGCGTCTGCCGACCGTCCTCCAGGTTGTATTCGGACTTCCAGTAGTGCCGGTCTTCGATGGCGGTGAACTCCACGCCAGGCCCGGTCGGGTAGGCCTTCGCGAAAGGGCGGCGCAGGATCACGAGCAACTCGCACCGGGGCGGCCAGTCCGCCACCTCGTCGATGACGTTGCCCTGCGCCAGTTCGGCCTCCAGGATCACGCGCAGCGGGGCGGCCAGCGCGGCGAGAACCTGCTGGCGGCTCATGCGCAGGGCTGGCTGGCGGCTAGGGGCCTCGCCGACCGCTGGGTCGCCGCATCGTCCAGCAGCCGCTGCAGCGCCTGCACCTGCCACTGGTGCTCCGGCTCAAACGCCGAGAGGTCTTGCACCGCATACCCGCCATAGGCATACACCGTGGCATAGGCCGCGTAGCTGGCGGCCTCCAGCGCCCGGCCCGCCAGCGCTTTGGCCACAGCGTAGGTGGCCGACACGGCGGCATGGGCCGACCCGTCCAGCGACTGCGAGCCCCGGTGGTGCGAGGCCACCGCTTTCAGCCGCTCTGCTGCGTTGGCCAAAGTGGCCGCATCCACTGTGCCCGCCGTGAACGCGGCCAGCACGTCGAGGCCGGCGATGGCCTCCGGATCTTCCAGCAGATGGCGCACGCGCTGCACACAGGCCAGGCCAAAGGCCAGGCGCAGCGGGGTGTGGGCGTCGCTGGCCAGCCCGCAGTCGGCTGCCAGTTGGGTGAGAGCGGCGTTCATGGTGTGCATCCTTTCCGGCGGCTGATCCATTTACAGAGTTTTGCTATCATTTACATAGCTTTTTGCGCAATCAGGATAAGCGTCAGGGCCTGTTTTTATCAAAATCCTGGCGCTGCGCAGCCGGCGCTGGAAATTGTGGCGGCCCGTGGGCCGCGCGTCCAGCCGGGCAGAGGAGGTGGCGGCTTAGCTCGCTATGCCGCAAGGCCCTCCAGCCAGACCCGTGGCGACATGCCCACCTTCTGCGCAAACACGCGCGACAGCGCCGAGGGGTTGGCGTAACCCAGCTCGTTGGCAATCGACTTCAACGACCGTCCGCCGCGCAGATGGGCCTGCGCCAGCGTCAGCCGCCAGTGCGCCAGGTAGTCGGCGGGGGTGTCGCCCACCACGGCCTTGAAGCGGGCCGCAAACGCGCTACGCGACATGCCTGCCTGCTGCGCCATCTGTGCCAGGCTCCATGGCTGGCCTGGCGCATCGTGCAAGGCGGTGAGGGCGCGGGCCAGGGCAGGGTCGGCGAGACCCGTGAGCAGGCCGGGCGGCATGCGCGCCTGCTCGGGGTGGTCCAGCAGCCAGCGCAGCAGCTGCAGCAGCACCACTTCAAACAGCCGGTCGGCCAGCACGCGGTGGCCGCAGCGCAGGCGGTCGGTTTCGGCAAACAGCAGGTCCAGCGACTGCTGCAGCCCGTCCACCTTGCCCAGGGGCAGCAGCACCAGCGGGGGCAGGGCGCGGGCCAGCGGGTGGCTGGCACCACCGTCAAAGTCCAGCGCCGCGCAGGTGAAGTCCGAGCCCTCCGTGGGCGCGTTGTGAAAAAAATGCTCCAGCGGTCGGGCGTAGAAGAGCAGGCTGGGCTCAGCTACCTCCAGCCGCTCCAGTGGCCCCGCCTGGGGCTGGTGCGTCACCACCATCTTGCCACGGCGCAGCACATGCAGAAACCCGCGCCCGGGCGCCGCCGCAAAGTGGGTCACGCCGCACAGCGGGCCGCTGTGGAACAGGTGGGCGCGCACCCGAAAGCGCTCCAGCAGCGACGACAGCCGGTCAAACGGAGCGGGTGCCTGCATTGGCAGAGGCGTGGTGCAGGTGTTGCGGGCATTCATGGTGATTCTGGATGATTGGGTATGAATAATGGATTTTATGTGTCCAATGGTACGCGCTGACGCTGGACACTGCAGGGGTGCTGAGAACAGGCACCCGGTGCTTAACCCCTTAACCAAGCACCGGCCCTTTAAACCAAACCGTCTTTCATGACCTTCAAGGAAATCCACACCATGTCCGCTAACTCCTCTTCCATTGCCCGCGTCCCCCTCGTTGACCGCACCGCCGCCACCGGCTCCGTGCGCACCGTGCTCGACCAGATCCACGGCGCTTTCGGTGCCACCCCCAACATGTTCCGCGCGGTGGCCAACTCGCCTGCCGCGCTGCAAAGCATGTGGGCCGCCTTTGGTGCGCTGGGTGGCGGCGTGATCGGTGTCGCACTGGGCGAGCAGATTGCCGTGGCCGTGGCCAACCGCAATGCCTGCGACTACTGCCTGGCCGCCCACACTGCGCTGGGCCGCAAGGCAGGCGTGAGCGGCGACGATTTGGCCGCCGCGCAGTCGGGAGAATCCGCCGACCCGCGCACCGCCGCCGTGCTGCGCTTTGCGCTGAAGCTGGTCAATGAACGTGGCCAGGTGGATGCCACCGATGTGCAGGCGCTGCGCGACCAAGGCTGGAGCGACGAGCACATCGTCGAGATCGTGGGCCATGTGGCGCTCAACCTGTTCACCAACTACGTGAACGTGGCGCTCGCGGTGCCGGTGGATTTCCCCGGCGTCAAGCTGCGTCCCGCACGCTGAACAAAGGAGTGGCGCGTGTCTTGCCTACGGGCCGGATTGCGCACCGCCCCTGGCGCGGCATGTGCCGTGCCAGTGCCATGCGCTGGGGGCAGGGCAGTGGGGCCGGCACTCCCACGTGCCGGACTCCATGCGTGCGCTTTTTGCACGCGTGACCTGCCGCAAAGTCGTTTGTCGGGGCGGCGGGCCTGCCGCACCATGGCTGTTCTGTTGCCACCCTACCCCAAGGAAGCTACCGCCATGACCCCCGCCCGCGACGAGCACGCCATCGACACCCTGCCACGCCTGGAGGCCTTGCTGGGCCCACTCAGCGATGCCTCCGTCCACAAAGAGCTGCCGTATGTGCACCCCGCCTACCGCGCCATGATCGCGGCGTCGCCCTTTGCCGTGCTGGCCACCACCGGCCCTGGCGGGCTGGACGCCTCGCCGCGTGGTGACCCGGCGGGCTTTGTGCAGCTGCAGGACGATAAGACCCTGCTCCTGCCCGAGCGTCGTGGCAACAACCGCGCCGACAGCCTGCGCAACATCGTGGCCGACCCGCGCGTGGCGCTGCTGTTCCTCATCCCCGGCGTGGGCGAAACCCTGCGCGTCAACGGCCACGCGCGCATCAGCGTGGCGCCCGACCTGATGGAGCGGTTCGTGGTCAACGGCCAGCCGCCCAAATGCGTGATCGTCGTTGATGTGCAAGCCGTGTACTTCCAGTGCGCCCGCGCCATACAGCGCTCGCGCCTGTGGAGCGCTGTACCGCCTGGCACCCCGCGCACGGTGCCGACCCCTGGTGCCATCCTCGCGTCCATCACGCAGGGCCGGTTTGACGGCGCCACCTACGACCGCGAACTGCCCGCGCGCCAGCAAGCCACGTTGTATTGATGGACAAGCTGTGTGCGGGCCAAAGTGCTCCTGTGCCCGAGTGGGCCCGCGAACCAACCTGCACAATGGACCCGGCTGGCTTGGCAGCCCCTTAAAACGAATTGCGTGTCTGCGATCTACCGAAGCCGTTCAGGCGGAGCTGGTCGAAGCCTTGTGCAGCGCTCCGACAAGCTCAGCGTGAGCGGATTGTTGAACGCAGCCGATAGCAGTGGAGGTGCAATGGATTCCGTGCTGTTGATCGTAGCCCTGGGCGCCGTGGCCGCCGGGTTTGTGCAGGGCCTTTCGGGCTTCGGCTTTGGCATGGTGGCCATGTCCTTCTGGGCCTGGACGCTGGAACCCCGCCTGGCCGCCGTGCTGGCCGTGTGCGGCGCGCTCACGGGCCAATTGGTGGCAGCGGCCACCGTGCGCCGGGGTTTTGACCGGGCGCGCCTGCTGCCCTTTGTGCTGGGCGGCCTGGCGGGCATCCCCATCGGCGTGGCCGTATTGCCCCGCCTGGACATGGACGCGTTCAAGGTCATCCTGGGCACGCTGTTGGTGCTTTGGTGCCCGGCCATGCTGATGGCCAAACAGCTGCCCCGCATTACCCGGGGCGGCCGCGTGGCCGACGCGGTGGTGGGCCTGGCCGGTGGGGTGATGGGTGGCCTGGGCGGCTTCACCGGCGTGCTGCCCACCCTGTGGTGCACCTTGCGCGGTCTGGACAAGGACGTGCAGCGCGCCATCATCCAGAACTTCAACCTGGCCATGCTGCTGGTGACCTTCATCACCTACCTGGCCACCGGCCTGGTTACCCGCGAAGCGCTGCCCCTGGTGGCCATCGTCATACCTGCCATGCTGGTGCCTACGCTGCTCGGCGCCAAGCTGTACCACGGCATCAGCGAGGCGCGGTTTCGGCAGATTGTGTTGGGGATGCTGACGTTGTCCGGGGTGGCGATGCTGGTGGCGAGTGTGCCCAAGCTGTTGGCAAGGTGGGGGTGATTGTGAGATTGCTCACCTATTGATAGCTGCTAGCGCTTGATGGATAAGCGCTAGAGGTTTTTTTTGTTAGATCCAGCGGACAGGCAGTGCCCCTGGCAGCCACTTTCACTACATGGGTGTAGGTCATGGGGGTGGACACATCACTATGGTCCAGCAACACGCGGCTTTTGATGTCCTTGACGGCTTCACAGATGGCAGCGGCATCAGCCGCATCGTTCTTGCCGCACTTACCGGGGAGACGGTAGGGGGCGACGAACTTGGGCGCCATCAGGCGCACGGTGTGGCCGAACCTCTGGAATTCGCGAGCCCAGTGGTGGGCGCCAGAGCACGCGTGCATACCAATGAGACATGGTGGCAGCGCGGCGATGAGTTCGAGCAGCTTGGCACGCAGCACACTGGGACGCAAAAGTACCGGCTTGCCTGTGGCATCAACGCCATGCACAGCAAAGACGTTCTTTGCCAGATCGATTCCGATGGAGACAATGGCAGACATGGACTTCCCCTTCCAACAAGCGAGTGAGTTGATGAGAGATCGAACTTCCCATTGTGGCAACTGGATGCCTTATGCCACAACTGCGCGGTTCACTCGGGACGGGGAAGTCCCTTCCATTCGTTAGATTGATTACATAGAAAGAAGGAGTTGTTATATGAGTTTTTTTGGTAGTGTCGTAAAAGGCATTGGCAATGCAGCCCAAGATGTAATTAAAAAGGGCATTTCTGAGAACTGGAAAAAAATCAATTCGATGTCGCAAAATAGACTAGAAGAAATTTATAGCGAGCGAGAGGAATCAGGCCAGCGCGACACAACTCATACTCTCATTGTTTTAGCTCTTGTTGTAAAAAACCCCTTTATCATTGATTCATCTTCAAATAGCGAAGATTTAATTAGAAAAGTAAAAAGCATTAAGCGCAGCATCGAACTTGAGGAGTCTCGCGAGTTCCGAGAAATTCGAGAAGCAATTCGATCGTTCGAGAATAAATTCAGCTCCTCCGATAGCTAATTTGACTTATAAATCTAACCTGGTCACCAAATTAATCCGTATAATGGTGGCTTAATTTATTCGCTAGAATTTAAATTCCATTGACAATAAGGAAGCAACGAATGTCCACGCTCGAATCAATAACTGCTGGTCTCAAAGAGTTACTTGAAGCCGCCAAAGATCTTCCCACAGAAAAAGTCGCAGTCGTCGGACTTATTCTTCTCGGAACAGGAGCAATTTTGAAGGATTTGGCATCAGGCAATGCGGCCGAGGCAATCGAAAAAGCAAAGGGAATAATTGACTCCCAATAGTTCTAACTATTCGTCGCAGCCGACCGCCTACGGCGGCGGCTGAACTCAAGGCGTTAAGCAGAACAAGGCCCACCCACCGCCGAGGAACGCCAGCATTGCCGTCCGAACTCATGAAATTCCCTGGGAGTGCAAATTGTCATACTTCTACATGCCACTTCAGCTGGCCCCCACAGCGCTCTCCCAGCCCATCCTTCCAAATTGGTCGTTCAATCTCTTTCAGGTCAACTTGGGAGCGACTTCAAACGCCAAGGTAGAGCAAGCCGCGCTGGAGAAGGTTGGCAGTTACGGCAAGCAAATTGGCAGGCTCGCAGAGGCACTGGAAGTTGTGATCCACCAACTCCATCTTCTCGACAGTGCGGACCTTTCGCGTGAAGACAAGGATGCCCTGCAAGTTTTCCTTGGCGACGTTGCAGCGGTTCGCAAGATCAAGGCAGGCCTTCAGCCCTGAATGGCCTGTTCGGGCACAGCTTGTCGAAGCCTTGCGAGTCGCTTCGACAAGCTTGTGGGGCTCGCAGCGTGAAGGGTTTCAAGTCCGGCTGCAGATGGAAGTGTTGATGCCGAGGCATCAACACCTCCATCTCAATCCCCCATCACCACCCCTTCACGCCGTGGGTCGGCCCCGCCCATCCACAGCTTCTTGCCGTGTGCCTGGCCACGCGTAATGGCCTGCAACCCACTCGTCATATTCATCTCGCGCACCTCGGCGCCGCGTGCGCGTAGGGCTTCGACGGTGGCGGGCGGGAAGCGCTTTTCTTCCAGCAGCGTGGGGCCGTTCATCGAGCCGAAGTTGGGCAGGTTGATGGCCTGTTGGGGCATCAGGCCCCAGTTGAGCACGCCGTAGAGCGTCTTGGCGGTGTAGTGGATGATGGCCGCGCCACCGGGGCTGCCGCCGCTCATCAGCAGCTCGCCGGTGGCCTTGTCGAACACGAGGGTGGGTGCCATGGACGAGCGGGGGCGTTTGCCGGGCTGCACGCGGTTGGCGATGGGCTGGCCTTGGGCGTCGGTGGGGGCAAAGCTGAAGTCGGTCAGTTCGTTGTTCAGCAAGAAGCCCTTGACCATCTGCCGCGCGCCGAACTGGTCTTCGATGGTGGTGGTCATGGCCACAGCGTTGCCAAAGGCATCGACGATGCTGATGTGGCTGGTGCCGTATTCGGGCTGGTCGGGCATGGGGGCGTAGCTGGTCTTCACGGCGGCTGGGTTGCCGGGCTGGGCGACCTTCATGCTTTGCGTGCCGATGAGCTTGGCGCGTTCGGCCAGGTAGGCGGGGGCGATCAGGCTGGTCCAGCTGCCGCCGGGTGGCTGCACAAAGTCAGGGTCGGCCACGTACAGCGCACGGTCGGCAAAGGCCAGGCGGGCGGCCTCGGTGTACAGGTGCAGCCAGTCGGCGGATGGGATGCCGTCTTGCAGGGGCTTGGCGGCGGCGTCGGTGTTTTTCAGGATGCCCAGGATCTGCCCGATGGCAATGGCGCCCGAGCTGGGCGGCGGGAAGCCGCAGATGCGGAAGTCTTTGGCCTGCACCTGGTAGTCGTCGCACAGCGCTTCGCGCTTTTTGGGTTGGTAGCCGGCCAGGTCGGCCATGCTCAGTTTGCCGGGGTTGGTGGGGTGTTTTTGCACCTTGTCCACGATGGCCTGGGCGATTTCGCCTTCGTGCAGGGCCTTGCTGCCTTCGGCGGCAATCTTGCGCAGCACGGCGGCCAGCTCGGGGTTGCGCAGGTTCACACCCACATCGCGTGCGTCGCCGTCGGCCTTGTAGAAATAGGCGGCAGCCACCGGGTCCTTCTTGAGGTGCGGGTCGGCCTTGACCAGGGTGTTGAGCCGTGCGCTGACTTTGAAGCCGCCTTCGGCCAGGGTGATGGCGGGTTGGAACAGCGTGGCCCAGGGCAGCTTGCCGTGCTGCTTGTG
Source organism: Acidovorax facilis (assembly GCF_023913775.1). GTDB lineage: Bacteria > Pseudomonadota > Gammaproteobacteria > Burkholderiales > Burkholderiaceae_C > Acidovorax > Acidovorax facilis. The sequence continues at coordinate 13,722 of NZ_JAMXAX010000036.1, forward strand.
CGCCATCTCCAGCATGCGCACGGTGCCGGGCACGCCGACCGAGCGGCCGCCCACCACGCCGTCGTAGAACTGCACGGGTTTGCCGTCGGCGCCGAGGAAGAGTTTTTCGTCTGCAGCGGCGGGGGCGGTTTCGCGGCCGTCATAGGCCTCCACGGTTTTGCCGGTGCTGTGCAGCAGGAAGGCGCCGCCACCGATGCCGCTCGATTGCGGCTCCACCAGGGTCAGCACCATTTGCACGGCAATGGCTGCGTCGATGGCAGAACCCCCGGCCTTGAGGATCTGGTAGCCCGCATCCGTGGCCAGCGGGTTGGCGGCGGCCACGGCAAATTTCTCGGTGGCCCAGCCGGGCTTTTCGGTGTAGCCGGACGAGCCTTCGGGCTGGGCGGGCACGGTGTAGGCGAACTGTGCCGGGGCGCTGGCGCAGCCTGCCAGCAGCACGGCCGAGGCCAGCAGGCTCAGGCTGAAGGTGATGGCACGAGGGGAGGGCAGGGGGTGCGTGGTGGTTTGGGGCATGGACAACTCCTGGGTGGCTAGAAGCGAAGGGGCGAAGAAGTGGCCATGGTACGCGGACCGGCCGGAGCGACGCCGGGGCGTTACATCGCGCTACAGGCTCCGAAGATTTGGGTGTTTTTAGCCTCTGGCGCTTATCCATAAAGCGCAAATAGCTATAAATAGCATAGCATTCAAGCAACCGTCATGCTGGCTTGGGCCCGGGCCGCCCGTTTTCCACCACAAAGCGGGCGAGCGTGGTGGCGGCACTGTCCGCGCGCAGCGGGTCGTCCAGCACGCGCAGGGTGGTGGTCCAGCGCGTGGGGGTGATGTCTGCCAGCCCATAGCCGCGCTGGTCGCAGCGGGCCAGCAGCACATGCGGGTTGTGCCGGGCGATGGCGTCCACCTTATCTTGTGTGGTGCCCGAGCGCGAGCTGATGGACGTGCCGCAGAACTCGCTGGCCACCACGGGCGACTCTGGGCGATCGGGATTGGCGTGCACCCGGCACACATAGTTCTGGTGGATGTCGCCGCCCAGCAGCACGGTGTTGCGCGGGGCGTGCTGGGCCACGGCCTGCAGCAGGCGCGCGCGGGCTGCGGGGTAACCGTCCCAGTTGTCGGCGGACGTAACGCCCGAAGGGTAGTGGCGCGGCGAAAGCAGGGTTTGCTGTGCCAGCACGCTCCAGTGGGTGGCGTCTTTGGTGTGTGCGTCGGCGGCCAGGCCGGTGTCCAGCCACTGCTCTTGCGTTGCGCCCAGCAGCGTGCGGGCGGGGCTGGCCAGGTCGGCGCAGTCTGCCGCGCGCACAGCGCCCGCGCTGGTGGACTGGGGCGTGCGGCAGGCCTGCCAAGTGCGGTACTGGCGGCTGTCCAGCAGGTGGATGTGGGCCAGGCGCCCCCAGCGAAGGCGGCGGTAGACCTGCAGGGCGTCCCAGCGGGTGCCGGAGGCGGGGCCGTTCAGGCTGGCGGCGCGCAGCGGCATGTTTTCGTAGAAGGCTTGCCATGCGGCGCCTCGCAGCGTCAGAAAGCTGCCATCGTCGCCCTTACCGGTACCACTGGCGTAGTCGTTCTGCACCTCGTGGTCGTCCCAGGTCACGGCCCAGGGGCAGGCAGCGTGGGCGGCTTGCAGGGCGGGGTCGCTTTTGTGCAGGGCGTAGCGGTCTCGAAAATCCGCCAGCGTGGTGGCGTGGCGCAGGTTGTGGGTGCGCGCCAGGTCTGTGGTGTTTTTGGGCGAGGCGTACTCGTAGATGTAGTCGCCCAGAAACAGCACCAGGTCGGGCTGGTCGGCCACCAGATGGTGCCAGGCGGCGTAGTGCCCGTGTTCCCAGCGCTGGCAGGAGGCAAAGCCGATGCGCAGCGTGGCGGGCAGGTCACCGGGGGCCGGGGCCGTGCGCGTGCGGCCGGTGGCGCTGATGGCATCGCCCAGCATGAAGCGGTAGTGGTACCAGCGGCTTGGTGCCAGGCCCTGCAGCTCCACATGCACGCTGTGGCCGAGCGCAGGCAGGGCGGTGGCTTCGCCTTTTTGCACGATCTGTGCAAAACGCACATCGTGCGCCACCTCCCACCGCACGGTGTGGGCCGCTTGCATCAGCGCCGGGTTGGCCAGCACCAGCCGCGTCCACAGCACCACACCGTCGGGCGCCGGGTCTCCACTGGCCACGCCCAGCGCGAAGGGGTTGCTCTGTAGTGCTGGTGCGTTGCTCCATGCCCAGCGGGGCAGTTGGGTGGCAGCGGCGGCCAGGATGGCCTTCCGCAAAAATGCGCGTCTCTGCTCTGGATTCATTGCGGGGCGCTGGATAGGTGCGCTGCGCTTAGAACCGGCGCGGCCCAGGCCAGCGGCCACCGCGGGAGGGCCGCCAAGCTGCGGATGCGGCGCTTCGCTTGCGTGCGCTGGTGGCGTCCCCCTCCCGAAGGAGAGGGGGAAGGCGCCGACGGCGACTCAGGGGGTGCTTCACCCTATGCCGCCATGACCCGGTTCTTGCCCGATCGCTTGGCCAGGTACATCGCCTGGTCGGCGCGGCGGATGGCGTCGGGGCTGCCTTCGCTGTCGTGCAGCTGGGCCACACCAGCGCTGAACGTGATGAGCACCTTCTCGCTGCCCTGCAGGAAGAAGCGTGTGGTCAGCTCGCGCTGCAGCCGCGTCATCGCGGCCACGCCGCTTTCTACCGAAGTGTCGGGCAGCACCAGCACGAACTCTTCGCCGCCATAACGCGCCAGCAGGTCCTGTGGCCGCATGACTTCGCGTGTGACTTGGGCCAGGTGCACCAGGGCCGCGTCCCCGCCCGAGTGGCCCAGGCGGTCGTTGATGGTCTTGAAATTGTCCACGTCCAGCAGCGCCAGGCACAGCGGCGAGCCCAGGCGGCGCGCGCGGGCGATTTCGCGCTCCATGGCTTCGTCCAGGCCCTTGCGGTTGAGCGAGCCGGTGAGCGGGTCGTGCCGGGCCTGGGCGCTGGCGCGGTCCAGCTCTTCCTGCAGCTTGGCGACTTCAGCGCGCTTGGCTTCGGTGCGCTCGCGCAGGTCGTGAAGCTCGTCGTGGGCCACACGGCTGTCCAGCGCCATCGAACGGGTGGCGGTCATCACCTCTTGCAGCACGGGGGCGATTTCCTCAAGCGTGTTGGCCTTGCCGATCAGGTCGGCGCAGCGTGCCATGGTGCCCTGGTAGGTGGTGCTGGACGCCGTGATTTTGGCCAGCCGTTCGATGAAGGTGGCCAGCATGTCCTTCATCTGCTCCTGCGCTTCCACGGTGCGCGCCTTGGCCTCGGTCTGCTTGAAGATCACGTCCTTGAGCCGGCGCTGCACATCGTCCAGGCGGCGCAAAGTGAGCGGCGGCGTGGATGCGGCCATCAGCGCCTCGGCCTGGCCTTGCAGCCAGCGGTCTTCCACGCTGAGCACGGCGATGTTCTCGAACACCATGTGCAGCAGCTCCAGCAGGCTGGAGCGGATGGCGGCCTGGTCTTCGGTGGCAAACGACAGCCGGTAGGTAAAGTTGCCCAGCATGAGCTGGACGGTGGAGATGGGCGGCGCGGGCTCTTTCAGAAAGGCGATGAGCTTTTGCGCCATCTCGATCACGCGGGCATCGTCTTCGCCCAGCGCGGGCAGCGTGTTGTCGATCAGGCGGGCGAGCATCTGCGCGAACTCGTCCGGCAGGACACCAGGGTTACCGGGGGCGGTGGTGCTTGCAGCGGTCTCTACTGGGGCTGCAGCCGCCGCCGGGCTCAACCCCAGGTTGGCGTAGCCGACCAGCACACTTTGTAGCGAAGTCCAGTCTTTGTTGTTGACGGCGCGCTCAAATTGCCCCAAGAGCCGCTTCTGGGCCGGTGTCTGCCCTGGCAGCACCCGCAGGATGTGGTGCAGTTGGCCGTCCGGGAACGGCTGGGGGCTGCGGGTTCCTGCGATCTCGTCGTACAGCGCCAGGTAGTTGTCGGGCGTTGGGGGCAGGCGGCGGGTAGCCAGCTGCTTGAGCGTCTCGCGCGCAATTTCGGAAGGTGGTCGGTCGGCCATGTGCGGACACCAGTGTCAGAGGAAAGCAGGAGGTGCGAGTGTGACACAGCGCCGCTTTCTGAGGGGCTGGCTCTGCCAAGCCTTGTGGCCTGGCAGGCGCAGGCGTCAGTTCACCATCACGAGCTTGCCCATCACCCCCCGTGAACCCATGTGCGCGTAGGCGGCGGGCAGCTCGGCCATGGGCATGGTGCGGTCGATCACGGGCTTGATCTTGCCCTGGGCATACCACTGCGCCAGCTCGCCCATCATGGCGGCGTTGGCCTTGGGCTCGCGCTTGGCGAAGTCGCCCCAGAACACGCCCACGATGGAGGCGCCCTTGAGCAGCGCCAAGTTGAAGGGCAGGGCCGGGATGGGGCCGGAGGCAAAACCCACCACCAGGTAGCGGCCGCGCCAGGCAATGGAGCGGAACGCGGGCTCGGCAAAGTCGCCGCCCACAGGGTCATAAATCACGTCGGGGCCCTTGCCGTCGGTCAGCGCCTTGATGGCGTCGCGCAGGTTGTCCTTGCTGTAGTTGATGGTGGCATCGGCCCCGATGGAGGTGCACAGCGCACATTTTTCATCGCTGGAGGCCGCTGCAATCACGCGCGCGCCCATGGCCTTGGCGATCTGGATGGCGGCCGTGCCCACGCCCCCGGCGGCGCCCAGCACCAGCACGGTCTCGCCCGCCTTGAGCTGTGCGCGGTCTACGAGGGCATGGTGCGAGGTGGCGTAAATCATGATGAACGCCGCAGCGTCCACGTGCGAAAAGCCATCCGGCAGCGGCATGCACAGGGCTGCCGGGGCGATGGTGTGGGTGCCAAAACCGCCGGTGCCAGACAGGCAGGCCACGTTCTGGCCGACCTTGAGGTGGGTGACGCCTTCGCCCACGGCTGCCACCACGCCTGCGTACTCCGAGCCGGGGACGAAAGGCAGGGGCGGTTTCATCTGGTACTTGTTCTGCACGATCAGCAGATCGGGGAAGTTCAGGCTGGCCGCCTTGATCTCGATCAGCACCTCGCCCGCCTTGGGCGTGGGCGTGGGCAGTTCGGTCCAGGCCAGGGCGTCAACGCCGGTGGGGTTGGTGCAAAGCCAAGCGTGCATGGGAAAAGTCTCCTGTCAATGTGGTCTGCATGATAGGCGGGGCACCCGGGCGCACGATGTCCCACGAGCGACGGAGGGCGGGCCGTTGGGTGTGTGCGGGTACCCCACCTACAATCCGTTGCAAGCTCTACCGCAACCCATGAAAATTCTGATCTCCAACGACGACGGCTACCAGGCTCCGGGCATCGTGGCGCTGCACGATGCCCTGAAAACCCTCGACGGGGTGGAGGTTGAAGTCGTCGCGCCCGAGCACAACAACAGCGCCAAGTCCAATGCGCTGACCCTGCATTCGCCACTGTATGTGCACAAGGCCCACAACGGCTTCCGCTATGTGAACGGAACGCCGGCCGACTGTGTGCACATCGCTCTGACGGGGCTGCTGGGCTACCGGCCCGATCTGGTGGTGTCGGGCATCAACAATGGCGCCAACATGGGCGACGACACCATTTATTCAGGCACCGTGGGCGCCGCGATGGAGGGTTATCTGTTTGGCATTCCGGCCATTGCCTTCTCGCAGGTGGACAAGGGCTGGGGCGAGATCGAGGCTGCAGCGGCCAAGGCGCGGGAGATTGTGGAGCAGATGCGCGCCCAGAACCTGGTGACCGATACACCCTGGCTGCTGAATGTGAACATTCCCAACATGCCGCTTGCGGCGCTGCAGCCCATCAAGCTGTGCCGCCTGGGACGCCGCCACGCGGCCGAGCGCGTGATCGTGCAGGAAAGCCCCCGGGGTGAGGCGATGTATTGGATTGGTGGCGCGGGAGCCGCCAAGGACGATGCGGAGGGCACGGATTTCCATGCCACGGCGCAGGGCCATGTGTCCATCACGCCACTGAAGGTGGACCTGACCGACCATGACAACCTTGGCTACTGGGCGCAAACGGCGTCCCGGCTTGCGGCAGGGGCGGCTGGCGCCCCGGAGCTCTGATGCAGCGCCGCCCTGGATTCCCGGCCCGGCTGCCCGGATCGGGTCCTGCGGCAGTCCGGTCCACGCCGGTGGCTCCCGCTGCGCGCAATCCAGTGGCGGCACCCCCTGTGGGCGTTGGGCTGGATTCTGCGGCGGTGCGCGCGCGCATGGTGCAAAAGCTGGCGGCAGGGGGCATCACATCGGCTGCGGTGCTGCAGGCCATGGGCACCGTGGAACGCCACCGTTTTGTGGACAGCGCCCTGGTCAACCAGGCGTACGAGGACACCAGTCTGCCCATTGGCTTGGGGCAGACCATCTCCAAGCCCAATGTCGTCGCCCGCATGTGCGAATTGCTCCTGGGCGCCGAAGGCGCACGCACCGGTGGGCTGGGGCGTGTGCTGGAAATCGGCACGGGCTGCGGCTACCAGGCCGCCGTGCTGAGCCACCTAGCGCGCGAGGTCTACACCCTGGAGCGCCTGCGTGGCCTGCACGACAAGGCGCGCAACAACCTGCGCCCATTTCGGCTGGCCAATGTGCACCTGCTGTTCGGTGACGGCATGCTCGGCTATGCCAAGGGTGCGCCTTACGCGGCCATCATTGCCGCAGCCGGTGGTGACGCTGTGCCCCAGGCCTGGTGCGATCAATTGGCCGTGGGCGGCAGGCTGGTTGCGCCCATGGCGCTTGCGGGGGGGCAGCAGATGTTGCTTGTGATCGACAAAACCCCACACGGATTGAAACAAAGCGTGCTGGAGCCTGTGCATTTTGTCCCTCTAAAATCGGGGATTGCCTGAAGGGAATTGCTTATGTTCGTATCGCGTGGTCTTGTGGTTGGGTTTACTGTTGCACTGGCGGGTTTGGCGCTCAGTGGCTGCGGCACCCGGCTGAACAAGGCTCCAGTGGAAGACCGAGGCACATCCTCCTCCGCTCCCTCATCTTCTACACAGCCAGGTGTGGTGGTTGGCGCCCCCATCAAGCCACTGCCAGGTGCCGAAAATGCGGGCAAACCTGGCTATTACACAGTCAAGCCTGGAGATACCCTGATCCGAATCGGGCTGGAGTCCGGCCAGAGCTGGAAAGACATCGCGCGCTGGAACAACCTTGACAACGCAAATCTGATCGAAGTGGGCCAGGTTCTGCGCGTAGCGCCACTGGTTGCTGCTTCGCAGGCGGTCGCGTCGGACAGCGGCGTGGTCACCCGTCCTGTCACGTCTTCCTCCATCACGCCTGCAGCACCTGCGAGCACGCCTGCCCCTGCGGCCAGTGCCGCGAAACCTGCAACATCGGCGGCTTCTGGCCCTGTGGTGGCCGTTGCCCCCGCCACGCCTGCCGCACCCGCTGCCGCGGCCGAGGATGACATGGCGTTCATCTGGCCTGCGCCTGGCTCGTTGATTGCCGGTTTTGACGAGGCACGCAACAAGGGCTACGACATTGCTGGCAAGGCAGGTGACCCGGTCTTGGCCGCCGCCGATGGCCGCGTGGTGTATGCGGGCGCTGGGCTGCGCGGATACGGCAACCTTGTCATCCTCAAGCACAACAACACGTTTTTGACGGCATATGCCCATAACCAGACCTTGCTCGTCAAGGAAGATCAGGCCGTGCGCAAGGGGCAAAAAATCGCCGAGATGGGCAGCACCGACGCCGATCGCGTCAAGCTGCACTTTGAAATCCGCCGCCAGGGCAAGCCGGTGGATCCATCGCGTTACCTGCCTCCCCGTTGAGCCCGGCTGTGGCTCAACCGCCTCTGGGCGCATCTGGCAGTGCGGATGAACCGGCCGGAGCCGCAGATGACTTGCTGAGCGAGGAGTCTGAAGGACTGGCGGACGAATCCGGGAGCGAGCTACGCTCCACGCAGATCGGCGCCGGGCAGCACGCCGCCCGGCTGGACAAGGCACTGGCCGATCTGGTGCCCGAGTTCTCCCGCAGCTATCTGCAGCAATTGCTGGTGCAGGGGTTGGTCAGCCTCAATGGCAAACCGGTCACGAAGTCGGCGACCCGGGTGAAGGTGGGCGATCAGGTGGTGCTGGAAATGCGGCCCACGCTGCAGAGCCAGGCGTTTCGGCCCGAGCCCATGCACATTGAGGTCGTCCATGAGGATGCGCATCTGCTGGTGGTGAACAAGCCCGCTGGTCTGGTGGTCCACCCCGCGCCGGGGAACTGGAGTGGCACCTTGCTCAACGGCTTGCTCGCCCGCGACGACAAGGCATTGACCGTGCCACGCGCTGGCATCGTGCACCGGCTCGACAAGGATACGAGTGGCTTGATGGTGGTTGCCCGTGATCGTGCCACCATGGACGCGTTGGTTGCACTGATTGCGGAGCGCAAGGTACAGCGCCAGTATTTGGCCATGGCCCACGGCGCCTGGTCGGGACCCAAGACGCGAACTGTGGATGCTCCCATCGGCCGGGATCCACGCAACCGCCTGCGCATGGCGGTGGTGGACTTGGCACTCCATGCTGGCAAGTTGGCACGGACCGATATCCGCTGCCTGGCTGGTACGGACGACGGTTGCTGGGTGCAATGCACCCTGCACACGGGGCGCACCCACCAGATCCGGGTGCACATGGCATCTCTGAAGCACCCACTGGTGGGGGACAGCCTCTATGGGGGAGCTCCGCTCGGGGCGATGCAGCGGCAGGCCCTTCATGCCTACCGCCTGGCCTTTGTGCATCCCGTCACGGGCCAGGCGCTGGAATTCCATGCTCCTGTGCCCGAAGACATGCGCCAAGCCCTCTCCTTGTGGGGGCTGGGCTACAATGCGCCCTGACGGCCAGACTGGCCCCAGCCCGAAGACGGAATCCCGCCGGGCTTCTGCGTCGCGCCAGCGCCCTTGCACAGCGCGCCATTGATTGCCCCTGCTGTTGATGTGCCACCCGTTGCAACGCGTGGCACTTTTCCAGGAATCGCTGAACCATGAACACGGTGGATGCCAAACGGGTCCTCGAAACTGCGCTGATCTGCGCGCAGCAGCCTGTGCCCCTGCGTGAGCTGCGGGTACTTTTCAATGATGCTCTGGGGTCGGACACGCTCAAGTTGCTGTTGCAGGAGTTGCAGCTTGAATGGACGCAGCGGGGTGTAGAGCTGGTGCAGGTGGCCACGGGCTGGCGTTTTCAGAGCCGTCCCGAAATGCGTGAATACCTCGACAGGTTGCACCCCGAAAAGCCTCCGCGCTATTCGAGGGCCACCATGGAGACACTCGCGATCATTGCGTATCGCCAGCCGGTTACGCGCGGCGACATCGAGGACATCCGGGGGGTAACGGTCAATAGCCTGATCGTCAAGCAGTTGGAAGACCGGGGCTGGGTCGAGGTCATTGGTCACCGGGAAACGGTGGGGCGCCCCGCGCTGTTTGCAACCACCCGGCAGTTCTTGGATGACATGGGTTTGCAGTCGTTGGACCAATTGCCGGTGCTTGACGACCCCTCGGGCAATGCGAATGTGCTGGAAGCAATGGCCGCTGCAGCGCAAGGAGTGATAGAGCCGGAATCAACGCCTGAGGCCGAGGCTGAACTGCTGGCTGTGGCGATGGATAGTCAGCCATCAGAGTCTTTGGAGGCTGTTGCCGCCAGTGGGCAGTTGCTGCGTGTGGATGATTTTTTTCAGAGTGCGGAGACGGATCTCCGTGATGACGATGCCGATACCCCGGGTGGTATCCAGGGAAATACTTGATGAACGATTCGACCCCCGAAATCCCGGCCGATCTGCCGGATGCTGATCCTTCAGCGACCGCCGCAGTGCCCAAAAAAGCCGCTGTCAAACGTGCCCCGCGCAAGAAAAAAGTCGAGCCAGCGCAAGCCGTGGAAGTGCAGGATGCTGTGGACGTGCGCGTTTTGGATGCTGCTGAGGCACCTGCCCTGGCCGGGGGGTTGCCGCATGGGTTGAGCCAGCAGGATGTACCGGTCGCTCCTGTGGTTGCGCATGAGCCTGCAATTCCACAGGTAGAGGCGGGGGCGTCTGACGCCACCCCCGAACCTCGCCATGGCGAGCACCAGAATCGTGGGGACGGGCGGGCTCGGCAGCCGCGCCTCGACGGCGCTGGGCGCGACAAGCGCAAGGTGGGTGCTCCTGCGGTTCAGGGATATCAATTTGAAGATGTGGTGTCGGGGCGCTTCGATGAGGATGATGCCTCCGCAGAGATGGTTCCCGCTAAGCGGGTGCTTCTGCCCCAGGTGGAAACCCCCAAGCTTCACAAGGTGCTGGCGCAGGCGGGACTTGGCTCGCGCCTGGAGATGGAGCAACTTATTCTGGAAGGGCGCATCTCCGTCAACAACGAGCCAGCCCACATCGGCCAGCGCATCCAGTTCGGCGATCAGGTCAAGGTCAATGGCAAACCCATCCGCTACCGCATAGACCCGCCGCCAGCGCGGGTGATTGCTTACCACAAGCCTGTGGGGGAGGTGGTGACCCATGACGATCCCCAGAACCGGCCCACCGTCTTTCGCAAGCTGCCCCGGCTCATGCAGGGCAAATGGCAGTCGGTCGGGCGCCTGGATCTGAATACCGAAGGCCTGCTGCTGTTCACCAGCTCGGGAGAGCTGGCCAACAAGCTCATGCATCCTCGTTTTGGGCTGGAGCGCGAATACGCTGTGCGTGTGCTCGGCGCCCTCAGCAATGAGGAAAAGCAGAAGCTGCTCGATGGCGTGCGCCTGGACGATGGCATGGCGTCGTTTGGTTCCATCGAAGATGGTGGAGGCGAAGGTTCCAATTGCTGGTACCGGGTCACCATTTCCGAAGGGCGCAATCGCGAGGTGCGCCGCATGCTCGAATCTGTGGGCCATGCGGTCAGTCGGTTGATCCGCATTCGTTACGGTGCCATGGTGCTGCCACGGGGTCTCAAGCGCGGTGCCTGGCTGGAACTGGATGAGGGCGACATCCGGGCCCTGGTGCAGGCGGCGGGCGCCGGGCGTCCGGAAGCAGCGGAAGCTCGTTCGGATGAAGGGTCGGGGGCTGGCGGCGGACGGAGTGGCAACAAGCGCAACCGGGGGCGCAATGGCCCCCGCGTGGGCGACGGGCCGCGCCGCGACATGTCGCAGGGTGCGCCCGGTGGTCCCCGAGGGCAGAAACCCCGCCGTGATGGGGGGCAAGGGTTCGACCGTGGCAACAATGCAGGTGGTGGAGACCGCCCGCGCGGCGCGGCGCAGCCCGATCCGATGAAAACATCGGTGGGCTATATCGGCATGGACAGTCTCTCGCGGCATCGCCAGGACAAACGCCGCCCTGGTGGCGGAGGTCCACGTCGGGGCGGGGGCGGGCGCTAGGCGCTGTGCTGCCCCGGGCTCCCCGGTTAGAATCGAGGGCTTTGTCCGGTGGACAAACGAATCACAGCAACATCAATTCAGGAAATCAATATGGCAATCGAACGCACTCTCTCCATCATCAAGCCCGACGCAGTGGCAAAGAACGTCATCGGTCAGATCTATGCACGCTTCGAAGCGGCAGGTCTCAAGATCGTGGCTGCACGTATGGCTCACCTGTCGCGCCTGGAGGCCGAGCAGTTCTACGCTGTGCACAAAGAGCGTCCTTTCTTCAAGGATCTGGTGGATTTCATGATCTCCGGTCCTGTGATGATCCAGGCTCTGGAAGGTGAAAACGCGATTCTGAAAAACCGCGAACTCATGGGCGCCACGGACCCCAAGAAGGCAGAAGCCGGCACCATCCGCGCCGACTTCGCGGACAGCATCGATGCCAATGCAGTGCATGGCTCCGACGCTGCGGAAACTGCCCAGGCAGAAGTGGCTTTCTTCTTCCCTGGTCTGAACATTTACTCGCGCTGATATGGGTGTCCCCATGCCTGTTCCCGCACACGTGGGATACCTGCGCCATGGGGACGACTGCGTTCGGCCCACCCCGGGGAGGGCGCAGTGACCACCAATCTTTTGGAATTTGATCTCGACGGTCTGGCGGCTTTCTGCCAGCAGTTGGGTGAAAAGCGGTTTCGCGCCACGCAGTTGTTTCGCTGGATTCATCAGCGCGGCGCCAGTGACTTTGACGCCATGAGTGATCTGGCAAAGGCCTTGCGCGACAAGCTCAAGGGCTGTGCTCGCGTCGAGGCCTTGCCCGTCATCTCCGAACATGTCTCCTCAGACGGCACGGTCAAGTGGCTGTTTGACGTGGGGGATGGCAATGCGGTCGAGGCGGTTTTTATTCCCGAAGATGATCGCGGAACCCTGTGTATATCCTCGCAGGCTGGCTGCGCCGTGGGTTGCCGCTTCTGTTCCACGGGGCACCAGGGCTTCAGCAGAAATCTCACCACAGGGGAGATCGTTGCACAGCTTTGGTTTGCTGAACATTCCCTGCGCCAGCGCCTCCAATCTGAGGACCGCGTCATTTCGAATGTGGTGATGATGGGAATGGGAGAGCCGCTGCAGAACTACTCGGCCCTCGTTCCGGCCTTGCGCGTCATGCTGGACGACCATGGGTATGGTTTGTCACGCAGGCGGGTCACGGTTTCAACGTCGGGTGTGGTTCCGATGATGGACCGCTTGTCCGTGGATTGTCCTGTGGCTCTCGCGGTGTCTTTGCATGCGCCGAATGACCCCTTGCGCGACAACCTGGTGCCGCTGAACCGCAAGTATCCCATTGAAGAATTGCTTGCTGCCTGCAATCGATATCTGGCGCATGCGCCGCGCGACTTCATTACGTTTGAATACTGCATGCTCGATGGTGTCAATGACCAGGTTGAGCACGCACGGCAGCTGATCGAACTTGTCAAGCCCGCCCGTGGTGTGGGTGTGCGCTGCAAATTCAACCTGATTCCTTTCAATCCGTTTCCCGCGTCAGGGCTGTTGCGTTCGCCACAAAATCAGGTGCTGGCTTTCGCCAAAGTCTTGAGCGAAGCGGGTATCGTCACGACCGTGCGCAAGACCCGCGGAGATGATATCGACGCTGCGTGCGGTCAGCTCGCAGGCGATGTCAAGGACCGCACAAGGGCTGCCGAGCGCATGGCAAAGCAGCGGACAATCGTGCTCAAACCGGTGACTTGATCAACAAGCAATCGGCATACTTCAAGGAGGCTCTACATGGTGAGATTGGTTGGACGCTGGCAGCAATGGGGCCGCTGGACTCTCACGGCATGTGGCGTGGTGGCCTGCGTGGCTGCGCTTCAAGGGTGTGCAACCAATAGCGGCATGCCGACCGCCGACGCCAACGCGGGAATGATCACCCCGTCTGATGAGCCAGAGACGCGGCGCCGCGCCCGTATCCGTCTGGAGCTTGCTTCCAACTATTTTGAGAATGGTCAGACGGCCGTGGCGCTCGATGAAGTCAAGCAGGCGCTTGCAGCTGATCCCACCTACGCCGATGCCTTCAATCTTCGTGGCCTCATCTACATGAGGTTGAGCGATTTTGCCCAGGCGGACGACAGTTTTCGCCGAGCATTGGCGCTGCGGGGCGGGGATCCCAATCTGCTGCACAACTACGGTTGGTTGTTGTGCCAGCAGCAAAAGTACGCCGAGGCGAATCAGCACTTTGGTCGGGCTCTCGCAAATCCTGCATACACAGCACGCAGCAAGACCTTGATGGCCCAAGGCCTGTGCCAATCAGGCGCTGGCCAGTTTGCGGAGGCCGAGCAGTCGCTGCTGAAAGCTTATGAACTGGATGCGGCAAACCCTGTGGTCGGTTATCACCTCGCGGCACTTTTGTTGCGTCGCAATGAATTGACCCGGTCTCAGTTCTATATCCGGCGGCTCAACAACAGCCAGTACGCCAATTCCGAGTCGTTGTGGCTGGGGATCAAGGTTGAGCGCGCTTTGGGTGATTCCGTGGCCATGAAGCAACTGGCTGACCAGTTGCGCAAGCGTTTCCCGGACTCACGGGAGTTGGGTGCATACGAGCGTGGGGCTTTCAATGAGTGAGGTTTTGGAAAGTGGTGGGGTGACAGCGGGTAGTTTGCTGAGGGAGGCGCGACAAGCGTCTGGTATGCACATCGCTGCCTTGGCTGTGGCACTGAAAGTGCCAGTCAGCAAGCTGGAAGCGCTGGAGGCGGATAACTATGAGGCCTTGCCCGATACAGTGTTTGTGCGTGCGCTTGCCTCCAGCATGTGCAGAACGCTCAAGTTGGACCCAGCCCCCATTCTGTCGCTGTTGCCACAAAGTAAAAGCCCTCGCTTGGCTACAGACAGTGCGGGATTGAACGCTCCGGTGAAAGGCAGTATCGGGAAATCGTCTTCCTCATCGGCTTCCTTTTCCTCCGGGTCTACCTCACGGTCCGTAACGGTGGTGGTTTTGGCGCTGCTGGTGGGGGCACTGATCCTGGTCTTTTTCCCCAGGCAGCAGGACGGTGTAACGAGCTCGCTTGTTGCCCCCGCATCGATCCAACCGCCGGCCAATGTGGTCGAGCAGCAGGCCGCCCCTGCTGTCACGGGTGCGTCGGATGCAATCCCCGCTGCTGCCCAGCGCATCCCCGACGTTTCTCTGCCGTCAGTGGCAGGTCGCACAGACGCGGCTCCCGCCGTTGCGGCTGCTGCTACTAACAACGCTGCGTCAGCCCCAGTGGAGGCGGCAAGCGCTACAACGCCACCGGCCGGGGCATTGGTGCTGCGCGCGCGCAGCGAATCCTGGGTGCAGGTGCGTGATTCCGCAGGCACCGTGGCGTTGCAAAGGAATCTTGCGGCGGGTGAGTCGGTGTCTGTCGCAGGCCAAATGCCGCTGGCCGTGGTGATTGGTCGTGCCGACGTGACAGAGGTATTCGTGCGCGGAAAGCCTTTTGACTTGGCGCCTGTGTCCCGTGAGAACGTAGCTCGCTTCGAGGTGAAATAATGGAACGGTTACCTTGTGAGATGGAGCCCATTGCGGTGGCGTCCCCCTTGCCACGACGGTCCCGCCAAGCCAGGATTGTGTGGGGATCGCGCGTGGTGACCGTGGGCGGGGATGCTCCGGTGCGAGTGCAGTCCATGACCAACACAGACACCGTGGATGCCATTGGCACGGCCATTCAGGTCAAGGAACTGGCGCAGGCCGGCTCGGAGTTCGTCCGGATCACGGTGAACACCCCTGAGGCCGCAGCGGCAGTACCCTACATTCGTGAACAATTGGACCGTATGGGAGAAAGCGTCCCCTTGGTGGGGGACTTTCACTACAACGGGCACCGGCTTCTTACGGATTTTCCTGAGTGCGCACAGGCGCTCTCCAAGTACCGCATCAATCCCGGCAACGTAGGCAAGGGCGACAAGAGGGATCGGCAGTTCGGCCAGATGATCGATGCAGCCATTCGCTGGAACAAAGCCGTGCGTATTGGTGTGAATTGGGGCAGCCTTGACCAGGACTTGCTGGTTGATTTGATGGATGCCAACAGCCGCCGTGCTACTCCTTGGGAAGCACGCCAAGTGATGTACGAGGCGTTGATTACCTCGGCCATTGAATCTGCGCGCCGGGCCGAAGAAATGGGCCTTGATGGCAACCAAATCATCTTGTCCTGCAAAGTCAGCGGTGTGCAGGACCTGATTTCTGTGTACCGTGAACTGGCACGCCGCTGCGACTACCCTTTGCACCTGGGACTCACGGAAGCAGGCATGGGAACCAAAGGCACAGTAGCGTCGGCTGCTGCGTTGTCTGTGTTGCTGCAGGAAGGTATTGGTGACACCATTCGCGTGTCTCTGACGCCCCAGCCCGGTGAAGCGCGCACACAGGAGGTCGTGGTGGCCTCCGAGATACTGCAGGCTCTGGGCTTGCGTGTATTTGTTCCCAGTGTCACGGCGTGTCCTGGCTGTGGTCGCACTACCAGCACCACCTTCCAGGACCTCGCCAAGCAGATTGATGATTTTCTGCGTGCCCAGATGCCTGTATGGCGCGTTCGCTATCCTGGCGTCGAAAACTTGCGTGTTGCGGTGATGGGATGCATTGTCAATGGGCCTGGTGAGAGCAAGCACGCGGACATCGGCATCAGCCTGCCTGGTACGGGGGAGGCGCCAGCAGCCCCGGTGTTCATTGATGGCGAGAAGGCGATGACGCTGCGGGGTGACAACATCGCCCATGAATTCCACCAAATTGTCGAGCAGTACATCGAAAAGCGTTTTGGCGCCGCCGCTGTGACTTTGGCCTGAGCGTTGCTCGCCTTACCCTGATTGATACTGAGCCGCTATCTTGAGATGGTGGGTGATGTCCTTCGAATAGTTGCCAGATAGAGAAAAGAACAGTTGTGAGTAACGAAAAAAGCGCTTCGTCGACCAAGCCGGAAAAGCTGGTGGCCGTGAAAGGCATGAACGATATCCTGCCTCCTGAATCCGCCCGATGGGAGTGGCTGGAGTCCAAGGTCCGCACCCTTATGGCTCGATATGCCTATCGCAACATCCGTACGCCGATTGTTGAGCCCACGGCGCTGTTTGTTCGTGGCCTCGGTGAGGTCACGGACATCGTCGAAAAAGAGATGTACTCATTTGAGGATCGTCTCAATGGCGAGCATCTCACTTTGCGTCCCGAAGCGACTGCAGGGGTGGTTCGCGCAGTCGCTGAACATTCCATGCTGTATGACGGAGGCAAGCGCCTCTACTACATGGGGCCCATGTTCCGCCATGAGCGTCCGCAGCGCGGGCGGTATCGCCAGTTTCACCAGATTGGCGCTGAAGCGCTCGGCTTTCCTGGTGCGGAGGTCGATGCGGAATTGATTCTTCTAGCCCACTCGCTGTGGCGCGAACTGGGGTTGCAGAACGTGCGCCTGGAACTGAACAGCCTGGGTGAACCGCATGAACGCAAGGCGCACCGAGCAGCGCTGATTTCGTACCTAGAACAGCATGTCGAGGTGCTGGATGAGGAGGCGCGTCGGCGTTTGCATAGCAATCCGTTGCGCATTCTGGATACCAAGAACCCCGCTATGCAGGCTGTGGTGGAGGCTGCGCCTCGATTGATTGATTTTCTGGGGCCAAAGTCGCTCGCGCACTTTGATGCTGTGAAGTCCATTCTGAGCGCCAATGATGTGGCCTGGACAGTGAACCCCCGGCTGGTTCGGGGCATGGACTACTACAACCTTACGGTCTTTGAGTTTGTCACTGATCAGCTGGGGTCGCAGGGCACCATTTGTGGTGGTGGTCGCTACGACTATCTGATAGAGCAGATCGGTGGCAAGGCAGCCCCGGCGGTGGGTTGGGCGCTGGGGGTTGAGCGTGTGCTTGAACTGCTCAAGGAGCAGACCAGCACGGTCCCAGCCCTTGTACCTGATGTCTATGCCGTGATTCCCTCTGTGGCGGCGCTGCCCGTGGCTGTGACCACCATCGAGCGCCTGCGGCAGTTGGGCCTCAGTGTGCAGATGCATGCTGCGCCTGCAGGGGGCGAAGGTATGGGCAGCATGAAATCCCAATTCAAGAAGGCAGATGGGAGTGGCGCGCAGCACGCGCTGGTCTTTGGGGACGATGAGCTGTCCCGGGGGATGGTTGTCGTCAAGTCATTGCGCGATGGTGTGGGTGCACAGTCTGACCATCCGCTAGATTCCCTGGCCGATTGGGCCTCCAACCTACAATCCAACCGCTAAACAGAACACATTCCATGGCAAATCACCTTGATCTCGAAGAACAAGAGCAGCTTGATCAGCTCAAGCATTTCTGGAACACCTGGGGCACCCTCATCAGCTCCGTGCTGATTTTGGTGGCAGGCTCCTTGGTCGCCTGGAACGGATACCAGTATTGGCAGAACCGGCAGGCAAGCCAGGCCGCAGCGCTCTACGATGCTGTAGACGTGGCTGCCCGAGCGGGTGACCAGGCGCGCATGGCACAGGCGTTTGCCGACCTCAAGGCCAAGTATGCGGGCACTACCCAGGCCAGTCAGGCGGGGCTTGCATTGGCCAAGACCATGGTTGAGGCAGGCAATGCTGATGGCGCCAAGGAGGCGCTTGCCTGGGTGGCTGCTCAGTCGGGAGATGATGGTCTCAAGGCATTGGCCAAGGTTCGCTTGGCCAGCGTGCTGATGGATCAAAAAAACTATGACGACGCACTCAAGCAGTTGTCTGGCAGCGCTCCTTTGGAATTTGAAGCGGTCTTTGCAGATCGCAAGGGAGACATTTATCTGCTGCAGGATAAGCGTGCGGAAGCTATTGCGGAGTATGCCAAGGCCTATAAGTCCTTCGAGGAGGGGGTGGAGTACCGTCGTCTTGTGGAGGTAAAGCTCGGTGCTCTGGGTGTTTCTCCACAAGGTGTTGCAGTAGCTGCCGCCGGATCCATTGATGGGGTGAAATAGCCATGGCATTCATTTGTGGAGACGGAGCAAAGGGCAGGGTGTTCGGCCTGCGGTGCATTTCTTCAGCGGTCCTGGTTGCCACATTGGCTGGATGCTCGCTGTGGAACAGCGGGAGCTCCAAGCCGATGCCGGCAGATCTGGGGGCCAATGTTGCAGTGCTGGGTGTGCGGCAGGCTTGGACTGCGCGCATTGGCAGCGTTGCTGGATTGCCACTTGATGTCCATTCCGCAGGCAATGTGGTGACTGTTGCCTCCTCCGACGGGGTTGTGGCGGCCATCGACGCCCGAACCGGTGGCGACGTTTGGCGTGTAGCGCTTTCAGAGCCTTTGTCTGCGGGGGTGGGTAGCGACGGAAAATCGGCTGCGGTTGTTTCCCGCAGCAACACCTTGATCGTTCTGGATGCTGGCCGTGAGCGGTGGCGCCAATCATTGGCTGCGCAAGTATTCACCCCCCCTCTCGTTGCGGGTGGACGCGTATTTGTGCTTTCGGCCGATCGTTCTTTGGCGGCATTTGATGCGGTGTCTGGCCGCAAACTCTGGAGTCAGCAGCGCCCCGGTGAGCCTCTGGTTTTGCGCCAGGCGGGCGTTTTGCTGGCTGTTGGAGATACCTTGGTTGCGGGGTTTTCCGGCCGTGTTGTAGGTCTGAATCCAGACAATGGCAGCGTTCGTTGGGAGGCTCCTTTGGCGAGTGCGCGGGGCACCAACGACGTTGAGAGGCTGGTGGAGTTGGTTGGGCGTACCAGCAGAGTAGGCGATTCCATCTGCGCACGTGCCTTCCAGACGGCTGTGGGTTGTGTCAATGCCGCCAGAGGTGCAGTGACTTGGACGCAACCCGCCAGTGGTGCCGATGGCGTGCATGGAGACGGGGAGGCCCTGTTCGGTGCCGAGGGCAATGGCACGGTCATGGCGTGGCGTCGCAGCGATGGTTCGCGTCTGTGGGCCACCGACAGGCTCAAACACCGCAAACTGACGGCGCCCTTGTTGCTCGGCCGCTCTGTCGTAGTCGGGGACGACACAGGCCTCGTCCACCTGCTATCCCGCACAGACGGCTCTCCGCTCAACCGCATCGCCACGGACGGATCTGGCATTGCCGCAGCACCCGCTGTAGCCGCAGATACGTTGGTGGTAGTTACTCGCAATGGTGGTGTCTACGGATTCCGTCCAGATTGATGGATTTTATTTAATGAAGCCAGTTATCGCCCTCGTGGGGCGTCCGAATGTCGGCAAGTCCACGCTCTTCAACCGCCTGACCAAGTCCCGCGACGCCATTGTTGCGGACTTTGCAGGGCTTACGCGTGACCGACATTACGGCAATGGCAAGCAGGGCAAGCACGAGTACATCGTCATCGATACCGGCGGTTTTGAGCCTGATGCATCGAGCGGAATTTACAAGGAAATGGCCAAGCAGACGCAGCAGGCCGTTGCCGAAGCTGATGTGGTCATTTTTGTGGTGGATGCGCGCGCAGGTGTATCTGCGCAAGACCATGACATCGCCAATTATTTGCGCCGCCTTGGTAAACCTTGTGTACTTGTTGCCAACAAGGCCGAAGGCATGCTGGAAGGCGTGCAACTCGCCGAGTTCTATGAGCTGGGTCTGGGCGAGGTTTACCCTGTGTCTGCTGCCCATGGCCAGGGTATTCGAAGCCTGGTGGAGATTGCGCTGGAGCCGCTTCAGCTTCCTGACCCCGACGACTCTGATGTTGAATCTGACAAAGGCATCATCAAACTTGCTGTGGCAGGTCGGCCGAATGTTGGCAAATCGACGCTGATCAACACCTGGCTCGGCGAAGAGCGTCTGGTTGCGTTTGATATGCCGGGAACGACCCGTGATGCGATCACGGTACCCTTCGAACGCAATGGGCAGCGCTTTGAATTGGTGGATACGGCGGGATTGCGCCGCAAGGGAAAAGTTTTCGAGGCGATAGAGAAATTCTCGGTCGTCAAGACGCTCCAAGCCATTGAATCGGCCAATGTGGTGCTGCTGTTGCTCGATGCTACCCAGGGTGTCACTGATCAGGATGCGCACATTGCGGGGTACATCTTGGAGAGCGGGAGAGCCGTGGTCGTTGCGGTTAACAAGTGGGATGCCGTTGATGACTACCAGCGTCAGTTGTTGGAGCGGTCTATCGAGACCCGACTCGCATTTCTGAAATTTGCGTCCTTGCATTTCATCTCTGCAAAAAAACGGCAGGGTTTGGGGCCGGTGTGGGCGTCGATTGCCCAAGCCCACAAGGCGGCGACCTGCAAGATGTCAACGCCGATATTGACGCGCCTGTTGCTAGAAGCTGTTCAATTTCAGAGTCCGAAACGCGCAGGCATGTTTCGACCAAAGATGCGATATGCCCATCAGGGAGGCATGAATCCCCCGGTGATCATCATCCATGGTAATTCGTTGGAACACGTCA
This sequence comes from Acidovorax facilis, assembly GCF_023913775.1. Classification (GTDB taxonomy): domain Bacteria; phylum Pseudomonadota; class Gammaproteobacteria; order Burkholderiales; family Burkholderiaceae_C; genus Acidovorax; species Acidovorax facilis. Next base: position 34,259 of record NZ_JAMXAX010000036.1, read on the forward strand.
CAGATGCCTACAAGCGCTTTCTGGAGGGCCGCTTCCGCAAGGAATTCGACTTGGTGGGTACACCGCTCCGGATAGAGATGAAGACATCGCACAACCCCTTCGCTGATAAAGAGGAAGCCTAGGTCAAAGGCTGGATTCCCAAAGGGCCATGTATCCTGAGGCGGGGTTGTGCTCCGTGCTGTGGTAAGGTGCTGGTTTACAACAACATTTTTGAACACGGAGAATATCGTGAGCAACAAAGGCCAGCTTTTGCAAGACCCCTTCCTCAACGCTTTGCGTCGGGAGCATGTTCCTGTTTCCATCTATCTCGTGAACGGAATCAAACTGCAGGGGCAGATCGAATCGTTTGATCAGTACGTGGTGTTGCTGCGCAATACAGTCACCCAGATGGTCTACAAGCATGCCATTTCCACCATCGTGCCGGGCCGCGCGGTCAACTTTTCTACTGCCGACACTTCTGATGCAGATAGCAACAACGCTTAAGTTGTTGTTTGTGTTGCCGTTGTCGCGTCTTGCCCTGATCGGGCGAGTGGGCAATCTACTTTGCAATCGATGACCGCATCGTCGGAAGATGGCACCCCGGTGCTTCTGGTTGGGGTTGACTTTGGTCTTCCTCACTTCGACGGCGATCTCGAAGAATTGGGATTGCTTGCCCAGACAGCGGGTATGAAGCCTGTCGCCCGCTTGACGTGCAAACGCAAGGCTCCGGATGCTGCCTTGTTTATTGGTAGTGGCAAGGCGGATGAAATCCGTACGTTGGCACAAATGCATGGCGCGGCGGAAGTCTTGTTCGATCAGTCGCTCAGTCCGGCGCAACAGCGAAACCTGGAGCGTCACCTTGAGCTTCCAGTCAATGACCGAACGTTGTTGATCTTGGAAATCTTCGCGCAACGTGCCCGCAGCCACGAGGGCAAACTCCAGGTGGAGTTGGCAAGATTGCAGTATCTCAGCACCCGCCTTGTGCGCCGCTGGTCGCATCTGGAGCGCCAAACAGGGGGCATTGGTGCGCGCGGCGGCCCAGGTGAAAAACAGATTGAACTGGATCGTCGGATGATTGGCGACGCTGTCAAGCGTACGCGCGAGCGCCTCGTGAAGGTCAAGCGCCAGCGGACTACCCAGAGAAGGCAGCGTGAGCGACGCGATACGTTCAATATTTCATTGGTGGGATACACCAACGCGGGTAAGTCCACGCTCTTTAATGCGCTGGTGAAGGCACGCGCCTACGCTGCAGACCAATTGTTTGCAACACTAGACACCACAACACGGCAACTCTATTTGGGCGATGCTGGGCGATCGGTATCCCTCTCGGATACCGTAGGGTTCATTCGAGACCTTCCCCATGGCTTGGTGGATGCATTCCAGGCAACGTTGCAAGAGGCCATTGATGCGGACCTTCTGCTTCATGTAGTGGATGCTTCCAATCCGGGCTTTCCTGAACAAATGGCTCAGGTTCAAAAGGTCTTGAACGAGATTGGTGCAGCTGACATCCCCCAGATACTTGTGTTCAACAAGTTGGATTCTCTACAGGCTGAGCAGCGCCCCCCGCTTCTTGAAGACCAGTACGACGTGGATGGGCATGTCTTCCCGCGCTTGTTTGTGAGTGCTCGTTCTGGTGAGGGGTTGGATGCCCTGCGCCATGCGCTCTCGCTAAGGGTACTTGCCGCTCAAAAATGCATGACCCCTGATGCCGCCATTGAATTGCCAGGGGCCGCGCCCTGATTGGGCACAATGCCAGCATTACCAATGCCATCCAGAGAACCAGAGACTTTGCGCATGAATTTTCAAAATCGCACCCTACGCTGGGCTTCGCTGCCAGAACGTATTCGGGGCATGTTCAATCTGAATGACCCTCGGTGGGGGCGCGGCGACGATAACAAGGCAGACGACAGTGCACGTCCGGAGGAGCGTCCTGCTACGCCTCCTCCTGCTGGAAATCGTGGCGGCGATCAGCGGCCTGGCAACGGGCAGCCGCCCGACCTTGATGAGCTTTGGCGCGATCTCAATAAGAAGCTCGGAGGTTTTTTTGGCTCCAAGAACGGCGGTGGCCGTGGTCCGGGCAACGGTGGTAGTTCTGGGGGGGGCTTCCAGCCAGATATGAAGAGCGCCGGTGTGGGCGTGGGGCTGATCGCTGGGATTGTCTTTGTGATCTGGATGGGAACAGGATTTTTTATTGTTCAGGAAGGTCAGCAGGCGGTCATTACCCAGTTCGGCAAGTACAAAAGCACCGTGGGTGCAGGTTTTAACTGGCGTTTGCCGTACCCCATCGAGCGCCACGAACTGGTATTTGTCACCCAGATTCGGTCTGCCGATGTGGGGCGAGACAGCATCATCAAGAGCACCGGTCTGCGTGAGTCGGCCATGCTCACGGAAGATGAAAATATCGTCGAGATCAAGTTCGCGGTCCAGTACCGCTTGAGTGACGCCCGCGCGTGGCTGTTTGAAAGCAAGAACCCTTCGGATGCGGTGGTTCAAGCTGCGGAGACGGCAGTTCGGGAGGTGGTCGGGAAGATGCGCATGGATACGGCATTGGCCGAAGAGCGTGATCAGATTGCTCCCCGTGTCCGCACACTCATGCAAACCATCTTGGATCGCTACAAGGTAGGTGTCGAGGTGGTGGGTATCAACCTGCAGCAAGGTGGTGTCCGTCCACCTGAGCAGGTGCAGGCCTCCTTTGACGATGTCCTCAAAGCGGGACAGGAGCGTGAGCGGGCCAAGAATGAAGCCCAAGCCTATGCCAATGATGTGATTCCGCGTGCAGTGGGGTCCGCATCGCGCTTGAACGAAGAAGCTGCAGCCTACAAGGCCCGGATTGTTGCCCAGGCACAAGGTGATGCGCAGCGGTTTTCTTCGATTCTGGCAGAGTATCAGAAGGCTCCACAGGTGACCCGGGACCGCATGTATCTGGAGGCGATGCAGCAGATTTATGGCAACGTAACCAAGGTGCTGGTTGAATCACGGCAGGGTTCCAACCTGTTGTATTTGCCACTGGACAAGATCATGCAAAGTGTCGCCAGCGGAGGGGGGGCATCAGATGCTCCAGCTGCAAATACTACGGCCCCCGTTGCGGTGCCTGCAGCCCCTTCGACCACTTTTTCGAATGATCCCCGCGCGCGTGACAGCAGTCGCACACGCGATCGTGAAACTCGCTAGGAGCAACTCGTGAACAGAGTCGGATTTATTGCATCTACCCTCTTGGTGGTGCTGGCCCTGATGAGCTCCATGCTTTTTGTGGTGGACCAGCGCCAGTTTGGTGTGCTTTACGCCTTGGGGCAGATCAAGGAAGTGATCACAGAGCCAGGCTTGAATTTCAAGCTGCCCCCGCCTTTTCAAAACGTGTCGTACATCGACAAACGCCTTTTGACGCTGGATAGCAGTGACACGGAGCCCATGTTGACTGCGGAGAAGCAACGGGTGGTCATCGACTGGTATGTGCGGTGGCGTATTTCCGAGCCAACGGAGTACATCCGTAACGTTGGACTGGATGAGAGTGCCGGAGCGATGCAACTCAATCGCGTGGTGCGCAATGCTTTCCAGGAGGAAATCAACAAGCGCACCGTCAAGGAGCTTCTTTCTCTGAAGCGGGAAGCGCTGATGGCTGATGTGAAGCGCGAAGTGCTGGAGACCGTTCGCGGCGCCAAGCCGTGGGGTGTGGATGTTGTCGATGTTCGCATTACCCGCGTCGATTACGTGGAGGCGATTACGGAATCGGTGTATCGGCGCATGGAGGCCGAGCGCAAACGCGTGGCCAATGAACTCCGTTCTACGGGGGCGGCGGAAGGTGAAAAAATTCGTGCTGATGCAGACCGCCAGCGCGAGATCACTATTGCCAATGCCTACAGGGATGCACAGAAGATCAAAGGCGAAGGTGACGCTGAAGCCGCGCGCATTTACGCCGAGGCGTTTGGGCGGGACCCGCAGTTTGCGCAGTTCTATCGAAGCTTGGAAGCCTACAAATCCAGCTTCAACAAGAAGAGCGATGTAATGGTTCTGGACCCCTCGTCATCAGAGTTTTTCAAGACATTCCGAGGTGGAAACTCTGCGGCTATGCCTGCAGCACCCCGGAAGTAGTCCCCCTGCTGATTGTCGACATCCTGCCGCTGTGGATTCGGAAAGCCTCTGGGCAGCGCTCGCCTTGGTGCTGGTGATTGAGGGACTGCTGCCATTTCTTTCGCCTCAGAGTTGGCGGCGTGCAGTCGCTCACATTGCGCTGCTGCAGGATGGCCAGATTCGATTTTTCGGTTTGCTGGCAATCGTTGCTGGCGTGTTGATGCTCTGGCTCTGAACAGCGCCAGAGCCGATAGCGGGTGGAGTCTCTCTGGGCTCTTCGCCGCTCCCGGTAGAATCACGGTTTTAACAGCCTCCCCTTTTTTCCATGTCTGCTTGGGTCCTTCCGGATCACATTGCCGATGTCTTGCCGTCCGAAGCACGGCACATCGAAGAATTGCGTCGCGGGCTGCTTGATACAGCCCGCTGCTACGGCTATGAGCTGGTCATGCCCCCGTTGCTGGAGCATCTTGAATCCCTGTTGACGGGTACGGGAGAAGCTCTCGATCTCCAGACCTTCAAACTGGTGGACCAGCTCTCGGGGCGATCCATGGGACTCCGAGCGGACACTACCCCCCAGGTCGCTCGAATTGACGCGCATTTGCTCAATCGCAAGGGGGTGACTCGCCTCTGTTATTGCGGGCCAGTGCTGCATACCCGGCCTGATCGTCCGCATGCCACCCGCGAGCCGCTCCAGTTCGGCGCAGAAATCTTCGGGCATGCTGGGCTGGAGGCTGATCTTGAGGCGTTGCAGCTCGCCCGGGAATGCTTGCGCATTGCCAATGTGCCCAGCACCACGATTGACCTGGCGGATGTGCGCATCGTGCGCAATCTTCTGGCGGGCGTGTCCGTGAATGTCCAGGTGTTGAGCGGTATCCATGCGGCACTGGCAGCCAAGGACGCGGCTGAACTCGCGGCATTGACCCGAGATTTCCCTGTGGAGTCGCGCGAGGGTTTGTTGGCGTTGCTTCAGCTCTATGGGGATCAGGGTGTGTTGATTGAGGCTCAAAAAGCCTTCCAGCGCTTTCCTGGCATATCTCAAGTGCTATCAAATTTAAATTGGCTGGCATCCCGCCTTGAGGGGGCTGCTGTCACTTTTGATCTGGCCGATCTGCGTGGCTATGCCTACTACAGCGGTGCACGTTTTGCGATCTATGCCCCGGGCGCAAGCGATGCGCTCGTTCGGGGTGGCCGTTATGACGAGGTGGGGGCTGTGTTCGGCCGCAATCGTCCCGCAGCGGGATTTAGTCTGGATATCAAGCAGGTAGTGGGCGTGGTCTCTCCACGGGCATTGAAAGCTGCTATCCGTGCTCCCTGGGGAGAGTCGGATGAAGTGAATGCAGCCATCGCGGAACTCCGCACGTCTGGTGAGACGGTGGTTTGTGTTTTGCCGGGGCATGAGAGCGAAGTGGACGAGTTCCACTGTGATCGGGAACTGGTGCAGATTGCGGGCCGCTGGGTCGTGCAGGCTGTTTAAGCAATTGACAATTGAATTGGGTTTGAGATGAAAGCAACCAAAGGTCGCAACGTAGTGGTGGTCGGAACCCAGTGGGGTGACGAAGGCAAAGGCAAGCTGGTTGATTGGCTGACCGAAAGCGCGCAAGGTGTCGTCCGTTTTCAAGGTGGGCACAACGCGGGCCACACACTGGTCATCAATGGTGTCAAGACGGCACTACACCTGATCCCTAGTGGCATCATGCGCCCAGGCGTCAAGTGCTACATCGGCAATGGTGTTGTCTTGTCGGCAGCCAAGCTGTTTGAGGAAATCGAAGGCCTTGAAAAAGCGGGCGTCGAAGTGCGTTCACGCTTGCGAATCAGCGAAGCTTGCCCGCTGATTCTTCCGTTCCATGCAGCCATGGATGTGGCGCGAGAAGCTGCACGTGAACAGGGTGGAACGGAAAAAATTGGAACTACTGGTCGCGGTATTGGCCCCGCGTATGAAGACAAGATTGCCCGTCGTGCCCTGCGGGTGCAAGACTTGAAGTACCCCGAGCGGTTTGCTGCCAAGCTTCGTGAATTGCTGGATCTGCATAACCATATCCTTACGACCTATCTGCGCTCGGGCACCTTCGTGTTTGGTGATGCACTCAAGCCGTATATCGAGGACGGCAAGGTTCAGTTCGATGTGGTGTATGCAGAAGCGATGCGCCATGCTGAGTTGCTCAAGCCCATGATGGCTGATGTATCGCGCGAGCTTAACGACGCCCATCGAGATGGTGCCAATCTTCTGTTTGAGGGCGCACAAGGTACGCTACTCGATGTGGATCATGGGACCTACCCCTATGTCACATCGAGCAATTGTGTAGCCGGGAACGCAGCGGCCGGCTCGGGCGTCGGTCCCGGCATGTTGCATTACATACTCGGTATTACCAAAGCGTATTGCACCCGCGTTGGCGGCGGCCCTTTCCCGACGGAGCTGGACTGGGAAGTGCCTGGTACGCCTGGGTATCACATGAGTACGGTGGGCGCTGAGAAGGGTGTGACCACGGGGCGTAGTCGTCGATGCGGCTGGTTCGATGCTGCGCTGCTCAAGCGTAGCGCTCAGGTCAATGGCCTCTCCGGTTTGTGTATCACCAAACTGGATGTTCTGGACGGGCTGGAAGAACTATTGCTCTGCACCGGGTATGAACTCGACGGTGAGCACATCGATCTTCTGCCCATGGGCGCGGAAGATATCGCACGCTGCAAGCCTGTCTACGAGACATTGCCAGGCTGGAGTGAGTCCACCGTTGGCGTGACTGACTACGTCAAATTGCCACAGAGCGCTCGCCGTTATCTGGAGCGTATTGAACAGGTTACGGGTGTGCCTATCGATATGATCTCCACCAGCCCCGACCGTGATCACACCATCATGATGCGTCACCCTTATGTCGCTGGTTGATGATTTGAAATTCCCAGTGACTTCCGCACCCACAGCTATGTATCCAGGAGCCACCGCATGTTGACCGAAGACGGCAAACACCTTTACGTCAGCTATGACGAGTACCACAGTCTTATTGAGAAGCTGGCGCTCAAGGTGCACCAATCGGGCTGGGCGTTCGACACGATCCTGTGCCTTGCCCGGGGAGGGTTGCGTCCTGGCGATATTTTGAGCCGCATCTTTGACAAGCCCTTGGCCATCATGTCCACAAGTTCTTACCGCGCCGAGGCTGGAACGGTGCAGGGGCATCTGGATATTGCGCGGTTCATCACGACGCCCAAGGGTGAGATCGCAGGCAAGGTGCTACTGGTGGATGACCTTGCGGACTCAGGTTACACCTTGCATGCGGTGATCAACATGTTGAAGACCAACTATGCACCCATCACCGAGCTGCGCAGCGCTGTGATCTGGACAAAGGGCTTGTCGACGTTCACGCCAGACTATTCGGTGGAATTCCTGCCGACGAATCCCTGGATCCATCAACCGTTTGAGGGTTACGATAGCTTGAGCCCTGAGAAGCTGTTGGAAAAGTGGCGAGTGTGAAAGCCGGGTGTATCGGTCTTTCGAGGGGGATGTAAAAATTTCTCTCGAAAATTCTTCTTGCCCTCCAAACTAGTGCTATAGCCGAGGGCTTCGCTGCTGAGGCGGTTCTGCAGAAATGTGGTGACGCTGAAGATGTGGTGGGGGGGTTTAGGTCCTGTTGCTGCTGATGTCGAGAAGGTGGATGAAGAAATTTTGGTTTTGGGTTGTAGGTGGTGTAAAAACCGGTATATAATTCAAGGCTTCGCTGAGTAGAGCAGGGTGTCGCAAGA